>JAISIX010000090.1 GCA_031261805.1 Mediterranea sp. (in: CFB group bacteria)
CGGCCACGTTGTAGCCGCTTGTCAGGTCGTCCATGGTGACGGGCAGCACGCCCATGCAGAAGCAGGTGCGGACGCTTCCCTGTCCCAAGCCAGCCTTGATGGATTTAAAGAAAGTGCGCAGGAAACTGTCCTTCGTGGTCACCAGCTCGTAGAGCGAGTCCTTGTAGGCGGTGAGCAACTGGTTGGTGAAGTTGTCGTACTCGTCGATGAGGATATAGAGGGGAGGCAACTTGCGGCTGCGCACCCTACTTAATATCTCATCAAGCATTTTGGAGGCAACTTGCGTGTTTCGGAACTCGAAGTCCGTGAGGAGGTCGCGATACTCATAAGCAAAATTGGCGATGACGGGGCACGTCATGTCGTTGAAGCTCGCCGCCAGTTCTTCCATGTTGTCGGCCATCGACAAGGTGGAGAAGTCGAACCGCAACACCATATATTTATTATGCTCGGCCGTGGGGTGACTGCCGATATACGTTCCACCAAAGAGGCTCTCGAAGCGGTCGGCCTCGTTGATGTCGTAGTAGTATGCCAAGGTGGAGACCAGTAGGCTCTTACCGAACCGGCGGGGACGCAGGAAGACCGGTGCTTTATATTTCTCCAGAAGAGGGATATACTTCGTCTTGTCCACATAGTAGAAGCCACGCTCACGCAACTCTGCAAAGTCGGCGATGGCGTACGGGATGGTGATGGCTGCTTGCATACTTTTCAACCTATTAAGTAATTACTCCTACAAAGATAGGCAGCTTATGCTTGCCCACCAAACGATGAGGATAAAAAAGCAGGGCAACCGCATCAAAATCCATCGTCTACACAGAATGTTGCATTGGGTAGTTGAAGAATGAGGAATGGGCGCATGCCCATCCGCCCGTCCGCGGATGGGCATGCGCCCACGAGCGGATGGGCATGCGCGTGAACGCCGATGGGCATGCGCCCAAAAGCCATTCCCCACCCCCATCGCACAATTGTTAAACACAACGTTATTCTTGCTTAAAAGAAATCAATTCCGCATCTTTGCTCCGCAAAGTGAATATTGGAGAGATAAAGAGTATGAGTCTATTACTAAGGAACGCATATCGTGATACGCCTTCTATGTCCATGCGACGTTTCCGTCGCATCCAATGCTTTTTGCGCCACAAATACAGCACTTCCCATTTAACCAATTTAATAGAATATGAAAAGGAAAAGACCTTTGTTTCTCAAGAACGGCCTTTTAGTCGCTTCGTGCCTGCTTGCCGGCTCGATGCCGACAACAGCCGCTCACGCATCGGCCGAAAAGGCGCCGGTAGGCGTAGTGGTGCCCGCACAGACGGGACGAACCGTAACATGTACGGTACATGATGAGTTAGGTCCTGTGATAGGGGCCAACGTAGTAGTAAAAGGAACATCCATTGGTGGCATTACCGACCTCAATGGCGTGGTCCGCATCGAAAAGGTTCCGGCAGGAGCTGTGCTTGTAATCACTTATATAGGATACGAGAAGCAGGAGATTACTGTAGGCGACAAGGAACAAATAACAGTGACGCTCAAGTCGGACAGCCAGCAGATAGACGAAGTGGTGGTAGTGGGCTACGGCGTACAGAAGAAAGTAAACCTGACCGGTGCTGTGGCCACCGTAAAGGCCGACAAACTGGAAAGTCGCGCTACGACCAACTTGTCCAGCTCACTCTCGGGCTTGGCATCGGGCGTCACCGTACGCCAAAGTTCAGGCAAGCCGGGCGATGATGAGGCGAGCATCCGCATCCGTGGCATCGGCACGTTCAGCGGTGACTATCGTTCGCCACTGGTCATCGTCGATGGTTCGGAAGCCAGCCTTAGCTCGGTGAACAGCGACGACGTAGCCAGCATCTCGTTTCTGAAAGACGCGGCCAGCGCCGCTATCTACGGCTCGCGTGGAGCCAATGGCGTGGTGCTCATCACCACGAAGAAGGGACGGAAAGGTGAGAAGGCGAAGGTGACCTATACCGGCATAGTATCGGGCACGAAGATGAGCGGCAAGGCTTTCCGTTTCGAGGATAACTATGCGGAATACATGGAGATGGCCAACCGCTGGTACACCAACACCAAGTGGGACGCCGCCACCAAGTACCCCCAAGCGGACATCGACGAATGGCGGGAGGGGCTGGCCAAGGATCCCAACGCCACCGACAACCCTTACGGAGTGCCCAACTACTTGGCCTATCCCCGCACACAATGGGTCGACTACCTCTTCCCGTCGAGCTGGCAACAGAAACACAACGTCTCCGTATCGGGCGCTACCGAGAACTCCTCCTACTTGATGTCATTTGGCTACCTCGACAACCCTGGCATGTTGGAGAACACCGGCATACAGAAGTACTCGGGTCGCGTCAACCTGGAGACAAATATCACCAAGTTCCTCAAACTCGGCACGCAGACGTACGCCACGTTCCAAAAACGGGAGCCGGGCAGCACCAGCCTCAGCTATATGTTCCAGAATACGCCGGCCACGACACCCGTTCACGACGGGATGTACGGCGTTGCCGTAGATGGCTCGTCGACTAACAACCTGCTGGCCTCGGTGCTCACCACGGGCGGACATTACGACGACACCCGCCTCAACACCACCTGGTATGCCGGCATCACTCCCCTCAAGGGTTTGTCGGTGGACTTGCGTTACAACTATCAGACGCTCTTCCAGGAGCAGGAGACGTACAGCCGCAAGATAGATAAGCAGAACTTCCGCACCGGCGAACTCTATCCGGGTGTGAGCAGTAGCACCGCCACCACCACACGTGGCACGACCCGCTACCAGAACAATACCATGACGGGTACCGTCAACTACATGAAGACCATCGGCGCACACGACTTCTCCGTATTGCTGGGCGCCGAACGCTACTACTGGAACGTGAAAGGCTTTAACGCCACCCGTACCGGACTGCTCGACCTTGGGCTGCCCGACTTTACCGCCGCGGTAGACAAGCAAGACCCTACGGTGGGCGGGACCGCACAGCAGGACTACGCAGTGGTGTCGTACTTCGGCCGTGTGAACTACGCTTATAAGCAACGTTACCTGTTGGAGGCCAATTTCCGTCGCGACGGCTCGTCACGCTTCGGCCCCGATTATCGCTGGGGTACTTTCCCCTCTTTCTCGGCCGCTTGGCGCATCAGCGAAGAGGCCTTTATGAAACCGGTGAAGGACGTGCTCTCCAACCTGAAACTGCGCGCCTCGTGGGGAAAGCTGGGAAACACCACCTCGGGCTACTACGAATGGCAAGCCTCTTATAGCGGCGTGAACTACTCTTTCGACGGGAATGTGTACGACGGCTTGCGACAGAGCAAAATAGCCAACCCTTACCTGCATTGGGAGTCTGTCTCATCGGCCGACATAGGGCTGGACGTCGGACTCTTCGATAACCGCTTGTCATTGGAGGCCGATTACTACTCGCGTACCACAAAGGGCATCTTGGCCTCGCCTTCGGTCTACCTCACCATGGGTACCATTTCGTCGCCCACCACCAATACGTCGGACATGCGAAACAGCGGGCTGGAGTTCACGCTCACGTGGAGCGACCACATCAAGGACTTCCAATACAGCGTGAGTGCCAACTTCGGTTTCAACAAGAACAGCATCGTGAAGTACAAAGGCAAATACAAAGAAGGATGGGAAACCGACGCCAACGGCAACCGCACGTGGGTGACCAACCGAGGCGACGTGGCCGACATCAGTGGCAACACGGTGCGGGTAGAGGGACACACCTTCGACGAGTACTACATCTGGCAACGCCACAACGGCAATGGCAACATCTACCTGCCCGATGGCGTGACTCCCGACCCCCATGGTGGTCCGCGCGATGGCATGATTCGTACCAAAGCCGACCTTGACTGGGTACGCGCCATGTTGGCCTATAAGGATGCCAACGGCAAGGCCGTGTACGACTTTAACAACCAAAGCGTGGGACAAGGTGGCGGCTTATGGTACGGTGAGACGGTCTACGCCGACGTGAATGGCGACGGGCTGTACGGCAGCAACGACAGCGACCGTATCTTTACCGGCAAATCGTCGACCCCCAAGTACACCTATGGCATCAACATCTCCGCGGCATGGAAAGGGTTCGACCTGAACATGACGTGGGCCGGCAACGCTGGTATGTACTATTACATCTACGAGCGAGGGTTCAACAACATGAGTAGCGCCAACTGGCAGGAGGGCACCATCGTTGCCCGCAACGCCCGCGACATCTACTATTTCAGCGACCCGCAGAAGGCGGCTACCGACCCCAACTACGACCCTGCCACCGACCCCAATGCCAATATCCATGCGCCCTATATGCGCATTGGCAACATCAGCGCCGCGCACCGTTCCAACGGTTCGGAACTCTACAACGCTTCCTACATCAAGCTGAAGGCCCTACAGATAGGATACACGCTGCCCAAGGCCATCACGCAGAAGGCGTTCATCAACCAGCTCCGCCTCTTCGTGTCGGGCGAGAACCTGCTGACCATCACCAAATTCCCGGGCGTAGACCCGGAAATAGGCGGTAGTGGGTTCCAAGCCTATCCCATCCCGCGTATCTTCTCGGGAGGCATCAACATTACTTTCTAACCCTCTTTTACTTTAAGAACAGATATGAAACGAATTATAAAGACTTGCCTGTTGGTGGCAGCGCTTGGCGGAGTACAAGCGTGCGACGTCCTGGATACGACTCCTTACGACAAAGTAGCGTCGGGCAATATGTGGAGCAGCCCCGAGCTGACCAATCAAGGCGTGGCAGGTATCTATGCCGCCATGCGCAACTGGGGCGTGTACGGCTCCAGCTCTTACGGACTCAACGTGGTGCCTTTTGAATGTCTCGGCATGACGGGCGAGGCCTATCGCTCCATCCCTTACCTGAACGGTACGGCAGGCTCGGGCGACAGCTTCTTCTCCGATATGTGGAAACGGCTCTTCGAAGGGGTGCACCGTGCCAACGATGCCATTGCCCACCTGAGCAAGTCCGGCGACGCAGCCGTAGATGAGCCTACACGCAAGCGCCTGCTCAGCGAATCGAAGTTTATGCGTGCCTATTTCTATATGCGCCTCAATGAGCTGTATGGCCGCTATGGCCTGGGGGTGCCCCTCTATACCGAGCCGGTACAGACGGTGGAAGGCTACACCAAGACACAGTCGCCCGAGGCAGATGTATGGGCACAAATCGTACAGGACCTTACCGACTGCATCAACGAGCCGGATTTCCCCGACCACTACGGAGAGAGAGGACGGGCCTCACGCGGAGCGGCTTACGCTTTGCGCGGCAGGGCTTACTTGATGCAAGGGGCTGTCTACAACTACAAGAACAGCAGTGGCAAGGTGGAGAGTACGACCATCGACAAAGCGTTCCTGCAAAAGGCAGCCGACGACTTCTCGAAGGTGAAAGGCTGCGGCTACGACCTCTATCAAGGGGGATACCAGCAGATGTTCACCGAAGCTAACGAGGGCTGCGTAGAGATGATTTTCTCGCTCCAGAACATCTCGAAAGACGGCTATGGCTCGTCTATGCAACGACGGGCCGGGACACGCTCGGTCGGCGACCAAAACGGTGCTACCGGCTATTCGCAATATGCGGTATCACCTGCCATCGTCGATTTGTACGAATACAAGGATGGCACAGCCTTCGACTGGGAGCAAGTGATTCCGGGCTACTTCGCCACGCCGGTCAAGGACCGTTTGGTCTATTACCTGCGCGACAAGCAGGCCAACGGACAGGACATTGTAAGCGCTGACATGGCGAAGAAGATTGACGAGAAGCTGAAGAACCTGGCAACCAAGGACCAGTACCTGCCCGAAGGCAACGAAGCACGTCTGCAGGCTGCCTGGAAGGACAGGGACCCGCGTTTCTACGCCAATGTCATCGTCCCCTACGGGGAGCCTTACAAGGGAGCCGACGCCGACCTGTACAAAGCCGGCAACAACACACCGGTGCCATATATCTACCGGTGGCCGGTAGGCGGTACCAACCAGACGGTGAAGTCGCAGGAGGCCATGGGCATCTCCTCGCCTTACGATCTGCGGCAGGATGGCACGGGCGAAGCCGAGTTTGCCTTCCGCCATCGCAAGTTCGTGATGGAGGGGTACCAATGCGAGTTCATCGACAATGCGGCATTGGACGAGCCGCTCATCCGCTATGCTTATGTGCTGCTGATGTGGGCAGAGGCCTTGGCACAGCAGGACGACCTGGCCGGAGCCGCCCAATTGGTGAACCTCGTACGCGGACGCACGTCGGTAGAGATGCCTGCGTACACGTTTGCCAACAAGGAAGATGCCTTGGAGAAGATTCGTAATGAGTCGCGCCGTGAGTTTGTGAACGAAGGCATAGACTTCTACGAAGAACTGCGTTGGGGCACGCTGCGCGAAACGAAGTATTCGACCTATATGGGTTACGAACCTGCCGCACATACTTGCAACGGGCAGCAGAGCAATGGTAACGGCAAGGTGATGTGGTCGGGCAACAACGACTTTAGCATCTTCCCCGTTCCCGCTACCGAGATAGAGAAGAATCCCGCACTGACGAAGACGCCGGGCTGGATTTATTAAGGAAGCGGTTGCCGCTTACTGACAAAAAGAGGCTGTATCATTCGGGAAGTAATGATACAGCCTCTTGTCATTTCCGGCTATCGTGCCCAGAGTCCCTACACGCTACTGCCTCCCGTCGGCTCCCCACATCATCTTGCTGCGAAGGGTGTCGAAGAAGCCGTGGTTGAAACGCTTCACGACCTTGATGCAGTAGTCGGCCTTGCGGATGGTGAGGCGGGTGCTATCCTTGCAACTCTCGCTGCTACCGTCTACGGCGATGAGGAAGTTATGGCTACGGCTCTCCACGTGGAGCGCCACCTCCCAGTCGTCGCGGATGACGATGGGCCGTACGTTGAGGCTATGTGGCGCTACGGGGGTGATGACGATGCTGTTGGACTGCGGCACGATGATGGGGCCGCCCACGCTGAGGGAGTAAGCCGTAGAACCGGTGGGGGTGGCTATCACCAGCCCGTCGGCCTGGTAGGTGTTGAGGTAAGCGCCGTTGATGGTGGTGTGGATGCTGATCATCGAGGAGCTGTCGTGCTTGAGCACCGCTATCTCGTTGAGGGCGTAGGGCGACTCGCTGAATTGCTCATTGTCGCAGTAGAGGCGTAGCACGCTGCGCTCTTCCACACTGTACTTGCCGGCGTATATCTCACGGAAGGTGTCCGTCATCTCTTCGGGGGAGATGTCGGCCAGGAAGCCCAGCCTGCCGGTGTTGATGCCGAGGATGGGGATGTCCTTACGACCCGCCCGGCGGGCCGCTTTCAGGAAGGTACCGTCGCCCCCGATGCTGATGACCATGTCGGCCTCGAAGTCGTCGCCGTCGAACAGGCGGTCGACCTCCACGGCGATGCCCAGCTCCGTGGTGAGGAACTGGTAGAAGTCGGTACACATACTTATATAAGCTCCCAAGCTCTTCAATGTCTGGCACAGCTGGAGGGCGTGCGAGGACTTCTTGGCCTGGTAGGTATTTCCGAAGATAGCAAATCTCATAAGTGGCATTGTTTGAATCAGACTGCAAATTTGGCATTTCTACTCTAATTTACCAAAAAAGAAGCAAGAAAGCATTTGCCTAAGTAGGCTTCTTCTCAGAATATTCGTACTTTTGCGCCAATTATTAGCGAGAATCAATGACTAAGTTAAGTGTAAATATCAACAAGATAGCGACGTTGCGAAATGCGCGGGGCGGCAACGTGCCCGACGTGGTAAAGGTCGCGCTCGACTGTGAGAGCTTTGGTGCTGACGGCATTACCGTTCACCCTCGCCCCGACGAACGCCATATACGCCGTGCCGACGTGTACAACCTGCGGCCGGTGCTGAAGACAGAGTTTAACATTGAGGGGTACCCCTCGGCGGAGTTTATCGAGCTGGTGCTACAGGTGAAGCCTCATCAGGTGACGCTCGTGCCCGACTCGCCGGCGCAAATCACCTCCAACGCCGGCTGGGACACCGTGGTGAACCAGGAGTTCCTGTCGAAGATCCTCGACCGGTTCAACAGCGCCGGCGTACGCACCTCGGTCTTCGTAGCCGCCGACCCCGTGATGGTGGAGTATGCCGCCAAGGCCGGAGCCGACCGGGTGGAACTCTATACCGAACCCTACGCCGCCGGATACGCCAAAAGCCCGGAGGCAGCCATCGCCCCCTTTGTGGAGGCCGCTACCACGGCTCGCAAGCTGGGACTGGGGCTGAACGCCGGCCACGACCTCAGCTTGGAGAACCTGAGTTATTTCCATCAAAACATCCCTTGGCTGGACGAGGTATCCATCGGGCACGCGCTTATCAGCGACGCGCTCTACTTGGGGCTGGAACGTACCATCCAAAGCTATAAAAACTGCTTACGCTGATGAGTGCTACCCTATTACTGATGCAAGCGGCCACCGGACTGGCCGACTCACTGGCTACCGCCAACCCGGTACTCACACCCGTTGCCGCCCCCGAGATGGACATGCTGGACATGGCCATGAAGGGTGGCTGGATCATGATTGTGCTGGCCGTGCTCTTAGTGGCCTGCTTCTATATCCTGTTCGAACGCAACTTCATCATCCGCAAGGCCGGACAGGAAGACCCCATGTTCATGGCCCGCATCAAGGACTATATCCACAGTGGCGAGATACAAGCGGCGCTGGCCTACTGCCGGGCCTTCAACACGCCCTCGGCAAGGATGATAGAGAAAGGTATCAGCCGCATGGGACGCCCCATGAACGATGTGCAGACAGCCATCGAGAACGTGGGCAACATCGAAGTGGCCAAGCTGGAGAAGGGGCTGGCCGTGATGGCCACCATCTCGGGAGGCGCGCCGATGCTGGGCTTCCTCGGCACGGTGACCGGCATGGTACGCTCGTTCTACGAGATGGCCAACGCCGGTAGCGGCAACATCGACATCACCCTCCTCTCGGGAGGCATCTACGAAGCAATGATTACCACCGTGGGTGGCCTGATAGTAGGCATCATCGCCATGTTTGCCTACAACTACCTAGTGATGCTGGTGGACCGTGTCGTCAACAAGATGGAGCGACGCACCATGGAGTTTATGGACCTGCTCAACGAGCCTCAGCCCAAAGAGGCGGACGCCGCATCGCTAATCACGAATCACTAACCCGCTAATCACTCCCCCGTGTCACTAAAGAGAAGAAACCGAATATCGCCCCAGTTCAGCATGGCATCCATGACGGATGTCATCTTCCTGCTGCTGATATTCTTTATGATAACCTCCACGGCGGTATCGCCCAACGCCATCAAGGTGCTGCTGCCGCAAGGCAAGCAACAGACCTCGGCCAAGCCGCTCACACGGGTGGTCATCGACAAGGACTTGAACTTCTACGGCGCTTTCGGCAACGAGAAGGAGCACCCGCTCACGCCCGACGAGCTGACACCGTTCCTGAAGAGCTGCGCGGCGAAGGAGCCGGAGATGTACGTGGCACTCTATGCCGACGAGTCGGTACCCTACCGGGAGATAGTGCGGGTGCTGAACATAGCCAACGAGAATCATTTTAAGATGGTGCTGGCTACGCGCCCGCCGGAGAACAAGTAACGCATGGACCGGCAAAAGAAGGGTGAGTACATAGGAGCCTTGGGTGCCCTGCTGATGAGCATCGGCATCGTGGTGCTGTTAGTCTCTATCAGTATCGCCGCCGTCCGCCCCGACGAAGAGGCGGGTGGCGTGCCGGTGATGATGGGAAATACGGAGAGCGCCCAAGGGCTGGACGACCCCTCGCTGGTAGATGTCGACATCCTGCCCGAGGATGTCGCCGCCCCACCGCCTGCCGAACCGACGGTACCATTGCCTTCGGAACAAGAATTGCTGACGCAGACCGACGAGGAGAGCGTAGCGATAAAGCCGAAGGAGGAAAAGAAGAAAAAAAGAAAAGAAACGGTGAAGCCGAAAGAGAAGGCCCAACCGAAAGAGATAACGAAGAAACCCGAGAAGAGCGCCGCCGAGGCCAAGCGCCTGGCGGAGGAGAAGGCGGAGCGAGAACGGAAAGCCGCTGCCGAGGCCATCCAGAAGGGCATGGCCAGCTCCTTTGGCAAAGGGGCCAAGATGCAAGGAAGCAGCGGGACGTCGGCCTCCGGGACGGGGATAGAAGGAAGCCCCGACGGGAACGCCTCGACAGGAGCCAAGAACGGGACGGGAGGATACGGCACCTTCAACCTCGGCGGACGGTCGCTGGGAACGGGAGGACTACCGCGGCCCGCCTACCAAGTGCAGGAAGAAGGCAAGGTAGTGGTGAACATCACCGTGAACCCAGCCGGAGTGGTGATAGCAGTGAGCATCAACCTGCAAGGTACCAATACACAAAATGCCGCCCTACGCAAGGCTGCCGCAGAGGCGGCCCGCAAGGCTCGCTTCAACGCAGTGAACGGGGTGGACAACCAGGTGGGTACCATCACCTATTACTTTAAACTGAGATAGTAACAACCGAAACGATAAATAGTAAACGAAGAGATTATGGGAACTGTTTATGCTTTTTTTGCGGACGGCTTCGAAGAGATTGAAGCTTTGACCGCCGTAGACACGCTAAGACGTGCCGGGCTGGATGTGGAAATCGTATCCGTCACCCCGAACGAGATTGTAGTAGGAGCGCACGATGTCTCCATCCTCTGCGACAAGAACTTCGACAACTGCGACTTCTACGATGCCGAGCTGTTACTGCTTCCTGGCGGAATGCCGGGTGCCGCTACGCTGGGTGAGCACGAAGGACTGCGCAAGTTGCTGTTGAGCTTCGCCGCCAAAGGCAAGCCCATCGCCGCCATCTGCGCCGCCCCCATGGTGCTGGGCAAGCTGGGACTGCTGAAGGGCAAGAAGGCCACCTGCTACCCGGGCTTCGAGCAATACCTCGAAGGTGCCGAGTGCCTGGACGAACAAGTGGTGCGCGACGGTAACATCGTCACCGGTCGCGGACCGGGTGCCGCCATGGAGTTTGCCCTCCAGATAGTGGACATGCTGGCCGGCAAGGAGAAAGTAGACGAGTTGGTAGAGGCGATGTGCGTGAAACGCTAATCCACCCCGAAGAAGCGTTGAACCAATTTGTTATCATAGTGGCCGGTGGCAAGGGGCTGCGCATGGGAGGCGACCTCCCCAAGCAGTTCCTTACCATCGGTGGAGAACCTGTGTTGATGCGTACGCTGGAGGTGTTCCGGCGGTACGACGAGGCATTGCACATCATCGTGACGCTGCCGGAAGAGCTACAGCTGTACTGGCTGCAACTCTGCGACAAGCATCGGTTCGGGGTAGACCACACCATAGTGGCCGGGGGCGAAACGCGCTTTCACTCCGTACGCAACGGGCTGGCGGCCGTAGAAGGGCCGGGCTTGGTGGGCGTGCACGACGGGGTGCGGCCGTTTGTCGCCGCCGACGTGATTCGCCGTTGCTATGAGGCCGCGGCCGAACATCGGGCAGTGGTGCCTGTCGTCGAGGTGTTCGAGACCTTGCGACACCTGCAAGGCGATGCCAGCGAAACGGTGCCTCGTGCCGACTATCGCCTGGTACAGACCCCACAGGTGTTCGACATCGACCTCCTGAAACAGGCGTACGAGCAAGACTACTCCCCCCGCTTCACCGACGACGCCTCGGTAGTGGAGGCCTTGGGCGTGCCGGTGCACTTGGTAGCCGGCAATCGGGAAAACATCAAACTAACCACCCCTTTCGACTTGAAAGTGGGACAGGCGCTCTTGTAGATGTTCGACTTAGCCACCCGCGACATCAAATACCTGGCCGGTGTAGGCCCGCAGAAGGCCACCGTGCTCAACAAGGAGCTGGAAATATTCTCCCTCCACGACCTCATCTACTACTTCCCCTACAAATATGTGGACCGAAGCCGCGTCTACCTCATCCGCGAGATAGACGGCAACATGCCCTACATCCAGCTCAAGGGCCAAATCGTGGGCTTTGAGGATGTGGGCGAGGGACGGCACCGCCGCCTGATGGGTCACTTCTCCGACGGTACAGGCGTGGTAGACCTGGTGTGGTTCCAGGGCATCAAGTACATCCTCGGCAAGTACAAGCTGCACGAGGAGTACATCGTCTTCGGCAAGCCCACCGTCTTCAACGGACGCATCAACCTGGCACATCCCGACATCGAGAAGCCCGACGAGCTGAAACTCTCCACCGTGGGGCTACAGCCCTACTACAACACCACGGAGAAGATGAAGCGCAGCTTCCTCAACTCACACGCCATCGAGAAGATGATGACCACCGTCATCGGCCAGCTGAAAGAGCCGTTGCCCGAGACGCTCTCGCCCCGCATCCTGGCCGACCATCACCTGATGCCCCTCACCGAGGCCATCCGAAACGTGCACTTTCCCACCAACGCCGACGTGCTGCGGCGGGCACAGTACCGCCTGAAGTTCGAGGAACTCTTCTACGTACAGCTCAACATCCTGCGCTACGCCAAGGACCGGCAGCGGAAGTACCGCGGCTACATCTTCGGCAAGGTGGGGCATTACTTCAACACCTTCTACGCACAGAACCTCCCCTTCCAGCTCACCGGGGCGCAGAAGCGGGTGCTGAAGGAGATACGCGGCGACGTGGGCAGCGGCCGGCAGATGAACCGCCTGCTACAAGGAGACGTGGGCAGCGGAAAGACGCTGGTGGCGCTCATGAGCATGCTCCTGGCGCTCGACAACGGCTACCAAGCCTGCATGATGGCCCCCACCGAGATACTGGCCAACCAGCATTACGAAACCGTACGGGAGCTACTCTTCGGCATGGACGTGCGGGTGGAGCTGCTCACCGGCTCCGTCAAGGGGAAACGCCGCGAGGCCATCCTCCAGGGATTGCTCACCGGCGACGTGCATATACTGATAGGCACCCATGCCGTGATAGAGGACACGGTGAACTTCTCGGCACTGGGCTTCGTCGTCATCGACGAGCAGCACCGTTTCGGCGTGGCGCAGCGTGCCCGCCTGTGGAGCAAGAACGTACAGCCGCCCCACGTGCTGGTAATGACGGCCACGCCCATCCCCCGTACCCTTGCCATGACGTTGTATGGCGACCTCGACGTCTCCGTCATCGACGAGCTTCCGCCGGGACGCAAGCCCATCACCACCATCCATCAGTTCGACATACACCGCGAGAGCCTTTACCGCTCGATGCACAAGCAGGTGGCCGAAGGACGGCAGGTCTACATCGTCTACCCCCTTATCAAGGAGAGCGAGAAGATAGACCTGAAGAACCTCGAAGAGGGCTATCAGCATATCGTCGAGGAGTTTCCCGAATGCCAGGTGTGCAAGGTGCACGGCAAGATGAAGGCCGCCGAGAAAGAGGCGCAGATGCAACTCTTCGTCTCGGGGCAGGCACAAATCATGGTGGCCACCACCGTGATAGAGGTAGGGGTGAATGTGCCCAACGCCTCGGTGATGGTCATCGAGAACGCCGAGCGTTTCGGACTCTCGCAGCTCCACCAGCTACGTGGCAGAGTAGGACGAGGCGCCGAGCAGTCGTACTGCATCCTGGTGACCAACTACAAGCTTACCGAAGACACCCGCAAGCGGCTGGAAATCATGGTGCGCACCAACGATGGCTTCGAGATAGCCGAAGCCGACTTGAAGCTACGCGGCCCAGGCGACCTGGAAGGCACCCAGCAGAGCGGCGTAGCCTTCGACCTCAAGATAGCCAACATCGCCCGCGACGGACAGCTGCTGCAATACGTGCGCCACATCGCCGAAGAGGTGGTGGACGGCGACCCTACCGCCGAACTGCCCGAGAACGAGATTCTGTGGAAGCAGCTCAAGGCTTTGCGGAAGACGAACGTGAACTGGGCGGCGATAAGCTGATGGTATAGAAAACCTCCTTTCATCTTGCTTTTGTAGTGATATATCTCTACCTTTGCCCCCCAAAAATCAACCGACATGATGATTCCCCAATTAATTATCAGCGCGGCAATGGCCGCAATGGCCGTTGCCCCTTCTGCCGCACAGCAGGCAGGTTCCGCCGTTCCGGTGGGGATGAAGCTGGCGTGGAGTGATGAGTTCAACACCCAGCAGCTGGACACTGCCAAGTGGTCCACCCAGTATTACTCTACCATCGACTTTGTAGAGAAAACGAATTATCAGCAAATGCTTGCCGGCAAATTGCCCGAGCCGGCGACGCGCTTCACCGGGCATTCCCTCGTGTTGGTCACCAACGACTCGCTGCCTCGAGAGGCCTATTGGCCACCTCGGCGCAAGGTGTCGTCCATACAGACGTACGATTGGGGCCAGAACCGCTTCAAGACGGGCGGTGAGCTGGTAGGCGGTTACCTGGAAGCGCGCATCCGTCGAACCGCCTCGGCCGATGCGCAAGGGGTGAACGGTGCCTTTTGGATAGACTCTCCGGGACCGGATGCCCGATACTATATGGAGAAGGGCGACAGCGCCGTGGGAGCGATGGGTATCCGCCCGCGTGGACAAGTGTTCGAGATAGACCTGTGCGAGAACCTTAATACGGAGCTTGTGCTGCATGGCTACGTGTCGCCGCAAGGTAAGTTCCTGCACAACATAGCCCACTATCCGGTATTGGGGAACTGTACCGACCGTTGGATTACGCACGGCATGCTCTGGACGCCCCGTGGACTGAAGTTCTACATTGACGGCAAGCTGGTGCAAACCGACTGGAACCCGCAGCACATCAAGTCGCCCAATCACGCCATGAACGTGTTCCTGGGCATGTACAGCAGAGGAGGGTCGGCCGAGATGGAAGTGGATTACATCCGCTTTTATCAATGGGCAACCGAGCCGGGCAACCTGTTGCCCAACAGCGGATTTGAATATAGCGCGGAGCTATTCCCTTGGGAAGGGACAGGAGCGACAACGTCCCTTGCCCGTACCGGTAAGCGGGGTGTGCTATTGCAGTCCGGACAGCGCATAGAGCAGTATGTCTACCTCGACCATAGCGGCTCTTATAAGCTGGAGTACTGGAGTAAAGGACAAGGCACGGTGGTGGCTTGCGTGGAGAACTTGGCGCCGGTAACCGGTGCCGTAGAGAGCAGCGTGGAGAACCTCAGCCATCCCGGCGAGGCGTACACCTCCCGCCGTTTGCTCTTTATCACAGGCCCCGAGCCGGCGACGAACAAGAAGACGGTGCGTGTATCGTTCACCAACACCAGCTCCTTGCCCGTCTACCTCGACGACCTGCTGATAGGTCGTTGGTGAGGTTCTATTCTTTCACGGCTGCCTCCAACTGGCCGAGCGCCTGCCGCAGCACGCTGCTGGGACAAGCCACGTTGAGTCGCATAAATCCTTCGCCCTCCTTGCCGAACGTCGGTCCGTCGTTCAGCGCAAGGTGGGCTTTTTCTACAAATAGGCGGTTCAGCTCCTCCTGCTTCAGCCCCAGCTGCCGGCAGTCGAGGAAGATGAGGTAGGAGGCTTGCGGGCGAATCATCCGGATGGAAGGGATGCGCTCGCGCAGGTACTGCTCGGTGAAGTCTACGTTCTCCTTGATATACTCCACCACCTGGTCGAGCCACTCCGTGCCATGGCTGTAGGCAGCCGCCACGGCGAGGTAAGCGAAGAGGTGGCCGGAGTCCAGCTCGCTGGCTTCCATAAACTCCTGGAAGCGGTGGCACAGCTCCTCGTTCTCGATGACGGCGTACGAGCTGGCCAACCCCGGCATATTGAACGCCTTACTGGGCGAGCCGAAGACAATGGAGTTGAGGCGTGCCCGTTCGGAGACGAGGGCGAACGTCTGGTGCCGGTAGGGAGGCAGGGTGAGGTCGGCATGAATCTCGTCGGCGATGACCAGCGTGCCGTTCTCGTAGCAGATGTCGGCGATGCGTGCCAGCTCCTCGCGGGTCCATACCCGTCCGCCGGGGTTGTGCGGGTTGCTTAGGATGAAGAGCTTGCAGCCCTTCACGTCGGTGGCGAAGCGGTCGAAGTCAATATTATACTGTCCCTCCTCCAGCACCAGCGGTGAGTAGACGACCTCACGTCCGTTCTTTTGCGACACGAGGAAGAAAGGATGGTAGACGGGAGGCGTCACCATCACCTTGTCGCCCGGCCGAGTGAAGCACTGGATGGCGAAAGCCAGCCCGCGCACGATGCCGGGAGAGAAAGTGAGCGCCTCCGGGCGGATGTCCCAGCCGTGGCGTTCTTTCAGCCAACCGGCGATGGAGGTAGCCCACTCTTCGCAGGCAAAGGTATAGCCCAGCACTTCATGCTCCATACGATTACGCAGGGCTTCTATCACAAAGGGGGCCGTCCGGAAGTCCATGTCGGCTACCCACATCGGTATCAAGTCGTCGCGCCCCCAAAGGCGCTTCATGCCGTCCCACTTCACACAGTCCGTGCCTCGGCGTTCTATCACTTCATCAAAATTGTATTTCATCTGTTTTACGGTTTAGTGGCCGCCGCAATGTCCGCGACGGCGAAATCTGCGGCAAATATAGGCAAGTCCAAAGGGAAAAGGAAGTGAGCGGGCGAATATTTTTCGTACATTTGTGCGCAAATCAAAAGACAACGTATGCCTAAAGCTTTATTTTTCGACATCGACGGGACGCTGGTGAGCTTCGACACGCACCGCATTCCCGCCTCTACCATTGAGGCTCTGGAGGCCGCTCATGCCCAAGGTCACCAGATTTTTATCGCCACCGGAAGGCCTACCGCCATCATCAACAACCTCGGCGAGCTACAACAACGCAACCTCATCGACGGCTACGTCACCATGAACGGCGCCTACTGCTTTGTGGGCGACGAGGTGATATTCAAGAGTGTCATCCCCGCCGAGGAGGTCCATGCCATGGCCCTCTTCTGCGAAGGACGAAACATACCCTGCATCTTCGTAGAGGAGCATACCCTCTGTGTGTGCCAGCCCGACGAGGAGATGAAGCGTGTCTTCTACGAGTTCCTGCATGTCAACGCCGTGCCCGTCGTATCGCCCGCGGAGGTTGCGCAGAAAGAGATTATCCAGATGACTCCGTTCATCCGTGCCGAGCAGGAGGACGACATACGTCCCGCCACCCCCACCTGCGAGTACAACCGCTGGTACCCATCCTTTGCCGATGTCACCTCCAAAGGTGTCACCAAGCAGCGGGGCATCGACGAAATCATCCGCCACTTCGGACTGAGCCTCGAAGACACCGTAGCCTTTGGCGACGGAGGCAATGACATCAGTATGCTGCGCCACGCAGGCATCGGCGTAGCCATGGGGCAAGCCACCGACGAGGTAAAAGCCGCCGCCAACTACGTCACCGCACCGATAGACGAGGATGGCATCAGCAAGGCCATGAAGCATCTGGGAATCGTATAAAGAGCGGACCGCATGAACGTAGATACCAACAACCCCGAATTTCAGGATGCCCTGAACCTGATCAAGTACACCCGGCAGTCGGTGTTCCTCACCGGCAAGGCAGGCACGGGGAAGTCTACGTTCCTGCGCTACGTATGCGAACAGACGAAGAAAAAGCACGTAGTGCTCGCCCCCACCGGCATTGCCGCCATCAACGCCGGTGGCAGCACGATGCACAGCTTCTTCAAGCTACCTTTCCACCCACTGCTGCCCGACGACCCCAACCTGAGCCTCCAGCGGGGACGCATCCACGACTTCTTCAAGTACACCAAGCAGCACCGCAAGTTGCTGGAGCAGATAGAGCTGGTCATCATCGACGAGATTTCCATGGTACGGGCCGACCTCATCGATGCCATCGACCGCATCCTACGCGTCTACTCACACAACCTGCGCGAACCCTTCTGCGGCAAACAGCTCCTGCTGGTGGGCGACGTGTTCCAGCTCGAACCCGTAGTGAAAGGCGACGAACGCGAGATTCTCAACCGCTTTTACCCCACACCCTACTTCTTCTCCGCCCGTGTTTTTAGCCAGATAGACCTGGTGTCCATCGAGCTACAGAAGGTGTACCGCCAGAGCGACCCCGTCTTTGTGGGCGTGCTCGACCATATCCGTACCAACACTGCCGGGGCGCCCGACCTCCAACTGCTCAACACCCGCTACGGACTACCCGCCGAAGAGACAGATGCCGACATGTACATCACCCTCGCCACCCGGCGCGACACCGTCGACGGCATCAACAGCCGGAAGCTGGCCGACCTGCCGGGCGACCCCATCACCTTCGAAGGTGAGGTGGAGGGCGACTTCCCCGAGAGCAGCCTGCCCACCTCGCAAGAGCTGGTGTTGAAACCGGGGGCGCAGATTATCTTTATCAAGAACGACTTCGAACGACGCTGGGTGAATGGCACCATCGGCGTGGTGGCCGGCATCGACGAGGAGAACGAGACGCTCTACATCGTCACCGACGACGGCAAGGAGTTCGACGTGCAACGTGACTCGTGGCGCAACATCCGCTACCGCTACAACGAGAAGACAAAAGAGGTAGAGGAGGAGGTGCTGGGCACCTTCGTGCAATATCCCATCCGCTTGGCCTGGGCCATCACCATACACAAAAGCCAGGGACTGACGTTCAGCCGGGTCGTCATCGACTTCACAGGAGGTGTCTTCGCCGGCGGACAGACGTATGTGGCCCTCAGCCGTTGCACCTCGCTCGACGGCATCCGGCTGACCAAGCCCATCAACCGGACGGACATCTTCGTCCGCCCCGAGATTGTCCACTTCGCCGAGCGTTTCAACAACCGCATGGCCATCGACAAGGCACTGAAGCAGGCGCAGGCCGACGTGCAATACGCCGCCGCGGCACAGGCCTTCGAGCAAGGCGATATGGAAGAGTGCCTCGAGCAGTTCTTCCGTGCCATCCACTCACGCTACGACATCGAGAAGCCCGCACCCCGCCGTCTCATCCGGCGCAAGCTCTCCCAGCTCAACACGCTCAAGGCACAGAACCTTCAGCTCAAACAACAGATGAAGCTACAGCAGGAGCGCCTCCGCCAATACGCCCACGAGTACTTGCTGATGGGCAATGAATGCATCACCCAGGCGCACGACGTGCAGGCCGCCCTCGCCAACTACGACAAGGCGCTCAGCCTCGACCCCAACTACCTCGACGCCTGGATACGCAAAGGCATCACACTGGCCGACAACGGGCAGGCCTTCGATGCCGAACATTGCTTCAACACAGCGATTTCCATCTATCCAGCCAACTTCAAGGCGGTGTACAACCGTGGCAAGCTTCGCCTCCAATCGGGCGATGTAGAAGGTGCCCTATCCGACCTCGACCGGGCTACCAGCTTCAAACCCGAGCACGCCAACGCCCACGAGCTATTCGGCGACGCCCTGCTGAAAGCCGGCAAGGAAGGCGAAGCTGCCCTGCAATGGCGAATAGCGGAAGAGTTACGAAAGAAGAAGGGAAAGAAGTGACCCAACTTCCCCCCCCTTGCACACGCAAAGCCCGATGAATACCAAGTTGGGCGCATGCCCATCGGCTCGTGGGTGCAAGGGCATGCGCTCGTACGCACATGCCCTTGCGCCCACGAGAGGATGGGCATGCGCCCAAACAACCCGTAGCCTACCCCCAATCAACAGGTACATTGCCCCCCAATCAACGAGTACTTTGGGGGTCAATGTACACGTTGGTTGGGGGTCAATGTACTCGTTGATTGGGGGGCAATGTACTCGTTGATTGGAAGCAACCCTCCCGCACATTGGGGAGGAGTTGGAGAGGACGAGGCAATAGCCGCGGTAACTCTGCGATGCGCAGAGAATCAGATAGACAGCTCCTTCAGCACACTGACGAGCTGGCGCTTGATGGGCTTATCGTTCTTGATAGCTTTGCTGAAGGGGATGTAGACAATCTCGTCGTTCTCGATGCCAATCATCACGTTGCGCTGGTCTTCCATGATGGCGTCGATGGCGGCCGCACCGAGGCGGCTGGCCAAGATGCGGTCGTGAGCCGTAGGGCTACCGCCGCGTTGCAAATGTCCGAGGATAGTGACCCGCACGTCGTACTGCGGGTACTCGTTCTTCACACGCTCGGCATAGTGCATGGCGCCCCCTGTCACTTCGCTCTCGGCCACGATGACGATACTACTGTTCTTCGACTTGCGGAAGCCATTCTTGATGAACTCTTCCAACTGGTCGACTTCCGTACTGAACTCGGGGATGATGGCCGCCTCGGCCCCCGAAGCGATGGCACCGTTGAGTGCCAGGAAGCCGGCATCGCGCCCCATCACTTCGACGAAAAAGAGACGCTCATGGGAGGTGGCCGTGTCGCGAATCTTGTCCACGGCCTCGATGATGGTATTCAGTGCCGTATCGTAGCCGATGGTAGTATCGGTACCATAAAGGTCGTTGTCGATGGTACCGGGCAAGCCGATGCAAGGCACGTCGAACTCCTGGGCGAAAATGCGGGCGCCGGTGAGTGAGCCATCACCGCCGATAACGACCAAGGCATCAATGTTCTCGGCCTTCATGTTCTCGTAGGCCAGCTTACGGCCTTCGGGGGTCATGAACTCCTGGCAACGGGCCGTCTTCAGGATGGTGCCGCCTTGCTGAATGATGTTGCTGACGTTCTGGCTTTTGAATTCTTTGATTTCGCCGGTAACCAACCCCCGGTATCCTCTATATATGCCTTTCACTTGCAATCCGTTGTAGATAGCCGAGCGGGTGACCGCCCTGATAGCCGCGTTCATGCCCGGGGCGTCGCCTCCGGACGTTAAGATGCCAATGCACTTTACTGCTCCCATAATGATAAGTTTATTCTGTTACTCTGTTTGAAGTGGCAAATGTACAACAAAAAGACGAGGATGTTGTTCAATTTGTCTTCATTCGTACTACTTATTGTTAAATCTGTCAGTCCACAAACGTCTGGATATAGGCACGTACCTTCTCCATGAGCCACTTGGGGGTGGAGGTAGCGCCACAGATGCCGATAGACCTGGCCCCCCGGAGTAGGGACGTGTCAATGTCTCCCTCGTCGTCTATCAGGTGCGAGTTGGGGTTGACGTCCAAGCACTCCTTAAAGAGCACCTTCCCATTGGAGCTTTTCTTGCCGCTCACAAAGAAGACCAGGTCGTGGGTGGCGGCAAACTCACGCAGCCGGGGCATACGGTTGGCCACCTGCCGGCAGATGGTGTCGTAATACTCGAAGGTAGTGCCGGGGGCTACGTGTTCGCGGAGGTAGCCTCCCAGTTCCTGGTACTCGTGCAGGGACTTGGTCGTCTGCGAGAAGAGGCGGACGCTACGGTTCAGGTCGAGCTTCTCCACCTCCTCCGGGGTCTCTATCACAATGGCTTTCCCATCGGTCTGCCCCACCAGCCCCAGCACCTCGGCATGTCCCTTCTTGCCATAGATGACGATTTGCTTCTCCATGTCGTCGTTCTTCTGGAACTCACGCTTGATGCGTTTCTGCAACTGGAGCACCACGGGACAAGTGGCATCGATAATCTCGATGTTGTTCTCGCGGGCTATCTGGTAGGTTTCGGGCGGTTCGCCATGGGCACGGAGCAGCACCTTCACGTCGTGCAGCTGCTTGAACTCCTCGCGGTCGATGCTAATCAGCCCTATCTTCTTGAGCCGTTCCACCTCCCGGCTGTTGTGCACGATGTCGCCCAGGCAATAGAGGGTCCCCCCTTTCGCCAGCTCCTCTTCGGCCTTGTTGATGGCAGTCACCACGCCAAAGCAGAAGCCCGAGCTTTCATCTATTTCTATTTTTGTCATTGTCGTTTCCTTTTTTAGCTGTTGTCGCACACTATTTGCTTGCTTCGTCGTATCGCTCCAAGAGCCATTGTTGCTGCTGGCCGATGGTGAGGTGGGTGTTATCGAGCAGGATGGCGTCTTCGGCCTTGCGCAAGGGGCTTACCTCGCGGTGCTGGTCGATGTAGTCGCGTTGCTTTACGTTGGCGAGCACCTCGTCGAAGTTGGCCTCCATGCCCTTGGCTTTCAGCTCGTCGTACCGACGCTGGGCACGCACCTCGGGCGAGGCGGTGACGAAGATTTTCAGTTCGGCATCGGGAAAGACTGTGGTGCCAATGTCGCGGCCATCCATCACGATGCCCCCCTCCTGCCCCAGCCGTTGCTGTTGCTCCACCATGGCCTCACGCACAAAGCCGAGGGCGCTGATGGGACTGACCTTAGCCGAGACTTCCATGCCGCGGATTCTGGACTCCACGTTCTCACCGTTGAGATAGGTCTCGGGCAAGCCGGTAGCGGGATTGATGCGGAAGGAGATGTGGATGTCGGCGAGTTCGCGGCACAGCCGGTCGGTATCGATGGCATCGCCCTCGAAGATGCCGTGTTCCATGCTGTAGAGGGTGACGGCCCGATACATGGCGCCACTATCTATATAGGTGTATCCGATGGCGCGAGCCAGGCTCTTGGCCATGGTGCTCTTCCCGCAGGAAGAGAAGCCATCGATGGCTATTCTTATCTTTTTCATACGGTTCATGTCTTGAATTACGGCGCCAAAGATACGCTTATTTGCACAACCAGCCATCGCCGGAGGGCCTAAATGATTAAAAAAGTTAAAAAGAAAGGATAAAAGAGCACATCCGGCAACAGGTTCACAGGAAATGCCCTATATTTGCATAGAAGAAGATAAGGATTGACACTTTTTTATTAATCATTATATTCATTATCTTATGGAAGTTAAAAAATCACCCAAAGCAGACCTCGAAGGCAAGAAGTCCACGTGGTTGCTTATCGGCTATGTGATTGTATTGGCTTTCATGTTCGTGGCGTTCGAATGGACCCAGCGTGATGTGAAAATCGATATGAGCATGGCCGTGACTGATGTTGCTGCCGAGCAAGAAATCATTCCTATCACCGAAACCCCGGAACAACCGGCTCCGCCCCCACCAGAGGTACCCAAGGCAGCCGACCTGCTGGAGATTGTGGACGATAAGGCTGATATAGACGAAACAACGACCATCATCAACGAAGACAACGCCCCCAAGGCCGAAATCAAATGGACCGCACCCGTGGTTCAGGAAGAAGAGCCGGAAGAGCAAACCATCTTCGAGGTGGTAGAGAAGATGCCGGAGTTCAAAGGTGGACAAACGGCCTTGATGCAATATCTGAGCAAGAACATCAAGTACCCGACCATCGCACAGGAGAACGGCACACAAGGACGCGTCATCGTACAGTTCGTGGTAAACAAAGACGGTAGTATCGTAGACGCCAAAGTAATGCGCAGCGTAGACCCGTACTTGGACAAAGAGGCACTCCGCGTGATCAACGCGATGCCCAAATGGGAGCCGGGTATGCAACGCGGAAAACCCGTACGTGTGAAATTTACGGTTCCTGTAATGTTTAGATTGCAGTAATCTGTTAGCATCATAGAGAGGCTGCTTGAATAAGCAGCCTCTCTTTTTAATATCCACCTCAACCAGTCATCCCCCCGAACCCATCAGAACGAAAATATGTACACCGCCTCACAACTATTGGACAAGATAAACGAGCACCTCGCCGGGCTTTCTCTGGAGCACAGCCCCCAAACACTCTACCAGCCGATTCGATACGAACTCGCCCTGGGAGGCAAACGCATTCGGCCGGTACTGATGCTCATGGCATACAACCTCTACCGGGAAGATGTCGCGTCGGTGTACGCCCCCGCCACCGGCATCGAGATATACCACAACCACACCCTGCTGCACGACGACGTCATGGACCGAGCCGACCTCCGGCGTGGAAAGCCCACCGTACATAAGGTGTGGAACGACAATACCGCCATCCTCTCGGGTGACGCCATGCTCATCATGGCTTTCCAGCAGATGATGCACGTGCCCGCCGAACATCAAGGCGAAGTAATTGAGTGGTTCGGCCGCACCGCACTGGAGATCTGCGAAGGGCAGCAGATGGACATGGATTTCGAGACGCGTTCCGACGTGTCGGAGCCAGAATACATCGAGATGATTCGGCTCAAGACGGCCGTCCTCCTGGCCGCCAGCCTGCGGATAGGAGCCTTGCTGGGCAACGCATCGGCCCAAGACGCGGAAAACCTATATCGGTTTGGGATGCAGATTGGCATCGCCTTCCAACTGCAAGACGACCTGCTCGACGTGTATGGCGACCCGGAAGTATTTGGCAAAGAGATAGGAGGCGACATCCTTTGCAACAAGAAAACCTATCTGCTGATTGAAGCGCTGAACCGCGCCAACAAGGCAGAGCGGGAGCAACTTACCCAATGGCTGGAAGCCACCGAGTACCAGCCCACCGAGAAGATAGCGGCCGTCACCGCGCTGTACGACCGGCTCAACATACGCAGCGTATGCGAAAACAAGATGCGCGAACACTATACACTGGCCATGGAAAGCCTGCTGGCCGTCACCGTCACCGAAGAGAGAAAGAGAGAGCTGAAGAACTTAATAACCCGTTTGATGCATCGCCAGATGTAGCGAAACCCCACAGAAGTTATGCCTTACCGCCGATTACCCAATACGGACCAAGCCAGAAGCAGGGCACTGCGAGCCGTGGTAGAGATAGGAGAGACCTCTACCGTCAGCGACTTGGCCATCTCCTTGAACAGCCTGTCCGAAGCACGCAACTTCATGTTGAAGCTTGACAGGACGCTTACGCACTACACACAATGCTATGCCAACCAATCGCGGGCCAGCCACAAGCACCAAGCCAACGCGAAGATGGCACGCCTCTACCTCTCGCACTTCATACAGGTGCTGAACCTATCAGTGCTACGCGAGGAGATAAAGCCCTCGCAAAAACAACTGTACGGACTGCCCGAAGCCAACGTAGTGCCCGACTTGCTAAGCGAGAGCGCCTTGGCGGAATGGGGAGAAAAGGTCATCAAAGGCGAGCAGGAAAGGGTAGCGAGGGGAGGCATACCCATCTACAACCCCACCATCGCACGGGTGAAGGTGCACTACGACATCTTCATGGAGAGCTACGGGCGGCAGAAAAACCTCCAGCTACTCACCAGCCGTAGCCTGGAAGCGCTCGCCGCACTACGCGAGCCGGCCGACAAACTCATCCTCGACATCTGGAACCAAGTGGAAGCCAGATTCCAAAACGTACAACCCAATGAGCGACGGCTGGAGCTGTGCCGCAGCTATGGACTCGTCTATTACTACCGAAACAACGAAAAGACCTCATAACACCCTCATGATCATAGACACCCATTCGCACCTCTTCCTCGAAGAGTTTGATGAAGACCGCCCCCAAGTGATGGAACGGGCAAAGGCCGCCGGCGTTGCCGCCATCTTCATGCCCAACATCGACAGCACCACCATAGAGCAGATGTTAGCCACAACCACCCAATACCCCGACCTCTGCTACCCGATGATAGGGCTACACCCCACCTCCGTGAATGCCAACTACCGCCAAGAACTGGCCGTGGTGCGCCAACGCCTTACCCTCCCCCACCCTTTCGTGGCGATAGGAGAGATAGGACTCGACCTATACTGGGACAAGACCTACCTGAAAGAGCAGCTCGACGCCTTCGAGCAACAAATCAAATGGGCTATCGAGTTCGACCTTCCCGTCGTAATCCACACCCGCGAAGCATCCGACTATATATATAAGGTATTGGCACCCTACATCGGCACCCCGCTGCGTGGCATCTTCCACAGCTTCACCGGGACGGCAGAAGAAGCCGAGCGACTGCTCGAATTCGACCGTTTCCTGATAGGCATCAACGGCATCGTCACCTTCAAGAAGTCCACCCTGCCCGAAGCGTTACGTATGATTCCACTCGAACGCATCGTGCTGGAGACCGACTCACCCTACCTCGCCCCCGTGCCCTACCGCGGCCGAAGGAACGAAAGCGCCTACCTGGCAGAGGTGCTCAACAAGGTGGCAGACATCTACCAGACTCCTGTGGAACGTGTGGCCGAACTCACCACCACAAATGCCCTCCAGATGTACGGAATGGGCCGCTAAGAGGACGAAAGGTTTTAAAATATATTAATTTGGGCCATTTCTTTAAGATAAAAGGCAGAGAATGCTTCACGGATAGAAAAAAAAGGATACATTTGTAGCTGAATTCAAAAAAGCCCCATTAGGAGAGATGCTCGAGTGGTTGAAGAGGCACGCCTGGAAAGCGTGTATACGCCAAAAGTGTATCGGGGGTTCGAATCCCCCTCTCTCCGCAGTTGACGAAAGACTGTAAATAAATCAATAAAATAATAATCAATTAATTAATCTTAAAAATTAGACACACAATGAAAAAGTTATTCGCTATTGTTGCTGTGATTGGAGCCTTGACATTTGGCTCTACCCAACTTGCTCAGGCTCAAGATGCCCCCGCAGCGGAACAGACCGAACAGGCCACTCCTGCTGCAACGGCTGCACCTGCCGCTGAAACAAAAGCTGCTCCTGCCGCTGCAGAAGAGGGTGGCATTCACAAGGAGATTAAGCAGAAGTTCATCGAGGGTACTGCCTCTTTCATGAGCTTGGTAGCCATCGCCTTGGTGATTGGTTTGGCTTTCTGCATTGAGCGTAT
>JAISIX010000170.1 GCA_031261805.1 Mediterranea sp. (in: CFB group bacteria)
TGATCAAGGCGAACGTCTCACGCTGGGTGATGTACGAGAGGTTGGCCTCGGGCAATATCAGGAAGGGGAAGGGTACGGTGTTCCACTCGGCCCCTGCCTTCAGGCTACAGTCCACATAGCCCCACGAGGCAGGCATCCATACACGCTTCCACAAGCTGGCCTCGGTACGGTTGAAATTGTACTGACCGCCCAATACACCCTTCAGGCCGATGGTATGGGTGAGGGTGAAAACGGGGGCATCAAAGCTCACGGGGATACGTCGTTGCTTAGAGTTGACAAACGACTCACCCTTGCTATAGCGGAAGGTGAAGCTGGCCTCGGTAGTGGTGATATCGTGCACACGGGTGGACAGAAGAGGGTCCGTATTGTCGTTGCGCAGGTATTCCAACTTGCCCGCCGGCTCGTCGTTGCGATGGCGTATCATGGCTTTGATGCTGGCGCCGGTATTCATCTCCAGCTCATAGTCGATGGTTGCGTCGCGGATGTACGACATTTGGTCCACGGTGGTAGTCTTGAGCGCCAAGAAGATGTTGTCTTTATCGGTAAAGAGGAACTTGTCCATAGGCGACATCACGTCGTAGCTATACGTAGCCGAGACGAAATGCTTGGGATACTCCCACACTACATAGTCGCGTTTGTTGAAAGAGTAAGTAGCCGTCCCACTGTACTTCCACCGTTTGTCTTTCAGGCCGTAGGCTCCATAGCCGCTCAAGAACCAGTGCGGATTGAGTTTGGCAGTGGTCATGGCACTCAGGCGGAAGCGGGTACCGTCTATGTAGTTGCTCGAAATCATGGTGTTGATAGGCCCGATGTCTATCTTGTTGGGCTTCCCTTTGGGGGCTGTCTCCACAAAGTTCTCTATCAGTGCCTTCAGTCCGAAGATGATGTACTTAAAGCCGGGAATCTGCTCCAGGTGGTTGACGAACACATCCATGTTGCTCTCCTTCTTGGTGAGCGGCACTTGCCGTACGCTGGCCCAGTACTCGTCGCTCTTGGAGAGCATATCGGCCTCCTTTATCACATCCCCCTTCATCTTGAACACACGCGGTTCGATGGGGTCGAATTTATACTTGCTGTATTTCGTGATGCGTTCTACCTGTAGGCCTCCGGAAGTCTTCTTGTCAGTCCACGAGAGGTCTACCGTCATGTCGTCGTCGGACAGCACCCAGTTGCCGTTGGGCAATTGTGCATACTGTTGGGTGATATTCATGTTGTTCACGAAGTTTATCCCCGTCTTCTTAGGCAGGTTCATGACACACTTGCGCACGGCATAAGTAGAGTCTTTGAGTACGTATAGATGACCGGTGAAGCCGAAGTCTTGCGCATTCTGCGGCACGAAGGTGAGGTGTACGCACTCCTGCCGGTCGACCATCACGGTATCCATGAGGTAGAACTTATAGAAGCCGGTGGCCTTGTCGCTGATGGGGCTGGTGAAATGTTGCAGCAACAGGCGTATCTCGTTGTCGTAGATGTTAATGTCGGAAAAGACATCCTTGAGGATGGTGCCCAGCATGTCGCCGGTACTGAAGAATTCCTCCACCCCACTGCCGGTCTGCCCTTTGATGATGGTCTTCTTGCTTTCAGGGTTTTTGCGATACACCACCTGCGAGGCGGTCTCGTGCACAGAGATGGGGAGGATAAGCTTGTGAGTAAGGTCCGACACCTCCACCTGGTCCCTGAGAAAAGCGTATTTCTTGTAGATACCCCGCTCCAGCTTCTCGGGGGTGAGGTCGTTGATGGACATCTTCATCTTTTCGTACTTGTCGTACTGGTAGTAGTCGTTGCTCTCCAACCGTTGCGCCTTCTTATGGGCGATGACCTTCTCCATGAACTCCACCGCCGGGTTGTTCTTGCGCGAGTACTTCTCCCGCTTGGGCTTTACCACCACCTCGCCCAGCATCACATCGTCGGTGCTCAATTCTACTTTCAGCGTACGGGTGGAGCTGCTTACCTTCACGGTCTTCGTGCGGTAGCCAATGGCAGAGAACACCAATGTACCTCCGCCAGGGCGCGTAGCCACACTGAAAGAGCCATCATCGGCAGTCACGGTACCCAGGTCTCTCTTTTCTTGGTAGTAGACGGAGATGTACATCAGCGCTTCGTGCGTGACGGAGTCGGTGACGATACCCCTTATCTGCTGTGCGAAAAGGCTTGGAGTAGCCAATAGTAATAAGAGCAGTAAGAGAATTTTGCTATATAGTTGCTTCATAAAAGTCTGTAGGTTGGGGCCGTAAAAGTAACGAATAAATTTCGGATAGGGTTGTCCCCGTATATCATTTTTAACTTTATTATCATCTATTCTCTTTGATGGAGCCGGCTTCGTTACGCCAGCCCCAACAGAATCTGTATGATACGTTCGGCAGTACGCCCGTCCCAACGTTCGGGTAGCTTACCTTGTTTCCATCTTCCCGTCATCAGTCGTCCCAAGGCATCGGCCAGCGCGGCGGGGTCTTCGCCTACCAGTTCGTTGGTTCCCTCACGCCATGTTTCCGGGTGCTCGGCAAAGCTGTTAAGGGTGATGCATGGTATGTTGAGGAAAGTAGCCTCCTCGGCCACATTGCCCGAGTCGGTGACGATTCCTTGGGCGTTGTTCACTAAGTAGCCGAAGGAGAGATAGCTTTGCGGAAGCATGATATGGAGGTTGGGCGCATGGAGTCCCAGCTCCTTGATGGCATCGGACACATACGTATGGAGGGGTGCCACGATAGGTGTTCCCGCCGCCTGTTCCAGCAGCGCCTCCATTAAGCGACGCAGGTTCTCCCTGTCGGCCAGCAGCACGCGACGATTGAGCGTGAACA
>JAISIX010000177.1 GCA_031261805.1 Mediterranea sp. (in: CFB group bacteria)
AGTTCACGCCAACCTTCACCACTTTACGACCGTCTGCTTCGTAAGGGATGGCATATCCTTTCTTGTCAATCTGAGCCAACGCTTCTTCGGGCGATGAGTCGACCTTGAACTCAAATACATAGATATATTCCGTAGTGGTCACTATCGCATCGGCACGACCAGCGGAAGTCTTCACCTGCGTGTGGACCGCTTGCCCCATCAATGTGAAGAGGATATAGAAGATAGACTCAAAGCGCGACTCGTCGTTTACTTCTTTGTAGTTCTCGTAGGGGATGGAGGCTACGAACGAGCGCATACGAGCTAAACACTTCTCCACATCACCTGCATCAAGTGCTTCCTGCATTGCGGTGATACTTATATTGTTCTCTATCGCGCTACTTCCCGTTATGGAAGGCAATAGCGAGTATAGGAATCCGTGGCGCACCTCGTCATTGGGGAATCCTAAAATATAAGTGCCGTTCTTATAGCTCTTGATAGTGAGATACCCACTCTGGTAAAGTACGGGTAGCGGGTCGGTGAGCGTGTCGGTAGACTGATCAAAAGCGGCTCCTGAAGTTTTGCAATGTTCCAAGTCGGGAATCTCAATATTCCGTTCTCTAAGTAACTCTATCAAGAATGTAGGCGTACCTGTGGCATACCAATAGCTGCCATAGGCTTTCTTTTTAAGGACATTGATGATGCTGAATGGGTTGTAGATGTCTTCACTCAGGTCGGTAAAGTGGTAGCCATCGTACATTCGCTTGAGGTGGGCGCAAGCCTCCTCGTAGGTTTCGTCCCTGCGCCTAGCCAAGGCTTGAATGTCTTCCTTCAGTTCAGTAAATAGTTCCGTCTCGGTGATGCCACAGATGGCGGCATAGTCATCCTCCATGCTGATGTCGTCCAGGTTGTTCAGTTCACTGAAGATACTCATCTGGCTGAACTTGGTGATGCCCGTGATGAACAAGAAGCGGATTCGCTCCACATTGTCTTTCAGCGGACTGAAGAATCCACGCATGATGAGGCGTAACGCCTTTTGAAGCTCCTGTGAGTTGGTGGAGTCGAGTATCGGTGAGTCATACTCGTCAATCAAGATGACCACTTCACGTCCCGTTTGCTGGCTGGCACGTCGGATAATTCCATCGAAACGCTCGGTATAAGTGCTCTCGGACGGTTCATGCCCATATAGCTTCTCCCATTCCAAAAGCTGGATATTCAGCAAACCTTCCAAATCCCTCACTTCGGTATAGCGTGTCCGTGCGAAAGAGAGATGCAATACGGGATAAACCGTCCATTCCCGCTCTAATTCTTCTATCGCTAATCCTTCGAAGAGGTGCTTCTTCCCTTCGAAGTAAGCTTTCAGCGTAGAGAGCAAGAGGCTCTTGCCAAAACGGCGGGGACGGCTCAAGAAGCTGATCCGGCTGGTATTGGCCAGTTGATAGACCAACCGGGTCTTGTCTACGTACACATAATGATTGGTACGTAGTTGCTCAAAGCTTTGTATCCCTATCGGGAATATCCGGGTAGGAAGTATGGATGCCATAATCGTCAGCGTTAATCGTTTGCGACAAATATAGGTATTTTAGGCGAATGTCGAAAGCTATCTGCCACAAATACGCTTAAATCATATCGTCGCCCGTCTTGGCATATACCACCCGGATGGTCTTATGGAATGGGATGAAACGCGAGATGATGGCCAGCACCAGCGAGACAATCATCATCCATCCCACTATCTCCTTGATGGCCAGCAACGTGCTTTGTTGCTGGAGTATCTTGTAGAGCGTATTGGTAGCCATTTGTGCCGCCTCGTTATAGCCATGTCCTTGTGCCAAGGCCGAGTGCAGGCTCTGGGTGTAGCGGGCTACCGAGAGGGGGTCCACCGCCGTCACCGTCTCCGACAGGGAGGACAGGTACTTCTGCTGCAAGTGGTAGAGGGCGTTGCTGAAGAAGGCCGTGCCGATGACCGGCGTGAGTACCGACCGTAGCGCTATCATGAAGAAGGCGTTGGGGATGAGGTACTTGGGGGCAAGGTCTTCGGTGGCAAACAGGGCAAAAGCGATAAACATCACCATCATGCCCAGCCCGCGCATAAAAATGGGTAGGTACACCATCTCGTAGGTAGAGGTAGGCGACACCGTGAAGTAGAGGATGCCGAAGAAGAGCGTGAAGCACGCCATGGCACCGGCAATGAGGAAACGGAAACGCCAACGCTGCCACCTGAACCACCAGAAGCAGATAAAGCCCCCCACCACATAGCTTACCGGCAACCATACATATAAGGTATAGGTGTGCGTGGCGTCGACCTGCACAATGCTGGTAAGGTAGTTGGTGATGAGCGTGGTGGAACTGCTGAAGAACATGGCTATCATCATAAAGAGATAGGCTATCATGCACTTGGGCTGAAACAGCGGCATCAGGCTCACGTAGGGATGGTGGGAGTAGTGCTCACTCCAGAGGAAGATGGAGATAAGGATGGGCGAGAGCAGGATGTAAAGGCAGAGACGCGAAGAGTCCATCCAGTCCAGTAGCTTGCCGTAGTTGATGAAGTACATCAGCATGAGCAGGCCGGTAGAGAGCACGGTCATCTCGCGCAGGTGCAGGTCCTTCAGACCGAGCTTGCCCAATGGCTTGTTGTGGCGGAAACAGACCACTACCAGCAGGATGGACACCAAGATGAACAGCATCATGAAGTAGTACATGTATTTCCAGTTGTAGTGGTAGGCCAGCTGGGCAGTGAGCACCATGGAAATCTGCCCCCCGCTGTACACCATGGGGTAGAAGTAGGCATAGAACTCGCTACGGACATCGTTCTTACTGAATATCTTCTTGGCATAACGGATAAAGAGTACCATGATATACTCCTTGAGGAAGCCGATGGCGAAGCTACACACAATCATCACGTCGATGGACTGCGTGCGTGCGCATATCCAACTTAGGAAGAACTGGATGGCAAGGTCGGCTACGATGATTACCTTGGCTGAGAGGATGGTGAGGAACTTCGACACCAGCGGGTAGCCCACCACCATGCCGGCGGCGGTGGCGTAGAAGCCCATGGTGATGTCTTCGGCATTGGTACCCAAGGTACCCGACACCTCCACCATGCTACCCGTATAGGAGCCGTTGAGCATCATCACCGGCAGTACGGCGGCGAAGAGCGTCACCATGCCAAGCCAGTTGGGTACCCACGAGCGTACGGGCAGCCCCAGTTCTTTCATCGAAATCATTTGCGCAGCGCCTCCGTCTCTACCATCATGCCGGCGCGTAGTTGCGCCATATCTTCGGGCGTTATATTCTTCAGGTCGATGCGCACGGGGATTCGTTGCTGTACCTTTACGAAGTTACCCGCCGAGTTGTCGGTAGGTACCAGCGAGTACTTGGAGCCGGTAGCCTCGGAGATGGCCGTCACTACGCCTTGAAACACCTTGCCGGGGATGGCGTCCACCTTGACGCGTACCTCCTGCCCGATGTAGATGCCGGTAATCTTCGTCTCCTTATAGTTGGCGGTAATCCACTTGTCCGTGCTGCGCACCAAGTAAGAGATGGTCTGTCCGGCCGAGACGTACTGTCCGGGTTCCAGCGTGCGGCGCCCCATGTACCCGTCGTAGGGGGCGATGAGCACGGTGTAGGAGAGGTTCAGCTTGGCCAGGTCGACAGCCGCCTCCTGCCGCAGGATGGCGGCCTCGGCGCTGGTGGTGCGGCGGGTGGTTTCGGTATATTGCGACTTCACGGCTTGCCGTTGCTCCACCAAGGCTTGGTAGCGGGCTTGGGCGGCCTCGTAGGCGGCTTTGGTCTGCTCGAACTGTTGCTCGGGCACCGATTCCTCCTTCAGCAATCGGCTGAAGCGTTTGTAGTCCTGCTCCAGTTGCCATAGCTTGGCTTTCGCCTCGGCGATGTTGGCCTCTTGCACGGCAATGTTGGCGTGCGATACCTCAATGCCCGAGTGCAGCACGCTCTGCGACCCTTGCGCGTCGAGCAGGGCGGCCTGTGCCTCCTTCAGCTTGATGGCGTACTCGCGGTTGTCGAGCACCAATAGCGTGTCGCCCTTGTGCACCAACTGATGCTCGGTGAAGCGTACCTCCTTGATGTAGCCCGACACACGGATGTTGAGGGGCGATACGTACTGGTCCACGAAGGCATCATTGGTAATCTCGTAGTTGACGTAGCGCCAGAAGTAGTTGATGGTCCACCACACCCCCGAGAGGGCGATGCAGATGCACACCACGTTCAGGATTATATTGCGTATGCGGAGTTTCTTCAGCCTCCGTTGCTTCTTCTTCAATTCTGTTTCCATGCTTCTATTCTCTTATATGTGCGTTACAGACGGCCGCAAGCCTTCTGGAGTTGATAGTAGGTGTAAATCACCTGGGTGCGTGCTGTGACGAGTTGTAGCTCCACGTTGAGCCGCACGGTGTAGGCATCGAGTAGGTCGGTGAGGATGGCCAGCTGGCCCAAGTAGCGATTCTGCATGATGCGGTAATTCTCTTCGGCCTGTAGTTCCGAGAGCCTCAGTGCCTCTACCCTTTGCAGCGCCTCTTGGTGTCGCAGGTAGGCGGTGCGCACTTCCATGCGTAGGCTTTGCATCTTTTGTCCCTCCTCGTTGCGGCGCAGGGCAACGGTCCACTTCTTGGCTCTTATCTGGTGGTTGTTCTTGTAGAGCGACGACAAGGGGTAGGCCAGGGAGAGGCCGAAGTTCCAGTTGTTGTTGTACATATCGGCCATGGTGCGTTGCACGGGTCGGGCCAGTGCGTTGGAAGCGTAGAAGGAGAGGGTGGGGCGGGAAGCCGCGCGGGAGAGGCTGACATCGTTGTTGGCCAAGCGTATCTGCGCGCGTAGCATCCGCATGGCAGGGTCGTTGGCGAAGGCGATGCGCACATAGTCGTCGTACGACTCCAGCGCCACGGCCTGTGCCAGCAGGGTGGTGTCGGGCTTGAGCAGGAGGTTCTCGTCCTGTCCTATGAGGATGTTGATTCCTTGCGACACGAGGGTGATGCTGTTCTCTGTCTCCTGACGGGCCAAACGGTCGTTGGTAAGTTGCATTTCGCTGCGCAGCACGTCGTTGTTGGTTATCAGCCCCTCCTGTTTCATGCGCCGTATATCGTGCAGGCGTCGTTCGGACTCCTCGATGTTGCGCACCAGTACCTCGTGTTGCTTGTAGAGGCTGAAGAGGTTGAGGTACTGGTTGAGTAGGGCCAGCTTCACCTCACCTTGGTCGTTGAGGGTCTGCAGCTCCGCTATCTCTTTCTCTATATCTGCTTTCCGGATGGTACGCTGTATCTTGCCCCCCAAGTAGAGCGGCTGTGTCAGGTCGACGGCGTAGTTCTGCGACCAGTCGGGAGCATCGGGCGTAGTGGGTGCGGCCAGCCCGCGTTGCCATATCACGGGTTGACCGATGAAGCCACCTTTTAGCCCTACCTGCACTTCGGGCAGACGTCCAGATCGGGCGGCCTTGGCACCTTCGCGGGCGATGGCTTCCTTCAGGTCGTCGGCTTGTAGCCGCAAGCTGTTTCGGATGCCTTGCTCGAATAGTTGGTCGACCGTAAGAAATAAGGAGTCTGTTTGGGCGTTCAGCGCGGGTACGTAGGCAAACAGGCAACTAACAATAAAAAGACAATAGACTATATACCTTGCCATACATTTTTCTTTGTGTCCCTGAAATATCAATCTTCTAAGCGGCCGCAAAGGTACTACATTTTGTTCATAGTTGTTCCGCTTACGCTATATTTTCCATCTTGGCGTAACCGAAATGTCGCATCCGTTATGAACCCTTGGTTCGCCACGGGGGAGACGATGCTTCACTCCCCTGTGGCGGATGGCGAATCCCATCGTGAACGATAGGTGGAGTTCGCGCTGAATTATAGCAGGTTGCTCGCCAGTTCACTCAGCTGGCTTCGTTCACCCTTGATGAGGTTGATGTGGGCGAAGATGTTCTGGTCCTTCATACGGTCTATCATGTAGACGAGGCCGTTGGACTGGCTGTCCAGGTAGGGCTGGTCTATCTGTTGGATGTCGCCGGTGAATATCATCTTGGTGCCTTCGCCCGCCCGGGTGATGATGGTCTTTATCTCGTTGGGCGTGAGGTTCTGCGCCTCGTCCACGATGCAGTACATTTCGCTCAGGCTGCGGCCGCGGATGAAGGCGAGAGCTTCAATCACCAGTTGCTCGCTTTTCTGCATCTCTTCGATACGTTTCGCCTCGGTGGAGGTGGAGGAGAACTGGCGTTTGATGACGTTGAGGTTGTCGAACAGCGGCTGCATATAGGGGGCTACCTTCTCCTGCGCGTCGCCGGGCAGGAAGCCGATGTCTTTGTTAGACAGGGCCACGATGGGGCGAGCCAGCAGAATTTGTTTGTAGTCGTTGAGGTTGTTCAGGGCGGCGGCGAGTGCCAGCAGGGTCTTGCCCGTGCCGGCCTTCCCGGTGAGGGCCACCAGCTTGATGTTGGGGTCGTTGAGTATCTCGAAGGCGAAGCTCTGCTCGGCGTTGCGGGGTTCGATGCCGTAGTTTTTGCTTTTCTGTACCCGCTTGATGACTCCGGTGAAGGGGTTGTAACGGGCCAGCACGCTGTTGCGGTCGCTCTTCAGCACGAAGCACTCGTTGGGGTGCACCAGGTCGCGGAAGTCGAACTCGTGGATGTCGATGCCTTCCTTGGAGGAGTAGATGCGGTCGATGAGCGCGGGGTCAATGTTCTCGAACACCTCGTTGGACTTCTCGAAGATATCCACGTTCACCACTTTGTCGTTGATGTAGTCTTCGCAGTGAAGTCCTATGGAGCGGGCTTTCATGCGCAGGTTGACATCCTTGGTCACCAAGATACACTTCTGCTTGGGGTGCTTATTCGTGAGGAACTCGGTGGCAGCGAGGATGTAGTGGTCGGGCTTCTTGGCAGGAAACGACTCCCATACCTTGGCGGCCTCCACGTTGCCGGTCACCACGAAGAGGCGCCCCAGCCCGCTGCCCAGCTCCACACCTTTGGAGAACAGCTCGTCGCTGGTCAGCTCGTCCAGCTCGCGCACAAACTCACGGGCGTTGTAGTTGATTTGCTCGTTCCCCTTTTTGAACTTGTCCAACTCCTCCAGCACGGTGAGTGGGAGGTATATGTCATTCTCTTCAAAGTTCTTCAGGCAATTGTAGTCGTGAAGAATAACGTTGGTGTCTAATACAAAGTTTTTCTTGATTCCCATGATTCTTTAGAATTAAATGTTGATATTTGCAGTCTGATTCGTTCGCTCCGTTCTCTTGCCATGGCAAGGGGTATACTGAACGCTGCTAAAGATAGGCATTCTGAACAGTAACGACGATAGACTAACGTTAAATATTATAAAACATGAATTATCAAGAGACTATTAACTACTTGTACGAGAGCACGCCGATGTTCCAACAGATAGGTGGTGCCGCATACAAAGCGGGATTGGAGAACACAGAAAAGCTGGATGCGCACTTCGGGCATCCGCACCGGCAATTCAAGAGCATCCACATTGGCGGGACGAACGGGAAAGGTTCCTGTGCCCACTCCATAGCGGCTGTGTTGCAGGCGGCAGGCTACAAGGTAGGGTTGTACACTTCGCCGCACCTGATTGACTTCCGCGAGCGCATCCGCATCAACGGCGAGATGGTGAGCGAGGAGTATGTGGTACGTTTCGTGGAGGAGAACCGTTCGTTCTTTGAGCCACTCCATCCCTCTTTCTTCGAGCTGACCACCGCCTTGGCTTTCCGCTACTTCGCCGACCAACAGATTGATGTGGCCGTGGTAGAAGTGGGGATGGGCGGACGCCTGGACTGCACCAATATCATCCAGCCCGACCTCTGCGTCATCACCAACATCGGCATGGACCATACACAATATTTGGGCGATACGCTGGAGAAGATTGCCGCCGAGAAGGCAGGTATCATCAAGCCCAGTACGCCGGTGGTGATAGGTCGGGCCGACGGGGAGGTGAAGAGGGTGTTCCTACGGAAAGCTAAGAATCTGAATGCCCCTATCACGTTTGCCAACGCTTATCGAAAGTCGATATGGATAAGTCTTCTTACAAACGACGAGTTGTCTTTGTTTGTGAAAAGGCTGAAAGAGGTTCGTAAGAATCCTGAAATAGACTACTTGAGTGATGTTCCGTGGGCCAGTTCGGCGTTACGGAGGAACTTCTTCCCCATTGCTTACCATGGTGATGAGCTTATGGATGGCATCAATGAGTTGGATGTGCTGAATATGCTCCCCGAATTAGGTGTCTCCTACCAAGAGCTACTGGATACCTTGAACCGGTTCTCGTCTAAAGTAGAGGATG
>JAISIX010000203.1 GCA_031261805.1 Mediterranea sp. (in: CFB group bacteria)
GGGGGTACGATGCCGTCACGAATGGCGAGGATGCTGGCTATGGCTTCTACCGCTCCGGCGGCGCCCAGCAGGTGTCCTGTCATCGACTTGGTGGAGCTGATGTTCAGCTTGTAGGCGTGTTCACCAAAGACATCCTGGATGGCGGCTACCTCGGAGAGGTCGCCCACGGGGGTAGAGGTGCCGTGGATGTTGATGTAGTCAACCTCTTCGGGCTTCATCTCTGCGTCTTCCAGCGCGTTGCGCATCACCAGCCTGGCACCCAGTCCGTCGGGATGTGAGGCAGTGAGGTGGTAAGCGTCGGCCGACATGCCTACGCCTGCTACTTCGGCATAAATCTTCGCTCCACGTGCCTTGGCGTGTTCCAGCTCCTCGAGAACGAGGCAACCGCCGCCCTCGCCCATCACGAATCCGTCGCGGCTGGCGCTCAGGGGACGTGAGGCTTTCGTCGGCTCGTCGTTGCGGGTCGACAGGGCGTGCATGGCGTTGAAGCCGCCTACTCCCGCAGGGAAGATGGCTGCTTCGGAACCACCGGAAACAATGGCATTGGCTTTGCCCAACCGGATGAGGTTGAAGGCATCGGCAATGGCGTTGGTCGAGGTGGCGCAAGCCGAGCAGGTTGCGTAGTTGGGACCATGGAAACCGTATAGGATGGAGATTTGTCCGGCCGCGATGTCGGAAATCATCTTGGGGATGAAGAAGGGATTGAACTTCGGGCCGTTTTCTTGATGAGTGTAGTAGTTGCCTACTTCCTCCTCGAATGTATGTATGCCACCGATACCTGCGCCGAACACGACGCCGATGCGGGTCAAATCTTCGTTTTCTACATCAAGACCGGAATCTTCTACCGCCTCTTTGGCAACGGCGATGGCGTACTGCGTGTACAGGTCCATCTTCCGGGCTTCCTTGCGGTCGACATATTTCGTAGCGTCGAAGTCTTTCACTTCGCAGGCGAATTGGGTCTTGAATAACGACGCGTCAAAATGAGTAATAGGCCCCGCTCCACTAACCCCGTTCACAAGGTTTTCCCAGAAGTCGGGAGCACTGTTGCCAACGGGGGTAATGGCGCCGAGGCCTGTTACTACCACTCTTTTTAATTCCATATTGATGAAATGGAGTTTCTTACTTAGCGTGTTCTTCGATGTACGTTACGGCATCGCCCACGGTACCAATCTTCTCAGCTTGGTCATCGGGAATGGAAAGGCCGAACTCTTTCTCGAATTCCATGATAAGTTCTACAGTGTCAAGAGAGTCTGCACCCAAGTCGTTCGTGAAGCTTGCCTCCGGCGTAACTTCGGCTTCTTCAACACCCAATTTATCAACGATAATAGCTTTTACTCTTGCTGCAATTTCAGACATAACTTTAAGTTTTTAATTAATAATTAGTTTTATTTCTTTAATTTTGCGCTGCAAAGGAATGAATATTTATCGTTTTGCGCAAATAATTAAATAAATAAATGCTGGAATTTGCACATTTTTCACTGTTTTGTGCATTATACTAAAGGTGTATGAAGAGAAATATAGCCCTTTTTGCTTCGGGCGAAGGCACCAATGCCGAGAATATCATCCGCTATTTTGGATGCGACGATTCGGATGTCCGGGTATCGTTGGTGGTGTCCAACAAAAGCCAAGCCGGCGTATTGGCGCGCGCAGGCCGTCTGGGCGTGCCTTGCGCCGTTTTTGGCAAGGAGGCGTGGGCGGATGGGGCCGAGATTTTGGAGGCGCTCAAGAGCTACGATGTCGACTTTGTGGTGGTGGCGGGCTTCCTGCTTCGTGTGCCTCCCCTGCTTCTGCAAGCTTATCCACACAAGATTATAAATATTCATCCCGCCCTGCTGCCTAAGTTTGGTGGCAAGGGGATGTACGGTGACCGGGTGCACCAAGCGGTAGTGGCCGCGGGCGAAACCGAGAGCGGCATTACCATACATTATGTTAATGAGAAGTACGACGAAGGGGCTGTCATCTTTCAGGCCACCTGCCCCGTGCTGCCTACCGACACGCCCGAAGAGGTGGCGCGGAAGGTGCACGCGCTGGAGTATGAGCACTTCCCGCGGGTGATAGGGGAGGTGGTGATGGAGGCAGAATAGGCGAGCTTCACAGCCCGCCTATTCCTTGGCTCATTCCTGTGTGCTTTGTTTCGTTAGGAACAAAGAAATGATCCTGATCACTCCTCTTTCAGAGGTATATTGTTCTTTGGGTCACCAAGTCTCGTCTTCCGCGCCCCAAGCAGTACGCCGGAAGCCTTGGATGGTGTATGTTTGGCCGTTCAAGATGTATTCCACCGTTATGCCATCGGCTTTCCCGCCCGAGGGGGTAGTGACGCCATTGAGCGTGACTGCCCCCGACTTGACCGTGAACTCTCCTCTTTCCGTCATTCCGTCGTTGGCCATGTTTCCGGCAGTCCCGCTGAAGGTCAGCGTCTTTAGGTCGCAACCAATTTTCCCCATGATGCCGAGGTTGAAAAGGCTGCTGTTGGGGAGCTTAATCCAGAGTTTATCGGTGTCGTTGTTGGCCGTGTTGTATAGGTACATGTAAGTGCCGTACACGTCCGCCCCTTTTATCTTATCCATGACCAGCGGTTGCTGGTGGGCATCGAACACCCTCACGTAATATTCTCCGCCCAAAGGGTGGATGGAGGCGAATTCCTGCTCGTAATCCCCGTACGTCTCGCAGGCAGTGAGCGTTGCCACCAAGAATACCAGGGATAGTAAATATTTCATTGACTTCATATCTTTCTTCTTTTTAATGATGTTGAATAACGGGTTCATTGCTTATGCCACCATAAGGGATCCGTTATGGCGGGAATCTTCTCTGGATCCGGTCCCAACGGGTTGTAGTCCAACGACTCCTTGGAGTAGATGAAGCGGTGCGGGTATTGCCCCTTTGCCAAGGCACTGGCCTCTCCATAAGCCAACGTGCCGAGTTCGTAGTTGGGGTCGTTGGTGGTCAGTGTCCCTACGGCCGGAATGCCCGTCCGGTTGATGTCGCACCAAGTGTCCCACGCTTGGCAGCGGGTACTTGCTATCCATTTTTGGGTGAGTATGCACTTCAGCATGGCATCGGTACCTGTGTCGATAAAGGCATAAGCGCCCCCGGGGCTAATGAAGGTGGTGGCATCGTGTGACCAGCGCTGGAAGGAGAGGATGACGGCCTTGTCGTAGTGAAGCCTGGCATTCACTCTGTCGTCCAGCCGGGCGTAGCACTCGGCCAGCATGTACTCCGTCTCGGCGGCCGAGAGGTAATACACCGGGTCTACGGCTCCAATTTTCGCCAGCGAGGTAGTCTTGATGGAATAGGTGTTGTTGTCCCGGCTGCCATAAGGGATGGCCCGGTACTCCCCTCCTCCGGCGAGAGGGGTGGCCGCCTTTTCGAAGAAGTCGGCGATGCGTGGGTCACTATACGCATTCATGTAGTTGAACAGGGTGGTGCACGCACGCACGTTATTTATTGTGTTCAGTTGCCGACGGTCGTTCTCATAGAACGGGCTTGACTTGTTGACGAGGTCCTCGAAGCAATGTACCGTGGCATCCGTGTTCGTCAGCAGTCCGCCTGCGACGAGCATGGCCTGTATCTCGGTCTTGTTGGCCTCGAAGTCCCGCATCAGCAACTTGAGCTTCAGCGTGCGTGCAAATTCCATCCATTTGGATATGTCGGCAGCGAATATATAGTCTTCAAGGCTTAGGTCCCCTTTTGGCGCGGCTACGGCTTCGCTCTCTTTCTTCATGGCATCGTCCAGCATCTGGATAAGGCCGGGGTAAACCACCGTCTTGCTGTCGTCGAACTTACTGTTCGTGCCTTTCAGCGCGTCGTTGAAAGGTATGTCGCCATAAGAGTCAGTGAGTATATGATAGCAGTAGGCTGTCATAATCTTGGCGATTACCCAGTAGTTCCAGGCCTTTTCCTCTTCGGACTTCTTCAGCACGAGGTCGAAGTCGGGCAAGGCATCGGCGTAGAGGATGCGCCACAGGCGCAGGTCGCTCGACGAGGTCATGGCGTAATTCGTGAGCTTGATGTATTGCGACGAGGTGGGGTTCTGCGTGTAATGCTGTGCCCAGATACCGCCATAGAGTTGGTACTGGTAGCCCATCACGGAGGCTGAGCCGATAAACGCAGATGGGAGCAAGGCGCCCATGGTGACGTGCGACTCGTCTGGGTAGTTCGGGTTCTTGTTGACATCCAAATACCCTTCGCAGGAAGCTAACACGCCCAGAAGGGTGATGTTAAGCCATACGTTATATAAGAATTTCTTTCTTTTCATATCTCTGTGGTTTTAGAATACAATTTTGATGCCCGCTCCTATGCTTCGCGTGGAAGGTAGGGCGGCGAACTCGCCCAGCTCTGAGGCGATGTCGTTGCCGTAAGTCGTCGTTTCTGGATCTACGTAGTTGTTGCCTTTAGGTGTCCACATGAAGAGGTTGCGCCCGATGACGCTCAGGTCCAGTTGCTGGAGGCCTATTTTCCGCATCCATTTCTTGGGGAAGGAGTACGAGAGGACAAGCTCGCGCAGCTTCACGTAGCCCTTGGGTATGACGAAGTTCCTGAACTGGCCATCCGAATAGCTATCGCTAAAGTAGGAGTACATGTTCTCGTCCGTCACGGGGATGTTGTTCTCTATATACGTCCCATTGGGCAGTTGGTATACGGAGTTGGGCACGAGGAACGCTTGGCGGTCGTTGTAGACTGTCCGGGTTGCGTTGCCCACGAAGTGCATCAGCTGTGCGGTGTACGAGTACATGTACCCGCCCTTCCTCCAGTCGAGCACACCCGAGAGGGTGAAGCCCTTGTAGCTAAGGCTGGTGGTGAAGCCCATGTTGAAGTCGGGTGCGGAGGAGCCGATGGTTGCCTTTTTGGCGGGGTTAGTCTTGGGAATCCCGTTTGCGTCCACCACTACCTTTCCGTAGTTCGGGTCTGTGTCCTTGTCTACCGTAAGCAGGGCTGGTACTTGGAATATGCCCAGGGGTTCGCCCACTTTCGCCACGAAGTTGACGCTATAGGCATTCGTGAGCACATATTCCGTTACCGGCTTCCCACCTTCGTCCCACAGGGCTTTCACTTCGCTCCAGTTCTTACTGAAGGTGACGCCCAAGTCCCACACCACCTCTTTGGTACGTATGGGGGTGAAGTTGAATGCCACCTCAATGCCTCGGTTCTGTATCTTACCCACATTGCGTACCCCGGTGGTGTAACGTGTCTCGGGGGCTATGTCCGCCGCTATGATTTGGTCCTTCGTGAGCTTGTCGTAGTAGGCGAAGTCCAGTCCGATGCGGTTGTCGAGGAAGTGCGCCGTGAGTCCCAGCTCCCACTCGGAGGTCTTTTCCGGCTTCAGGGAGTTGTTGGGCTGGCGGTTGTACTCCGACAGTCCCAACACTCCGTTCAACGGAGCGTCTATATATCCATAGCCTGAGCTGATGTGTGTCGGTTTGTAGTAGGCTATCGTCTGGTAGGTGTCCGCATCGTTGCCCGTCACGCCCCAAGCGGCCCTGATTTTGAGGAAGTCAATGGCATGCCCTTTCAACGTGGGGAACAGCTCCGAGAGGATGAGGGAGGTGTTGATGCCTCCGTAGATATAGCTGTTGTGCTGGATGGGCAGGGTGGACGACCAGTCGTTACGGCCGGAGAAGTTGACATACCAGTAGTTCTTGTAGCCGAACTCCACTTGCCCAAACAGGCCGATAATCCGGTGCAGGTCCTGGATGCTGGTGGAGACGGGCTTGTCTATGCCGTTTTGCAGGTTATACCACCCGGGCATCGACAGTCCTTCCAAGCGGGACTTCAGGTAAGACGACTTCCTTTGGTTCAGGTTCCACCCCAACGTGCCGCCCAAGGTGATGTCCTTGTGGATGTTGTAGTTGGCGTTCAGGAGGGCGGTGACGTCTATCTGGTCGTTGTTGTCCGTCCGCTCGGTGTACGTGCCTTTCTCTATGCTCTTGCCGCCATCCACCGAGTATGACTTGTCGGTATAGGTGAGCTTGGCCGTCCGCAGCCTTTGGCGCGAGTTGGTGAAGTCGCCGCCCAGTCGCCCCACGGCTTTGAGGCCGGGGATGATCTCGTACGACAGCTCTATCTTTCCGTAGACGCGGTCGTCCTGGTAGGAGTTCCGGTTGTTGTCCAATACCCAATAGGGGTTCTGCGCGTACCACGTGTAATAGTTGTCGGCATTGTACCGCTCGTCGTTATAGTCCTTCATGATGGAGTAGTCCACATCGACGGGATGCTGGATTAGCTCCTGCTGCATGGTGGAGCCGTCTTTCCCTTGTCCGGCTGCTGCTTTGGTCATGTCCTTGCGCACGTAGTTGAGGCTCACGTCGGCGCTGAACTTGCCCAGGTTGATGTTTCCACGCATGGCGAATGTGTTGCGCGAGTACTTGTCCGCGTTGTTCGGCAAGATGCCGCGGGAGGAGGTGTTGCCGTAGGAGAGCCGCAGGCCCAGCTTGTCGGTTCCGGTACGGACGCTCACGTTGTTGTTCATGTCGAAGCCGGTGGTGTAGAACTTCCGTAGGTTGTCCTTGACGAACGAGAAGGGTTTGGTCATGGGTGTGCTTAGGTTGTACGACCCCCACTCGTGTGTCCGCCCGTCGAGCCTTGGACCCCATGAGCCGTTCTCGGCCACCGACCAGTCGGGCCATCCCTGCCCGAAGCGGTCCTGCTCCTGCTGCACCCGCAACACGTTGGAGGCCATGAACGAGCCGTCGTAGGTGATGCTCAGCTTCTCCTGCTTGGCCTGCTTGGTGGTAATCATTATCACGCCATTGGCGGCGCGCGAGCCGTAGAGCGCCGTGGCCGAGGCTCCCTTCAGGATGGTGACGGACTCCACGTCGTCGGGGTTGATGTCGTTGGCGCCATTGCCGAAGTCTACCTGGTCGCTGGCGCTGATGCCTCCAGCCTCTGTGACGTTGGACAGGCTGGTTGAGTTACTCATCGGTATGCCGTCAATGACGTACAATGGCTGGTTGCTCCCAAATGAGGAGTATCCGCGCACGATGACTTTCTGCGAGCTGCCGGCCGTTCCCGACTGCGAAATGTTCACGCCTGCTATCTTGCCTGATAGGCCCGACATCATGGAGCCGGATTGCGCCGCGACGATGTTTTCGCTACTTACCGTAGAGGCGGCATATCCCAGTGCCTTTTCTGAACGTTTGATGCCCATGGCCGTCACTACCACCTCGTCGAGGGCCTTGGCATCGCTTTTCAGCTCAACCCTGATGAGTCCCTCCTTGAGAGCCACTTCTTGGGTAATCATACCCACGTAGGATACACGCAGTGCTTTGGCCGAACCGGGAATGCCGGTCAGCTTGAATTTGCCATCAAAGTCTGTGATTGTACCCAATGTTGTGCCTTTCACCAGCACCGACGCACCGATTATGGGCTGTCCGTCGTCAGCCGAAATAACTACCCCTTGCACACTTGAAGGGGCTTGCGCCATAGTTTGGCTTATACCTATCAGTAGGAAAGCCAATAGAAATGCTACTTTTTCCTTCATACGCTATCTATTAATGAAACTAATTTATTTTGTGTACAACCTATGAGCGCCGGGTTCTATTCTGTTCGTTCGGTTTAACAAGGGCGTGTCCTTCGTGTCACTATGCTTGCATGGCGCTGCTTTAAGTTTTTCACTGCGACAAAGCTAATGCTTTATATTATTCCTTTGTGATTACTTAGCATTTTAATCCTTTAATGTAACGTTTTGATAGACAATCCTATTGGACAAGAGATATATGCACGGCAAAAGAGGCGCATTTTGATACTATAAAGTTTAGATATGGGCCCCATGCTGTTTGCAAGCGTTAAATTTGGTGCTTTGCTCAGGTGATAGGGGGAGGGGGATAACCTCATGCTCGGGCTTAGTCACCCTCGTGGTTAAGCTTGGTCATCCGGGTGGTTAACTGGTTGGGTACAATCTGGTGGTACGCCGAAGGGCATCAACACATGGGCGCATGCCCATCGGCGTACGAGCGCATGCCCATCCGCCCACGGGCCGATGGGCATGCGCCCAAACCTCCTCAGAGGATGTTTGCGCACCCCCCCTACGCACTCTTGCATCCATTTTCTCGTCGGGCTTTGCGTGCGCAAGGGGTAAAAGCGTCACTTCCTTCAAACAAGCAAGTAAGCTACCTCTTACGGATATATAAAACTAAACAAAACAATTGTTGCAAAACGTGCAGCGCACGAATTGCAACACCGCCAGGCG
>JAISIX010000020.1 GCA_031261805.1 Mediterranea sp. (in: CFB group bacteria)
CAACTCCCCATCGGCACCATAGATTCCGATGTCTACACGGCTCACACGGTCGGAGAAGTCTACCACAGGATTATACGGATAATCGAAGTGTAGAGTCAGTTCTCCATAGCAATCGTCCAAGTTTTCGTCGATACAACCCGACAACAAGGCGCTGGAGAAAAGAATCAATGAGAATATAGTCTTATGCAAATTCATTATCTTCTTAATTTGAAAGTTAAAAGCGAGGGGAGAGGAAAGGAAAGAAAAGGGATTGAAAACACTTCCCTCCCCCCATAGCTCCTGAAAATTATTCTTTTCGCACAAACATTACTATTACTGTAGTATAGGAGTAACTGGCTGGGTTTTCCATGCCATCGGAGACACAGTCAGTGTCACGTCAATCGTACCCGGGTTGGGATTCTCGTGAAGGTCGCCAGCTTTCAATGAGAAATCGGTCGGCGTAGAGAATACGTAACCACCCACGAGTGATATCATCTGCATATCTGTGCCGGTAGAAGAATTGGCATACTTGAATCCGCCAATGGTAGCATACCACGTCTTACCGGCCCAAATATCAGCATCCTCCGCATTGGTCGGTACTACATCCTGTAGCTCGATGATGATGCGCGGAACCTGCGTTCCGTATTGAGCGGTGGTGGCATCGCCATACGTAGTCTCTTTTACATCGCTGCTGAAGTCGAACATGCCGGTTCCTGTATAGGGCCGTGCGAACACATAGAACCCCCAAACCTTACCGGTAGCCGGAGGAGTAGCGGTAGTTCCTGAGACAGGCACCTCGTCCAAAGCGAAAATCGGGCCTTCCCAGTTCACGGCCAGCGGGTTGCTATTCACTGAATAGTCGTTCGCCATGTCAGTCGCCTCTGTTGTCAGACCCTTGAGGGATGTGAGGGGGTCGGCAGTATTCACGTTCACGTTTCCGTTCAGTTTGGCCGTCTGGTAGAACTTCTCCATATACACGCCTGTCACCTTAAAGCTTGCCAAGCCGTCGCCAGCCGCTACGCTCGGGATTTCGAAACGCGAAGTAATAGGTGTCAATGACACTGTAGCCGTGTAGTGGTTGTCAGTCGTCGCCGTCAACTCAGCCTTCCCATAGAGTCCGATTTTATCCTCACTGGATTGCGTGCCGGCATTGAGGACGTGCCCGTCGATATAGTTGCTCCAGTTGGCACTTATCGCTACATTGACAGCGGTATTGCCCACCACGGAAACATGGGTCGTGGCTTGGTCCAGACCAGTGATGGTCACGCCTTTCTTCACTTCGTCGAACGAATAGTCGCCCAAGCCTGTGCCAGTACCGGCGGTGCCGTCAGGTGTCACGGTATAGGTTTTCGTCACACGGAAGTCGGCACCTACATAGAATACAATGGTTGCCTTCGTGAGCGTGAGTTCCGTACCTGCGGCAATCGGGGCGCTCACCCCGCGAGTCGATCCATTCATCCGGCTCACGTCGAACTTCATAAATACATTCTTCCCTGCGTCGGCAGAGGCCGCATTAAGGTCCTCATCGTTGGAACAGCCGGTCAAGGTTACTGTGGCCAATGCCATACATGCGGCAAAGGCTCCTGCTAAAAACTTCTTCATACAATAATAGTCTTAATTAATACTTAATGGTTATCTATTCTCTATTTTTTATGAAAATTTCCCAGTGATTCCAGCTTCTTCTGGAGTTCCGCCTTGTTGTGCACAGCCTGCGTAGAGCCTTTGGCAATGGCTTGGCCGAACCAAGTGGCCGCCTCCTCGTACTCGCCTTTCAGCAAATGGTACACCCCCAAGTCGTTTAGGTATTCGGCTGTCGTCGGGTCCGCTTTCGGCAGATAGTTCTTGGCACGCTCGGCATTGCCTTGTTGGAGGTAGGAGGCCGCCGCATTCAGATTCGCGGTCTTGTCGTCCGGATAGAGGCGTACGGCCGTCTCGAAGATCTCGCCAAACTGTGGCTGGCCTTCTCCATAGCTATTGACCAAGGCGAAGAGTTCTTCCAAACTCAGCTGCTGTGGATGGGTGGCATAGACTTGCTTGGACTCTTCGATGCCAAACGAACGGACCTGGTAGTCCACACGACATACCACGCGCCGCATCTGCGGGAACACGTATTGCCCGAGCGTCTGGTAGACTTTGCCTCCCTCCAGCGCCTTGATACGTGCCTCTTTCTGGTCGGCGCTGACAGGAAGCGAACTGACCTCGTGCAACTGTGCCCGATAGTTGAGCAGTTCGGGCGTTTTGTCGATCAGTTGTTCGAAGCGTTCCCAGTCTTCGCCACCTGGAAGTATAGATGCCTTGTCGGCCGGCAGGTTTCCTTTGTCGATCAAGTAATGTAAGAGCGCGGAAGCGCGTCGGTCGGACAGTTGGCGGTTGCCTTGCTCATTCCCATCGAGAGAGGCGCTACCTTTCACGCTGACAGACGCTAAAGTGAGATTTCCATCGGCTCGTAAGTCGCCGATAAAGCGTTCCACCTTGTCTAATGCAACCGCGTTTTGCTGGTAGGACGGCTGGATAGCCGATGTCCCCACTTGGAAATAAAGATAAGCATCGTAGCTCGTACTGCGCTTCTTGACGGTTTCCGACTGTGGATGGACAAAGGCGACCTGCGGACGGACTTGGTATTCGGTCACTATCTTCTCGCTGGCAATCTGGTCCACCAATCGTTCCACGCTGATCTGTTGCGAATGTCCTCCACAGCCGCATAGCTCTTCCTGCAACTCAATGCTCGCATCTTTCATCCACTCCTCATAAGGGATAGCCGAATGGTAAGTCACCGAGCCTAAGTTCCATTTATCGCCCTTGTCGGGCACCACCAAATAGCCCGAAGGAGCTATCTGTCCCAGCTTGCGACTGCGTTGATACAACTTTTGGCGTTGCTTGCCATTGATGAGGACGGAGGTGAACATCTTATTGTTATCGCCCTTACGCACCACCGGAGTCAACGTGAGCGAGCGGTCGCTCTCCATGGACAGGCCCTGTGTTTTGACTTCCATCCTAAGATACACCGAGTCGCCCTTGTGAATAGCCTCTTGCGCCTTTATGCCTACTTTCCCTTGATAGCCAATCTCCTGCGCCGGCAACGAGGCAGCGACCATCCACGACACCAGGATGCTTAATAGAATATTCTTTTTCATACGACAGTGCCTTTCTACTATTTAATAATGTATATGATGCTAACCCCCACCTTGGTAGGTGCCAGATAATTGCGATACTTCGTATGCTTGTATTCGCCACACGAACTACACTCATAAGCTTTGTAGCGAGTATGCACATAACCTATGCCCAAGGAGAACTCCAAACTCCAATGCGAAGCGAGCAGCCAGTGGTAGCCGTATGACAAGCCCGCTCCGTACAAGTCGCCTTGGTAGCGTGTCTCGTCCAGATGCGGCAAAAAGCCAAATGGCAGGTTGATACCACCTATATTATAATGGGAATACAAAGCATGGATGCCGAAGAAATGACCATAGAAAGGCTCGCACAACCAATAGCGCAACTCCGGTTGTACCAGAAAGTGCTTTAGCTTCTTGTTATTATCGAAAGTCCAAGGATTATAATTGGCCGAAAGGTCGAAAGTATAGCGTTTGCCTACCTTGAGTTCCATGCCCAAATTGAAAGTCGTCGTTGCATCGTAAAGTAAGTTGGTCTTTACCACCCATGAAGGAGTGGCAAACAAGTTACGCTTTTGCCCGAGCGCATCGGTCACTTCTTGCGCTTGCCCACGTAAGCCAATGGCCCATAGCAAAAAGCAGATACAGAATAACCTGCATGTTGTTGTTCTCATACTCATTGAGGTTTAGCGTTAATGACATTCATAACAATCACAAGTTACTTTAGTTTGATAGCTCCTTCCCTTTTTTAAGCATTCCATACTATTCAAGGATATGGCTGTAGTTATATGCTTGCCAAGTACAGGGTAAGCCATCTATCAATCAATTCGCGCAGTATGAACTGAAAAAACACGGCCGTGAATCAATATAAACACGGCCGTGAACTGATACAAACACGGCCGTGAACCGATTCATTCACGGCCGTGTTTTTTTATTTCACGCTATATGATTCTGTGTAGAGTGGAATGTAGATGGATGATTTTACTCGGAAAGCGTGCAAATGCTCACACGATTCCAGTCCGGTTCGGCAAACATATTGCCAACCCCTTGCCCTTCGGCCGTGATGCGGCTCTCGTCAATACGGTATTTAGATACCAACATCTTCTTTACAGCCTCCGCTCGCTGGCGTGCGATACGTTCGTTCACCTCTATGCTCCCCTCGGGAGAGGCATATCCTTTGATGGAAACCTTGGCACCGGCATGATGTTTGAGATAAGATGCCACACGCTCCACGTTGGGCCACTGCGACGCATCAACCGAAGTCTTCCCTTGGCCAAACGTGATGACCGACTCGAGAATACGCGTCTTTTCGCCCTCCAGCACCTTTGGCTCGGGCAACGGCCCGTTTCTCAGGCTATCTACCGCTTGACGAAGCGCCTTGTTCTCTTCCGCCAAGATACCTTTGTCTTCCTCGCTACCATTTAGTTTCTCGCGCAGCGCATTCACCGAAGCGTTCAGCCCATCCACCTCCGCTTGGTCGTATCCTTTGATGCGAGAGAGGTGATGGTCTCCGCTGCTGGTCTTGAAGTGATAAGCCAAACCAGCGGTCAGCTCGAACGCACCATGGTTGACATTGAAATGGTTGCTACTGGTACGCGCCTTCTCTATCTCCCTAAAATCACCCTCCATGTCGTAAACCACGGCTGGCCGTAGGCTGACCGTCCAGGCCTTGCTCTGCGCCAAGTTGAAGTTGAGGTTCAACCCGAAGCGGGTGGCCCACGTGTTTTGCCTAATCACCGGTCTGGACGCATAGTAATGCAACCAGCCCATACCCGCCAACGCCTCAATCTCGAACAGACGAGGCACGCCGCTATAACCACCCAATAGGTTCATTAGGTTGAACTTCCCTTGCACGCCTATATCCGTAGCGTCGATGGCCGTGGGACTGGAGGTAAAGTTGACGGCAGCGGACCCTTGAAAGCCCAAGGCGAAAACCGGGGTCATCTGCTTGTTGATTTCAATCCCAAAGGTGGGGCGGGCGTTCTTGAAGTAAGCGCTATGGGTAAGCGGCGTAAGCGCCCCGCCCCGAACGCCGACAGACCAATTGTCCCATATCCGGTTACCTTCGATAAGCGTCTGGGCGTTGGCGGTATACGCACTGATGCCCAAAACACACAAGAAAATACACTTTTTCATATCTACAGATTTTTAGAATAATGACTAATGCCTTTCGATAATAAGTGACTTTACAACATTGCGGGCCGCATTTAGTTCGCAATCCGAAACTGTAATTAACAACTTTTTCAGGCGCGACATTCCTTTTGGCGCTATCATTGCGTCCATGGCACCCCTTTGGCACAACCTAAACTCACGTGGCACACGCATTTAATTATATAGGCCGAACTTTGCAGCCGGAAAGTTTGAGAGTATCCAAGCAACGCTCGGAAACTGAAAGCGTATTTATATTTTAGAACGTAAAACTTAAAAAAGAAAAAATGGACGAAAAAGAGAACCTAAGAGAAGAATTGGTCCTGCTTGAAACAAGCTTCGAACAGCAGGAAGAGAAAGTCGAGAAGGGACGTCTTCCCTACCAGACTCCCATGTTCACAGTACAAACAATCCTACTGGAACAAAGTATCCTTGCCATATCCAGCAACCCGACCGAGGACGAAGGTTTTGAATCCGAAGAGGGTACCGCCGGCGGCGACGGTGATGGATTCCTGGAACTATAATGGTTGCGACAGGTATAACAAATATGTATATAAAGAATATGAAGAAAATCGCAGTAAACATCTTGATGGCAACCGCCCTCATCGGTATGGGCAGTTGCACCAACGAAGATTCGATAAAGGGAGACACGCTGACTCCCGACGAGAACGGCATGGTAACGCTCTACGTATCGACCAAAGGGAGCGGCTGGAACAACACTCCCGACACGCGTGGCACAGCCCAAGTGCCGACACGCATCACCCAAGACTTGGGCAACGGCTACACCCTGGAAACGGAACTGACCGAAGTCCCCGCCACAAGGGCCTCTTCACAAACGCTCGGTAGCGGCGTAGAAATCCTGATGTTGGCTTTCGAGACGAGCAACCCCGATAAAGTAGTCGGCCACGAGTTCCTGAAAGTAAGCGGAGAGCAAGCTGGCGAAGAGGAGGGCAACCTCGCCATCCAATTGCCTGCAAACTCGACCTACAATTTGGTGTTCTACTCATACAACACCAAGTATGACACAAGTGCTGACCTGCCTTGGGACCTAAGCGAGCTGTTCGAAGAAGGACCATCCTTTGCCACAGGAGAAGCGCCGAAACACGGAAACTTCAATGGTGTCAACCCCAGCTCAACATTAGATGCTTCGGACATCCCCGTCGGTTATAAATACTACGCCCCGGAAGGACAGGCCAATGGTACCACAGGCTACATTCCTATCAGCAACCAAAAGAATCCGGCGGATGCCATGTATGCGGTCGCCAACAATGTATCGACCAGCAAACCGTTTACCGGGACGATTAAGTTCCGCCACCTGTTCTCCAAGTTGAAATGGAAACTACAGGTAGACGGCAACGAAGAGACTGTCGGCGCATTGGATGCCAGCTTCTACCCACGCCACGAGGCGGGCACCTTGCTCATGAGCAAATTGAAGGACCCGTCGTCCAATAGCACCACCTCCAATATATGGAAGGGGGGCGGCAGTAAGGAGTCAGAGGCGGGCCTTTTCTCCGTCATAGGAACGAATGGGAACAAATACTCCACGATTGAGTTCCCGAGTTTCTTGTTCATGCCTGCGCAGGGAGAAAAGACCTACATTCACCTTAACTCCATCACGTTTGCCAAGAAGACAGGCGTAAACATCACGGTCGAAGACGCTAGTATTCCTATTTCCACGAGCAGCTCAACCGCAGGACAGTTGGAACCGGGTAAAGAATACAGTGTCACCTCCAAGGTAACCAAAAAGGATGACGGCAACCTGAGCGTCGACAACAATGTGGTTATCAACGACTACAACAAGGAGGAGGGAAGCGACTCGGACTATCAGGAGGTAGAATAGGGAAACAGCATCCATATACTAATGTTTTAATCATCATCAATGAAACAAATCAATAACAAAATAGCAATAGCCCTCACGCTGGCCTTCGCCCTTATAGGCTTAGGAGCGTGCGGCAACGAAGCCACACCCGATGGAGAAACACCCACAGTGTCCGACGAGGAAGGCATGGTAACACTATATGCCCAAATTGGGACGCAGTGGGGCGGCACAACCAATACCCGCAGCGAGGCACCCGCCTCCCTCACACAAGATTTGGGCAACGGGTATGTGCTCGAGTCGACACTCACCACGGCACCCGCCACTCGAGGGACGACCTCCTTCGGCACCGGAACGATCTTTATGGTGGCGTTCAACCAGAATGAGACGGACAAGAGCAAAAGAGTTGTAGGCTACGAAGTGATTCAAGTGACAAATGGTACAGCGAAGGTACAACTGAAACAGGCGACCTACGCTTACAAACTTGTATTCTATTCGGAACACCTGAACAACACGCAATGGAACCCACATCAATATGTCGTAGGTGCGCCCGACGCGATTGTGACAGAGAGCCAATACAACAAGTTTATGTCTGTAGACCCTACCCAAACGACCTCAACCGATAACACTTGGGTAAAGGATATACCCCTAAAGTCCAGCGTAGCCGAAGAGTCAAGCATCAAAGAACTTGTTGACGTGATGTACACCAGCATCGCCAATGTCAGCACGACCGCAGGAAGCAGTTTGGGCACCATTGCGTTCAACCATATATTATCCCAAATCACCTGGACGCTACAAGTAAACGGCGGTGCGGGAGAGACAATAGGCAAGGTAGACGCACAGTTCTACCCCCGTTTTGAAGGGGGCATAACGATTTTCGATAAGGTATGCGACCCTGACGGACTTAAAGAGGAAAGCATGATATATCCAAAGAATGCAGCCACTTTTATGTCAGAAGACGAGAAGAGAGAACGCTTCTTCTATTACAATGGGACATCCGGCCAGTCAAGCGTCACGTTTCCCGCACGCCGGTTCCTTCCAAATACAAGTGCACCCACTAACAGGATTGGTTTCCACACCTTGGGAATCGTAAAAGATGGGATAGCGACCGAAATCAAAGGCCAATATATCACCTTGCCTATGCTTACGAATGAATATAATACGCACTACATCCTCACCAGCAAAGTGACCAAGAAGCCGGGAACAGACACCGGCGACGATGTCGTGATAGACGATTATGAGGACGTGGACGAGTCGGACAACGATTTCCAGCCTATCAAATAGCGTAGAGTAAATGTATAAATGAATTAACTATCATTCAATGAGACGAATCAACAATAAAATAGCAGCAACCCTCACGCTGGCCTTCGCCCTACTGGGCTTTGCGGCGTGCAGCAATGAGACAACGCCTGATGGAGGGGAGACTTTAGTGCCCGACGAGAATGGCATGGTGACCCTGCAAGCGCAAATAGGTACACAGTGGGAGGCCGATGCCAACACCCGTACCACGGCACCCACCTCGCTCAAACAAGACTTGGGCAACGGATACGTACTGGAGACAACCCTGAGCACTGCCCCACAGTCCGCCACGCGTGGTGGAGTGACCTCCTTCGGTACCGGAACTATCTTTATGATAGCACTCAATCAGAACCAAACAAACACGTACCCAATTGCAAAGAATAGGAACACAGCAGTAGTTGGCTACGAGGTGCTCCAAGTAACAAACGGCAAGGTGAACATCCAGCTGAAACAAGCGGACTATCCGTACCAGCTGGTGTTCTACTCCGAGCACCGGAACGACACGCAATGGCTACCAGGTGTGTTTGTCTATGGCGAGTCCACCACAGCTGCTATACCGTCGGATCAATACGGCCAGTTTATATCTGTAAGCCCTACCAGTACGGCAGGATCCTCAGCCGCAGGAAATATACCTTTTCTGACGAGTGTCGTCGATGACAACAACATCTTGGAGCCGGTAGACATCATGTATGCCCGCGTTTCGGACATCAGCACTACTTCTACTGGCAACAAAAGCGTGGGAACCATCACTTTCCATCATATCCTACCACAAATAACGTGGACCTTGCAAGTAAACGACGCCGCAGGAGAAACGATTGGTGGAATCGATGCCGATCTCTTAGTGCGTTACAATTCAGCTGTACTGACTCCTTACTCGATATGCTATGATGAAGGCCTGTCGGATATGATACTCGGAGGAAACTCAAGCCCCTACTACCCACCTTATGGACGTTTTTTCTATAGCGAGGCATCCGGACTGACGAGCGTCACGTTCCCTACACGTCGTTTTATGCCCAATCCAAGCACGACCCAAGGCCAAGTTGGCTTCAACAGCTTGGTTATCGAAAAGAATGGGGTAGCCACCGAGATAAAAGAACAGGCCATCAATCTGCCCTTGCCGTCGAACGGGACGAACTCTATTGGAGAGACCACTTATGGATGGGACTTAGGCAAAAACTACATCCTCACCTCCAAGCTCACCAAGGCAGAGGATGACAAATGGGTGGATGAACCCGGCGTGGCAGAGAACGACCTGGCGGCTTCCAACATCTATTGGGACGGCACGAAGCTTACGTTCGACCAGACGGACAAAGGCTACAGTGGCTACAAACAAGGCGTGTTCTTCAAGTGGGGTTCGCTGATAGGCATCTCACCCGCAGGACGATATTATAACAACGCCACCCCCATCTATACGCCCCAAGGCGCGGTAGGTGCTGCTTATGCCGGCCATCAAATAGAGACCGGATGGGCTTGGGACGACATACACTATTACGCAGGTGAAGACCCATCCGAAATAGCGACGAACCAAGCGAGCAACACCGGTGACATCTGTGCCTATATCACTGGAGGAAGTTGGCGCCTACCCAGGGGAAGCATCGTGGAATCTTGGGTGAATACGTTTGCCGGCAAGGCAGGAAACGAGGTTGGCACAACCCGTCCCGATGACAACTTAGGAATGTGGTATGACCAGTATGCTAATGGTAAGGACTTCATCGACCCCAACGACCCAACGGGGGCAGGGCTGATGACACAGTCGTACTCGCTCGTCATCAAGCCTTTGAAGGACAAAGGCGAATACGTCCTCCCTTCGTCAGGCGGACGTGTCTCGAACAACAAGACCGACCCCACCCCTGGCGAATTGGTAGCTTACCGGGAGACAAGCCCCAAGGCCGAAATATTCTATTTCCTGCACGGACCAGGATATTCAATAAACACTACTGCTGTTGGATTCGCCTTGGTAGGCAATGGGCCTATGCAGACCATGGTCACTTTACACGGCAAAGACTTCGCGCTTCCCGTACGTTGCATGAAGAAATAAAAGAACCATTTTATAATATAAGATGAAGAAGACTATTTTTTACTTTATCCTCGCAACCACGACCCTGTTGGGCATGGATGGTTGCAGCAAGGACACACTCCCACCCGACGGCGAACCACTGCCGCCGGAGGAGGAGGTGACTCCCTTGACTCCCGACGAGAACGGAATGGTAACACTCCATCTCGCGACACGGGGAAATGGCTGGAACGCCACCGGGACCGAATGGGAAAACGAAGAGACACCCCCCCAGCACGTCGTCCAAGACTTGGGCAACGGATACATGCTGGAGACGGAGCTTCGTGAATCAGCCCCGACAAGAGCCGATGATGCCCCATCGCTGTCAAAAGGCGTAGAGGTGCTGATGCTCGCGTTCAAACCGGAAGCGCCCCAAGACGTCGTGGGCTACGAGGTACTGGTGGTAGACAACGAAGGGAACCTCGCCATCCAGATGCCGCAGAACGGAACCAACTACAAGCTGGCGTTCTACTCCAACAACCAACGACCGGGTTACACCTCGTACGCCACTTGGAAGCTGAATCAACTCTTCGAGGGAGGCCCCGAAGAGGTCAGGCACTCTATCTACAACAAATACACCGAATGTGCTCCAGGCAGGGTGATAGATGGTGCCAGCATACCGGTGTACACCACCCAATACACCAAACCCAGCGATGAGGGATATACCCGGGCTACCGCCCTGACAGGCTACCCAAGCGTGTCCAACTCCTGCGACCCGACCGATGCTATCTATGCGTTGATAGACAATGTGTCGACCACCCAAGAAAGGACTGAACCCATCGTGTTCCATCACCTGTTTTCCCGACTGCAATGGTCGTTGCAGGTGAACGCCGCCGAAGAGACCATCGGACAGCTACAGGCTTCGTTCGGGCCGCGTTACCCATTGGCCACACTCAACATGAGCAAGCTGGTAGATACGGGTACGGAGAAGGTCTCGGACATCTGGAGCGGTGGAGACACCGCGGGCGAGACGGAGGCCAACTTCTTCAAGCTGAGCACAGGGACCAAATACACACGTATAGAATATCCGGCGTTCCTGTTCATGCCGGTAGAAGGGGCACAGACTTACATCCAGCTGAACAAGCTCTCCTTCATCAAGGACACCGGGGAAGAGCTGTCCATCGACGGGCCGACAAAGCTCACTATCTCTACCGCCAGCTCAAACGATGGAAATCTGACACCGGGCAAAGAGTATAACGTGGTCAGCAAACTGACGAAAAAGCCCTATCAGTGGGTCGACGAAGGCCTGCCCTCGGGTACGTGGGCACGCTCCAACATCTACTGGGATGGCTCGAAGCTTACCTTCGAACAGTCGAAGACGGACAAGGAGGGCTACCAAGGGGTGTTCTTCAAGTTCGGCTCGCTGACGGGTGTCTCGCCCAAAGGTGAGAAAGGCGATATCTACCACCCCACACTCACGGTGCTATATACGCCCAAGAGCACCTCGGGTACCTGCACGGGCTATGTCAGCGGGACAGATATCAACGCTTGGGCGACGATTTCCTATTGTACAGAAGCCTTTACCGGCCAACTCTCCTACGATGCGAACTATGGCTCTGTCAATAACAATGGGCTTGGAGACATTTGCGCGTATATCACGCGAGGGAAATGGCGCTTGCCCACCACCCAGGAGACAAACGCCTTTGTGAACC
>JAISIX010000049.1 GCA_031261805.1 Mediterranea sp. (in: CFB group bacteria)
TACTACAAGCTGCTCTCCTTCGGCGGCAACGTGACCTACGACTTCAAGCCCAACCGTACCCGCCGACATAGCATCACCCCTTTCAAGCTCACGTTCAACGTGCTGCGCAACCAGTCCGACGCCTTCAAGGAGGTGGCCGACGCCAACCCCGCCCTCTACGTCAGCCTCAAGGACCAGTTCATCCCGTCCATGGAGTACACCTACACCTTCGACAACGCCACCTCCCGCCGGGTGAAGAACCCCGTGTGGTGGCAGACCACCGTCGCCTCGGCCGGCAACATCACCTCCCTCATCTACCGGGCGGCAGGACGCTCGTTGCGGGAGCAGGACAAGCGTCTGCTGGGCGTGCCCTTCGCTCAGTTCATGAAAGTCAATACGGAGTATCGATACCTGTGGAACCTGGACAAGAACAACAAGGTGGCCGCCCGGGTGGCCATGGGGGCGCTGCTGGCCTACGGCAACGCTACGGTGGCTCCCTACAGCGAGCAGGTCTATGGGGGAGGGGCCAACAGCATCCGCGCCTTCACCGTGCGCAGCATCGGCCCGGGGGGCTACAAGCCCAAGGAGGGGAGGTACTCCTACCTCGACCAGACGGGTACCTTCCGCTTCGAGGCCAACGTGGAGTACCGCTTCCGTTTGCTCGGCAGCTTCTGGGGAGCCGCCTTCATGGACGCGGGCAACGTATGGTTGCTACGCAAGGACGAGTCGCGCCCCGACTCGCAGCTCCGCCTGCGCACCTTCGCCAAGCAGATAGCCCTCGGCACCGGCCTCGGCTTCCGCTACGATATGGACATCCTCGTCTTCCGCCTCGACCTGGGCGTACCCCTCCACCTGCCCTACGCCACCACCCGTCCGGGCTACTACAATGCCGACGGTGCCTTCTTCCGTAACATCGGCATACACTTCGCCATCGGCTACCCGTTCTGAGATAGATCACTCCTCCCCGTAGCCCTTGAGCGGAACGTGCGATATTGCACCCAATGCGTGCGCTTCCGCACAATCGCGGGATGAGGCGTAAATGTGTATATCGCTTATACTAAGTATGATACGTGTTTGGCACGCTATTTGTCTGCTCCCTACCAACTTAAAAGAATAAATCGAATGAAAAAACAGTTGCTTTCCTCCTTGCGTGTGTTGTCTCGCTTTCGTGCCTATACGGTCATTAACTTAGTGGGGCTGATTGTTAGTGTCGCCTCGGCCTTGATCCTTATCCGCTATGTGCACCAAGAGCGGAGTGTCGATAGCTTTATCCCTCATCTGGACCGGACGTTCTTTATGACCTGTGTGACCAACGGCCAGCAGCTGCCGACCGGCTCGCGCGACTACAACCATGACCCCAACTACCGTGACCCGCTGGACGACCCTTGCGTGGAGAAAGTGGGGAGGTTTATCCAGAATCCCGACGACCACATCATACTGAACCAACGGCGTTACAACATTGCTTCTCTGGCTACCGACAGCAGCTTCCTGCAGATGGTGCCGCACCCGGTGGTGCTGGGCCGGGGCACACTGCAAGCGCCTACCGATGCCTTGCTGACGGAGAAACTGGCCAAGCGACTGTTTGGCAACAAAGACCCGCTGGGGCAAACGCTGATGACCGGCACCGGCAAAGAGGTCACCGTGGTGGGTGTCATCGGCCAACCTCCCGTCAAGTCATCCATCACATTCGACTTGGTGCTCAATCGGGACCTGGCACAGATGTGGACAAGAGTTGAGATGGATCTGGTACGCCTCTACCGGGCCGACGACGTAGTGGCCCTCAACAAAAAGAATAGCACTCCCATGAAACTGATGGCTTATGGCGGGAACGACGTGTCCTACCAGCTCATTCCGATGAAAGGGCTATACTTGAGCAGCCGTTTCGAGGGATGGGAAGGCGTAATGGCCAAAGGCAACCCGTCGTCACTGGTTATCCTCACGCTGGCGGCCGCCTTGTTGCTGATGGTCGGGGTGTTCAACTACCTGAACCTCCACAGCGTGGTGATGCTCAAGCGGCAACGGGAGTTTGGGGTGAAGCGGATCTTTGGCGCTCGACGGCGCGACTTGTTCGGGCAACTCTATACGGAGAACTTCTGCCTGATGGCGTTCGCGTTGCTTTGCATCTGGTCCTTTGTGGAGCTGACACGTGGCCTGGTTTACCGCTGGTTCGACATATCCGTGCAGAACGACGTCTGGTTCGACGTCTGGTGCTCCATAGCCCTGCTGGTGGCGATGCCCCTCCTTACCTCCATACGCCTCAGAAGCCTTCGTTCGTCGAAGTCGCGCACCGGTTTCCTGCTGGCTCAGTACGTCATCTCCATAGCGCTGGTCAGCACGGCTATCTACTTTGGCCTCCAGCTGCGCTACCTGCTGCACTACCCCATGGGTTACCGCACACAAGGCATCGTGATGTGCAACATGCAGGACGAACTCATCACCAACGATGAGATGACGCGCGAGCAATGGGAAGCCCATCATCAGAAGGTGCAGAAGAACATAGGGCTGATAGCGGAACGGATGAATGCCTCTCCGCTATTCGAACAGTGGACTTACGGCTCACCGCCCCTCAGCGGGTTCGGGACCGATTTCACCTCTTCTACCGGTGAAAAGCGGCAGGCGACGGTGCTCTTTATGGGTCCTACAGCCATGAAGATGTTCGAATTTAAGCTGGCCGATGGCCGATGGTGGGACCATACCGACCAGTTTGCCCAATACAAGTTCATCGTCAACAAGGCCTTGCTGCGCCAATTCCACATCACCGACTGGCACACCGCGACCCTACAGTCCGACCGGCGGCTGTGGTACGCCGACAATGGAGACATGTCGAAGAATCCGCCGTACCAGATAGTAGGGGTGGTAGAGGACTTTGTGGTGGGCAGCCTGGCCAATGCCGACGCACCGGTAGCGTTTAGCTTCGTTTCTCCCACGGGCGAAGGCAGCTCCCCGCTTATAGCCGCCATCGTGCCCGGCAAGGAGAAGGCGGCCATCGCATATCTCGACACCCTGTACCACGTCCTCAACGGGAAGGGCGACTTCGAGTACTCCTTCCTGACCGACCGCATTGCCGACCAGTACAAGGAGAACCGGCGCACCATGCGCATCTACACCACCTTTGCCGCCATAGCCATCGGCGTGTCCTGCCTGGGCTTGTTCGGCCTGTCGCTCTACGACATCCGTCGCCGTTATCGGGAAATCAGCATCCGCAAGGTGAACGGCGCTACCCATTCCGACATCTTCCGCCTGTTGCTGCGCAAGTACCTCTACCTGTGGGGCGTCGCCTTCGTACTGGGCACGCTTGCCAGCTACATCGCCATCAGTAAGATGATGGAGAGCTTCTACCACCGCACGCCCCTGTCGGGGTGGATATTCGTCGCGGCCGGCCTGCTCACCGTGCTGTTGTCGCTGCTCACGCTGAGTTGGCAGATACGGCAAGCGCTACGGGTCAACCCGGCAGAGACGATAAAGACGGAGTGATGAGTAGTGATTAGTGATTAGTGATTAGCCGCCGCAGTCAGCACCCCGTTAGTGGTGATTGTTTCATAGCCCGGCAGCTTGCTGCCGGGTATCATGAAGCGTGTGCGGAGGCTGTATCATAAGTCGGTACGGGTAACGCCGGAGGCGTTGAATTTTGCTAACCCCCGGTGCAACCGGGGGTATATGGTGGCTCAAACCCTGCAACCCCGAATGGGGTTGAATAGCCGATAGTAAGGGAGTTCAACCCGCTTCGGGGTTGCAGAAAAAGGCTCGTCG
>JAISIX010000069.1 GCA_031261805.1 Mediterranea sp. (in: CFB group bacteria)
GAAACCAGGCAAACGCCCCGAGGGCGTACCAGTACCAGTAGCCGGTGTTGGGCACCGCCAGCAGCGAAAGCCACACACCTACCATCTCGTCCACCACCACGCGCGACGGGTCTTCGCCCCAATAAGGCTCCAACCTATCGGCCGCCCAGATGCCGGCCACGTTGAAAAGGAGGATAAGCCCTACCGTAACCCAAAGCAGGAGTTGGAAAGGCAAAAGGAAATAGAGCGCCACCCAGAGGGCAGAAGCCAACAAAGCTCCGGCAGTGCCCGGAGCAAAAGGAGAAAAGCCGGAGCCGAAGCCCGTGCCTATCAGTACAGGTAGAAAAGGTGGACGCATACGTAAGCTATAAAAACAGGTTAGGCACGGACTGTGCGGAAAGGCACGGTTCTTCACCGTGCATCCGTACAATCCGTGCCTACATATAGGATTAAGCCAGATAATCAGGCTCTTTCTCGCCAATCATGTTGCGCAGAGTCTGCTTCACCATTCTCCACTGCGTGAAGAGGTCGTGCTCCGGCAGGTGGTCGAAGTCGTGCATCGGACTCTTGCAGAAGAACGAGAGCCACGTCTGGATGCCGCACATACCGGCGCGAGAAGCCAAGTCGCTGAAGAGCACCAAGTCGAGGGCGATAGGAGCTGCCAGGATGGAGTCGCGGCAAAGGAAGTTGACCTTAATCTCCATCGGATAGCCCATCCATCCGAAGATGTCGATATTGTCCCAAGCCTCTTTGTTGTCCTTACGGGGAGGATAGTAGTTGATGCGCACCTTGTGGTAAACGTCGCCGTACAGGTCGGGGAACTTCTCCGGCTCGAAGATGGTATCGAGTACGGACAGCTTGCTCACTTCCTTGGTCTTGAAGTTGTCGGGGTCGTCGAGCACCTCGCCGTCGCGGTTGCCCAAGATGTTGGTAGAGAACCATCCGCTGACACCCAGCATACGGGTCTTGAACATCGGGCCTAACACCGTCTTCATCAGTGTCTGCCCGCTCTTGAAGTCCTTGCCGGTGATGGGCACGTTCATCTTCTTGGAGAACTCCCACATGGCCGGGGTATCGACGCAGAGGTTGGGGGCACCCATCACGAAAGGAGCACCTTCGGCAATGGCGGCATAAGCGTAGCACATGCTGGGCGATACCACTTCGGTATTGTTCTCCTTCATCGCTTTTTCCAATGCGGCGAGCGACTGGTGCTCATCCGACAGGGGAATATATATTTCGGTGCTGGCGGCCCACAGTACTACGATGCGGTCGCAGTGGTTGGCTGCCTTGAAGTCGCGGATGTCCTGGCGGAGTTGTTCCACCATCTCCCAACGGGTAGCCGCTTTCTTGATATGCGTACCGTTCAGGCGCTTAGCCCAGTTGTGGTCGAAAGCGGCCGGCATGGGTTTGATGGCTTGCAGTTCATCCTTCACCCCATCCAAGTCTTTATCTTTCAGCACCTCGGCATATTTTGCTGCGTCGTAGGCGTTGTCGGGGAATATGTCCCAGCCACCGAATACGATGTCGTTCAAGTTTGCCAAAGGGACAATCTCCTTGATGAGTTTTTCTTGGTTGTCTTGCGTGCGCATGGTGGCCAACTGTGTAATAGAACCTATAGGTTTTGCCAACCCTTTGCGTGAGGCCAGTGTACCCGTAATCATTGTAGTGGCAACCGCGCCACCAACCCCAACTACCAAGACACCCAGATGCCCGGTAGCGGGCCTAATTTCCTGTTTCATTTTTTTTCTATTAACATTAAACTAAAATTGATGCAAAAATAACACTAAATAGTCATTAATACGGCCTTTGTCTACCATATCGACATGGCAATTAGCAGGATTTAACTATTCATAACTCTTTGGAATACGCACGGTAAAACGGGTGCCCTTCCCCAACTCTGAGGCTACGGAGATGGTACCATTCAAATGTTCTACTATGGTAGAGCAGATGCTCAGCCCCAATCCTGCGCCCTGCGTGAAGTTGTCCTCCTTATAGAATCGCTCAAAGATATGCTTCAACCCTTCTTCCGATATTCCCACGCCTGTATCCTCCACAAACAAAGAGACGCAACCCTGCTCTTCGCTGTACTCATAGCCGAAGGTTATATTCCCTTTTGTCGTAAACTTCGCAGCATTGTTTATAAGATTGTTCACCACCTGTTGCAGGCGCAAGCTATCGGTTTTGATGATGGTTTTCTCCCCCGGCGGCAGCTGCAACCTCAGCTCCACGCCTGGCGGCATGTTGAGCCGTTGGGAGTCATTGATATTCTTTAATAACAAGGGCAGGTTGTGGTCGGCCAGCACAAACTCCATCGTTCCCGACTCTATGCGCGACAGGTCGAGGATGTCGTTGATGAGGGCCAGTAACAACGCACAGTTCTTATTGATGGTCTCTACAAACTGCTGCACCTCTTCCGGGCTGAAGTCGCTGGCGTTGCTCAGCAGGTCCGAGAACCCTACTATGGCATTGAGTGGTGTTCGTATCTCATGGCTCATGTTGGCCAGGAATGCCGTTTTCAGGCGGTCGGCCTGTAGGGCCTTGTCGCGCGCCTCCTTCATCCCCTGCTCGGCATCTTTGAAGCGTTGGATGTTCTGGCATACGCCCAGCACATTGTAGAGCGAACCTTCTTCTATCCCTTTCGTCACCGAGAAGCGGAACTCCCACCATTCATACTCGCCGGCAGCGTTGCACACCCGGAAGCTCAGGCGGGTGTCGTTCAGCTTGCCCAGCAAAATCTTATCGAAAGAGAGACTGGTGACGGGCAAGTCCTGTGGATGGATGATGCGGTTGATGTCTGCCCGCGAGATGATGTTGATGCCCTCGTTGAATCCGAAACGCATGAGGAACCCTTGCGGGAAGAGGAAGCTATTGCTTTCCGTATCGTACTGGCAGGGGTAGATACCGTTCTCGTCTACCGCCATATTGAAGAAGCGTTTCTGCCTCTCCTCGTTCGTGGTGTTGCGCAAGTAGAGCACCAAGCCTTTCACGCTTTTCTTGTTGCGCCCATATATCGGCTGTATCTCGCCCGACACGGGGAAGTACCGGCCTGTCCCCGTCTCCTTGGCAAAGGTGTTTGCCGGGATTTCTTGACTTTGCCCGCTTTTCAGCACACCGTTCAACATGCTATGCAATATATCCTTACCGTTGTGGAAGATGTGGAAGATGCTGCCGGCAGGCCGTCCTTCGTAGCCTCGCCCATCGCCTTCGGGGGGAAGGTGCACCATCTGCATCAAGGCATGGTTGATGAAATGGATGTGCAGACTGGCATCGTAGGTCACGATACCGGCTTTGATGGAGTGGAAGATGTTGTCGAACTCATCGCGCTGCTCCACCAGTTTGTTCTGTACCAGGAGGCGTGTCTGTACATGGCGCCTCCGCTGGGTCTCTTTCCGGCGCAGACGCACCTGCCACCAAATGAGCGCTATCAACGCAACCAACACCAATACATACGATAATATATATAGGTGTTGATACCTCTCCCAGTGGGAGGCGTTGGACACCGGCACGGACTCCTCTGCCCGGACAAGCGCTACGGCAAACAATAAGCATACCGTACTATAGCAACGTCTTTTCATAGGCTTGAGCATTAATAATCAGACACTCTGATGGGACAAAGGTAGTTTATTCCATCAAGATTCAAAGAGTATTGCCACAAAAAACTTGCTGGGGCCGGGATGCGTCAACGAAGGCGCAGGCGGTCGCCAATCTCCGGCACGTAGTCGGCCTCTTTCCGGTTCATCTTATACAAGTTCTTCAGGCGGATGCCATACTTCTGAGAGATGGAGTGCATGGAGTCCCCATCCTTCACCACATATACCAGGTACGGCTTGGCGGCTTTCTTCCTTTTCTTCTTCAGGTAGATGATGTCGCCCCGCATCAAGGTATAGTCGCGTTGCAGGTCGTTGTATTTCACCAGTTTCTTCCAGCTGATGTCCAGCTCTTTACCCAATGCCTTGAAGGTATCGCCATCGCGAGCCACTATGTAGGCGATATCGTTGGCAAGGTACACCTGGTGCGGGTTCATCAGCCAGGGATTCTTCTCCAGCTTACGTTCGGAGTACACGCCCCGACGGTCATATTTGTATAGCTCGTAGTCCTCAATGATGGTAATCAGGCGGTTGGCATAAGAGGGGTCGGTGGCATAACCGGCTTTCTTCAACCCCTTGGCCCATCCTTTATAGTCGGTGATGTCCAGCCTGAAAAGGAACGCATAGCGGCTCCCCCGCAGCAAGAAGGCCGAATGATCTTCGTACGAGTCGCGCACCTGCTTGTAAGCACGGAAGCACTCGTCACGGGCATCGTCATCGTGCCTCACGCTCCGCCCTCGCCAGTCGCCACCACACTTGATGCCGAAGTGGTTGTTGCTCTGGCGTGCCAGCTGGCTCATCCCGGCTCCACTCTCCAGCAAGCCTTGAGCCAACGTGATGCTGGCCGGTATCTTATGCAGCCTCATCTGCTCCACGGCAAGTTCCTCGTACTTCTTTATATACTCCACATAACGGGTATTGCGACGTTGCGCCTCGGCATTCAAGGCGAAGAAGAGCAAAGCAACTAAGAGGGAGAGCCGACTGATTTTATTCTTCATACTTCTCTAATATGCGGTTTCTGGTCACAAAAATCAAAAAAATAATTGGGATTACCAATCTCTTTCCTAACTTTGTGACATTTTAGATAACTAATGTCTTAACACACCCAATTTGTATGAGAGTTCTAACTATTACCTCCATCATTCACGTTTACCAGTTTGAAGAGCTGGGAGCGGACGACAAAACATTGCTGCAAACAGCTATGGAAGCGACTCGGCGGAGCTACTCTCCCTATTCACGCTTTGCCGTAGGAGCAGCCGTCCTATTGGCCGACGGGACAGTGGTAACCGGCTCCAACCAGGAAAACGCCGCCTATCCCTCTGGGCTTTGTGCCGAGCGCACCACTTTATTCTATGCCAACTCACAGTACCCCGACCAGCCCGTGCAGACCTTAGCCATCGCCGCACGGACCGAAGAGGGGTTTGTCAACGACCCCATCCCCCCCTGTGGCGCCTGCCGCCAAGTGATTCTCGAAACGGAGAAACGCTACAATCAGCACATCCGCATCCTTCTATATGGCCTAAAAGGCATCTACGAAATACAAAGCATCGGCGACCTGTTACCACTCTCGTTCGAAGCCTCAGCCATGGACCCCACCACACGGTAAAGAAAAGAAAGGACCACAATGCTACTAAGATACACCAATAAACTGAAAGGGACCTTCATTCTCACCGACGATTGTCAGCAAGAGAAGAGCCTCCAATCGGAACGGCTCTACAAATTTATATGGGTACGCAAGGGGCATGTCACCGTAGAGATTGACGACCAGACCATCACCTTGAACGAGAACGAAGTAATTTCGCTCACCCACTTGCAACATCTCCTTTTCAAGGAGGTGCAGGGGCAATACCTCACGCTCATGTTCAACTGCAATTTCTACTGTATCTACGAGAACGATAAAGAGGTGTCGTGCAGTGGCTTCCTCTTCAAAGGTTCCTCGGAGCCGGTACGCATCACCATCACCCCCGACGAGAGCCATGCCTTAACCAGCATTCTGGACATACTGGAAAGGCAGTTCGCGGTGGCCGACAGCCTGCAAGAGGAGACCCTACGCACCATGCTCAAGGCCTTTATTATCCAGTGCACACGCATCGCTTTCCAGCAGCTAAACGTCACCGAAGAAGAGAAAGCCACCAACTTCGACATCGTACGCCAATACTATAACCTGGTGGACGAGCACTACCGTAACAAGAAGCAGGTACAGGACTATGCCGACATGATGCACAAGACGCCCAAGACGCTTTCCCGCCTCTTCGCCATCTACAAGCAGCCCACCCCGCTCAAGGTCATCCACGAGCGGATAGAGACAGAAGCCAAGCGCCTGTTGCTCTACAGCAACAAGAGCGTCAAGGAGATTGCCGATACCCTTGGCTTTGAAGACCAAGCCACCTTTAGCCGTTTCTTCAAGAACACTACCGGACAGAGCGCCGTACAATTCCGAGGCAATGGCGTAGAGAACGAGAAAAGGGCTGTGGGGTAACACATCCCCTGCCATATCCTCTCTCTACCACTCTCTCCCCACACATTCTCTTTGGAAACGAACCATCATAACATAGCAACAGATGAGAAACCTTAAACAACTCCTACTCCTGGCGGCTGTGACATTCGCCACAGCCGCCGCGGCCCAGCGCACCTCCACGCTACTCGACAAGGACTGGCGATTCAGCAAGAGCGACCCAGTCGGTGCCGCACAACCCTCCTTCGACGATTCGAGGTGGGAGAGCGTCACCATCCCCCACGACTGGGCTATCTACGGTCCCTTCGACGTAAAGAACGACCTGCAAGAGGTGGCCATCACCCAGAACTTCGAACAAAAAGCCAGCCGCAAGACCGGACGTACCGGCGGACTGCCCTACGTAGGCACCGGCTGGTACCGCACCCACTTCGACGCGCCTATCCACAAAGACATCACCCTCCTCTTCGACGGAGCCATGAGCGAAGCCCGCGTCTACGTCAACGGGCAGGAAGCCTGTTTCTGGCCTTACGGCTACAACTCGTTCCATTGCGACGTCACCTCCCTTCTGAACAAAGACGGACGAAACAACACCTTGGCCGTGCGCCTCGAAAACCGTCCCGAGTCCTCGCGCTGGTATCCCGGAGCAGGACTCTACCGCAATGTACACCTCATCGCCACCAACCCCCTGCACGTGCCCGTATGGGGCACGCAACTCACCACCCCACACGTGGGCGACGACTTCGCTTCTGTACGCCTGCTCACCACCCTTGAGGGAGCAACAGACGGACAGCCCATACGCATCCTCACACACATCCTCTCCCCCACCGGGCAGGTGGTGGCCACCAAAGACAACACCGCCAAGCTGAACCACGGGATGCCCTTCGAACAGAACTTCATCGTCCCGAAGCCCGAGCGCTGGAGTCCCGAACACCCGGCACTCTACCGGGCCGTGTCCACCATCTACGCCAATGGGCAGGAGGTAGACAGCTATACCACCCGCTTCGGCATCCGCAGCATAGAGTATGTGGCCGACCGCGGCTTCTACCTCAACGGACAGCCACGCAAGTTCCAAGGTGTGTGCAACCACCACGACCTCGGCCCGCTGGGAGCGGCCGTCAACACGGCGGCACTCCGACACCAGCTTCGCCTGCTCAAGGAGATGGGGTGCGATGCCATACGCACCTCGCACAACATGCCTGCTCCCGAGCTGGTGGCACTCTGCGACGAGATGGGCTTTATGATGATGATTGAGCCTTTCGACGAATGGGACATCGCCAAATGCGCCAATGGCTACCACCGCTACTTCAGCGAGTGGGCCGAACGCGACATGACCAACATGCTGCGCCACTACCGCAACCACCCCTGCGTGGTAATGTGGAGCATCGGCAACGAGGTGCCCACGCAGTGCAGCCCCAACGGCTACAAGGTGGCCCGTTTCCTCCAGGACATCTGCCACCGCGAAGACCCCACGCGCCCCGTGACCTGCGGCATGGACCAAGTAAGCTGCGTGCTGGACAACGGTTTCGCCGCCCTGCTCGACATACCCGGACTGAACTACCGCACCCAGCGCTACGAGGAAGCCTACCGCCAACTGCCGCAAAACCTCATACTCGGCAGCGAGACAGGCTCCACCATCAGCTCCCGTGGCGTGTACAAGTTCCCCGTGGAGGAGAAAAAAGGTGCCACCTACGCCGACCACCAATGCTCCTCGTACGACGTAGAGGCCTGTCCGTGGTCCAACCTTCCCGACGAAGATTTTGCCCTCGCCGAAGACCATCATTGGACACTCGGACAGTTTGTATGGACAGGTTTCGACTACCTCGGCGAGCCATCGCCCTACGACACCGATGCCTGGCCCAACCACAGTTCCATGTTTGGCATCATCGACCTGGCCAGCCTGCCCAAAGACCGCTACTACCTCTTCCGTAGCGTGTGGAACCCGCAGGCGGAGACCCTCCACATACTGCCCCACTGGACGTGGCCGGGGCGCGAGGGACAGGTCACTCCCATCTTTGTTTATACCAACTACCCCACTGCCGAACTCTTCATCAATGGTCGCAGCTACGGCAAGCAGAGCAAGGGAAGCAGCTCGCTGCTCCACCGCTACCGCCTGATGTGGATGAATGCCGTCTACGAACCGGGTGAGGTGAAAGTGGTGGCCTACAACAAAGAAGGTCAACCCGTGGCCGAACGCACCATGCGCACAGCCGGTAAGCCGCATCACATAGAGCTATCGGCGGACCGTACCCTCCTCACCGCCGACGGTAAAGACTTGGCCTACGTCACCGTGCGTGTGGTGGATAAGGCAGGCAACCTCTGCCCCACCGACAGCCGCTTGCTCCGTTTCAGCGTACAGGGTACCGGTCGTTTCCGTGCCATCGCCAACGGCGATCCTACCTGCCTTGAGCCTTTCCAACACCCACAAATGCACGCCTTCGGCGGTATGCTCACCGTCATTGTACAAACGGGCGAGACCGCCGGAGAAATTACCCTCACCGCACGGGGTACAGGCCTGAAGAATGGAGAAGTGAAGATGGAAAGCAAAAGCGCCACGCCACACCAGTGAATTGGAGCTTACATTAGTGATTATACTGTACTCGGGATGGTTTTGTGCAATTAGACTTGCTGATAAATTGGAGGTTATGTTAGTGATTAGCCGTACACGATTCTGACACGGCGGTTGTAACTGAAATCCTCCTCTCCCGCGGAGGGGAGGTGGCCGAAGGCCGGAGGGGAGGGACAAATAATGAACGTACATATTTATATTATATCATCTAATATGCCTTCCCTACCTACTTATCGTATTAAATAGGTATTCTGCTTTTTTGTCCCTCCCCTCCGGCCTTCGGCCACCTCCCCTCCGCGGGAGAGGAGGATTTCAGTTACCACCGCCGTGTCAGAATCGTGTACGGCCAATCACGCATCACTCACCGCTTACCACTCCCGTAACCTCCAATTTATAAGTGAGCAACATTGCGCAAAACCATCTCGAATACAGTATAATAGCGTATATTGATACGCCAATCGTATACATCCGAAAATGGGGTGACGCAGGGTGCAAAAGCCGAAAAGGCTCGCTCTCTTCCACACTTTCGGGTGTGTTTCAGCTCTCCCTCCTACGTGTTTTTTTGCATTTCTATTCTCACTACTCTCACTATCGCCTGCTACATACTGGCAATCAGCGCATTAAGACCATGATATTAGACATGATATTAGCATGATATTAGGAGCTACTATCATGGTCCTTTCCTAAGCAAACATTTCACCTCATTCTGTGTAAATTCTTTCTCAGCACGTTGGGGCTTTTTTCCCAACGCAGTGGGACCTTTTTCCCAACGCGTTGGAACTTTCTTCCCAAGGCGTTGGGACTTTTTTCCCAAGGCGGTGGGACTTTCTTCCCAAGGTGGTGGGACTTTCTTCCCAAGGCGTTGAGACTTTCTTCCCAACGCGTTGGGAAAGAATTCCCACCGAATGGAACAAACAGTTTGCTTAGAGGGAACGCCCTAAAGATGCTGGGACACTTCGAGATACGTAGGGAGAGAGAGGAGGAAATAAAGCTTCTCTGCATATCGTACTCGGGATGGTTGTGTGCAATCGGGTTCACCGATAAATTGGAGTTTACGGGAATGATTAGCGGTGAGAAGGGATGGAGTCAAGAAAGGGAGGCCGACCGTTCATGGCCGACACTCCCGTTTAGAAATGTTTAAATAAAAGAGAAAGAGGTCGTTTTGTTGGAGGAATTACCTGTGCTTGCAGAAAACATGAGAGGCTATCCATAGCCTGGTTAAAATAAGGTATTACTTATGCGTAGCCGTCTACTACCTTGTCCAATGGTAGGTGTAAGGTTCATCCCCAAAGGATAATTATAAGCAAACTTAGCTTTTACCTCGGCCGCCAATCAGCTTGACATGCCAAGTGACTATTATCAGAGTTTATAAAAGTAGTTCATCTATATATAAGTCCGCTTTGCATAGCCGCAATTAAGTTGTAACCACCGCAATTTAAGAGAATATAACATCGTATAAAAAGCTAATCAGCATAAGTTATTGTTCACAGACGCAATTCAGAAACCATACACGCAAATTGATGCCTACACGTAGGTATTGGAACTTTTTCTTTCTATCTTTGTTTGATTATAAATCTACATAACAGGTATGAAAAAACGATTTCTGCATGGAAACTATGTTGCCTTGTGGGTGCTATTCATCATTATGTGCTCCTTGGCAGCGAGTGCTAAGGAGCATGTTGATACTCCAAGGCCAGACTTGCTGCATGTTTCCAAAACGATTATTGAAACGGATGCTGGCGAAGCACTGTGGGCAACGGCGCCTTCCTCGTCCAACACCCAGGAGGACATTTCTCTCACGAAAGCACTTAGCAGAATGGTGATAAACGAAAAGGGAGGATACTTTGTGTCGGTAACTTTCCTTATTGGCTTCCTTCTTCTACTCCTCCTCTTTATGCTTCTACTGGCCATCTGGAGTCACCGAAAACAACGTGGCAAAAGATTGGACCAGCCTTTACGCATCGAACATCAACAGTACCTGACAGGAGGAGCCGACGTGGAAGATGCCGTAGTGATAGATGGTGAAACGTATGTGCTACTCCCCAAGAAAGAATATGTGCCTCCCCGAGTTATCATAGTGCAGGCGGGCGACATGGATGAAAAAGAGCGCCAACAGCTCTTGGAAGCAAGACTGCGTGTCTGGCTACTGGAGGACAAACGTTTTGCCAAGGTAAATAAGCAGACTGCTGATGAGGCTGCCATGGCCTTGCAGACCAACCGTACCTACCTGCGGGAAGCCATCAAGAGAGCTACCGGAAAGACCTTGCAGGAGTACATCCGTAGCCTTCAGTTTGCCGAAGCCATTCGACTACTCGAGGAAAACAACAGCCTGAAGATAGAGACCATAGCCAGCCGGTGCGGCCTGTCGCACACCACGCTCTACCGTTTCATCAAGGAGAAGTTCCACCTTACTCCGAGCGAATATCGCAAGATGGCCTATACAGTAACGAACGAAACGGCGTAGCCCCGCGCAACAGCTGGCGACAAAAGTTCAGTATAGGAGAAGTTGCCCATTTGGCCGGAAAGCACTATCTTCGCCCAAAATCAATGATGTGACCACCCTCGACATCCATACCCACAGCCCTGCTGCCTTAGCCAACGGCAGCGCTCTTGTCACCGCCGGCATCCACCCTTGGGAACTGACGGAGGAGAACGCCCAGGCTGCCTTGGAGCAGCTGCATGGGCTGATAGCAGGACACCGCATCGTAGCCATTGGCGAATCGGGCCTCGACAAACTGACCGAGGCGCCGATGGCACTTCAGCTACGTATCTTCGGGCAACAGGTGCAATGGGCGGAAGCCTACGGCCTGCCTCTTATCATCCACTGCGTGAAGGCGATAGACGAGTTGCTGGAGGTGCGGAAGAGATACCACCCGTCACAGCCATGGGTACTGCACGGCTTCCGTGGCAAGCCGCAACAGGCCATGCAACTACTGGACAAGGGCCTGTACCTCTCATTCGGTGCGCACTATTCCCAGGAAGCGCTCCGCTTAGTGCCCGACGAGCGGCTCTTCATCGAGACAGATGCCGGCGCCTACGACATTGAGGAGGTGCTACGGCGTGTGGCCGAGACGCGTGGCGTGGAGCCGGAACACCTACGGAAAGTCATCCAGCGGAACATACGGTTGGTATTCCCACTGTCAGCCCAACCTCCGCTCTGACTTTTGCGTCACTCAACACAAACGTCTCCTCCCCTGCTACGCTCTCTTACTATGGCCTTTTGGGGGGACGATTTTTTTCTTGTACTCGGCGGGCGTGATACCCAGCTCCGACTTGAAGAGGCGATACAGAGTGGCTTTCGAGAGGCCGCAGTCTATGGCGATGGATTCCATTTTCCGCTTCGAGTTCTGCTTCATGAGGCGGCAAGCGTAGTCGAGTTGCAACACGCGGACGTATTCCAGCAAGGTTTTTCCGGTATCGCTCTTCACCGCCTCGCGAAGCGTCGTGCGGTTGGTATGCAGGGCTATGGCAGCCTCCTGGACCGATAGCCGGCGCACACTGATGAACCTGCGGTTCTCCTGCAACCACTTGTGCAAACCCACGGTCAGCTGTTGCGACGTGTAGTGCGGTGCCTCGCTGGCAGGGGTGTCTATAGCAAGCGTGATGGTAGGCGACAAACGTTCTTCGGCCTTCAGCTTCTGCCTCTTGGGCCTCTGTTTCTGCCCTTCAGACTTAGGTTCTTGATGCCCAACCTTTGGCTGTAGCTCCTCAACCTTTGGTTCCAGAGTATCAGACTTCAACTCCTGCTCCTCGGCCTTAGGCAGCCACTCTTCAGCCATCAGCTCCAGACTATCGGGTTTCAGCTCTTGCTCCCCGGTCTTCAGCCCCGGATCCCAGTCCCGTTCTTCGAGCAGCAACCGAATGGCTTTCCTATTTCTACGTATGTGACAGCCATGCCAAACCAAGGCCGCTGCAGTCGTTATCAGAGTGACAACGAATGTAGCTGTGAGAATAAAGAGGTGAGCCGTCAACATATCGTACCTCCCCACATAATATATAAGACAATGGATGCTCTCCTGCTCTGCGGAGGTCTCGTGTTAAACCTCAAGAGGGAGGAAAAATGGCTTGTGACAAATGTAGTCTCTTTCATACTCTTTCTACTGTACGCTTCCGCATGTTTGTTCTGTCGACAAAAATAGGCAGAATATCGACACAAACAACCCCTTTTTATGTTAAATTGCGGCTGTGAACCAGATATATTGCGGCTGTGAGACACAATATTGCGCCCAAGAAACGCTTTTCTAAGAAGTTCTCTTCCCGAGCAAAACACGGCATCCTCCTCCTTGGAGCAAAATCCAATGTACATATTGCTACAATAGATTGTACATATCGCTACAACATGTTGTACGATTCGCTACATACTTGTACGATTTGCGACATCTTGTCTCTACGCTCCTGCTATCTTTGCACAAGGCTTTTCCATAAAAGGAAGCCCTTTCCCAGCTTTTTCTTCAAGAAACAAGTAAAACTAACTTTAAAGAACCTGAAAGGAATGAGAAAAAAGAGACATTATTCATTGGAGAAGCCACGCCGCAACTACCACGTCGTGCTGTATATTGGCATGTTGCTGCTATTGTTAACCCTTTTGCTGCTATCAGCTGCAGCAAAGACTATATAGCCTTTTAATTATTCATTTAAAACCAAACGACAATGAAAAAGATTGTGAACCTTATGCTGCTGGGCTTGACAATGATTGCCCTGGCGGCTTGCGACAACGAAGATGAGTTCAGTTTAAACTTTAACAAGACCGTCAGCCTCAACGGCCTCAAGGCCGAAGTGCACTACACGTTAACAGACAAAAACAAGCCCGGGTCGACGGTGGAGATTCCAGTAGCATTCAGCGGCAAAGCAACTCAGGCAGCCGAGCTGAAAGTGGAACTCACATCGAAGCAAACCGGCATTAACGTGTCGAAAACGCTCCAAGTGAATGCCGGCGAAGAGGTGAAGGTGACTGGATTCAATCTTTCGTTCACCATGCCAAAGGAGAAGCCCAGAGACCTGGACTTTTTCTTCACGGTCAACCCGCTGGTAGAGTGAACCTTGTAATAGTACGAAGTAAAACAACAAGATGTTATGAAACGCACTATTATCTTAACCAGTCTTTTATGTTGCGCATGGGGTATCCATGCGCAACAAAAGCACCTCCCGCAAAAGACGACTATCGTTCAAGGGACCAAATTCCTCGATAACTGGTCGGTAGGGATAGAAGCCGGACTATCTACGGCGGTTGACAGCAAAAGCGTGTCGTTCAAGAACGCCAGCCCCGGCGTAGGCTTGCACCTCACCAAACTGTTCACCCCGGTGTTCGGCTTGAGCCTGCAAGGCATCGCTTATGTCAACTCCAGCCCCTCGAAGACAGCAGTGGACGTAGCCGAAGTGAACCTACTCTCTACGGTGAACCTGTCCAACCTCTTCGGTGGATACGGGCAGAAGCCTCGCCTGCTGGAGGTAGAGGCCGTGGCAGGCATAGGCGCCATACACTATTATGCCAACGGCGGGATGGGAGTGAACTCGTGGACCACCCGCTTGGGCGCCAAGCTCAACCTCAACGCGGGCGATGCACGGGCAACGACTTTCTTCTTCAGCCCGCAGATTGTGTACGACATGGAGGGATACCGTAGCGCCCGACGCAGCCGGTTCAACCTCAACAACGCCCACTTGGCGTTCGATGTAGGGGTCAGTTGGCATTTCAAGAACAGCACAGGGGCTTACAACTTCGTCAGGGTACGCCCTTACGACCAGTTGGAAGTAGACGTGCTGAACGGTACCGTCAACGAACTGAGGCGGCAAATCGTAGACCAGACAAGGATGAACGCCGACTTGATGGAGGACCTGGAGGAGTGCCGTGACAGCCTTGACAGGAAGGTGGCGGTAGATACACTTACGGTGAAGCAAACGGTGGTACAAACTGTTATCGACCGTGTACGTATCCCCGAAACGGTGATTGCCTACGCTCAAGGAAGCTCGCGCATCAACCCCGGAGATTACCCCGACGTGGAACGTATCGGTGCTTACATGAAGCGCCACCCGCACACTAAGGTAATCATCAAGGGATATGCCTCGCCCGAAGGGAACGTGGAACTGAACATGCGCTTGGCGCAAGCACGTGCCGACGCGGTGAAGGACATGCTGGTGAAGAGGTTCCGCATAGCGTTGACCCGCATCACCGCCGAGGGACAAGGCGTGGGCGACGTGTTTGATGTGCCCGAGTGGAACCGGGTGAGCATCTGTACATTGGTGGAGTAACCGCCAAACAAAAAGGAGACGTATCAGACTCGGATGAAAGCGGTTTTCCACCTTTCATCCGCGTCTGATGCGTCTCCTTCGTATGAATTGTTCTGTTGTACTCTTTATGCTTACTGCTTCGGAGCAGGTTCTTCAGCTTTCGGAGCCGGCGTCGTCTGTGCCGGAGTGGCCTTGTCGGGGCTGGCCTGTGCGGGAGCTGCGGCAGTGCCGTCAGTCTTGGGGGCTTCCGTGCCTGCGGGCAAGGTGTACGGGTTGGTTTGCTCCTCTTTCTGGGCTTGCTCAAGGACTGCGTCTTGCACAGCGCGCGAAGAGGGGACGGAGTAAGCGGCGAGGACACTCATCAGCACCAAGAAGATGGCCAGTCCCCACGTTGCCTTTTCCAAGAAGTCGGTTGTTTTTCGTACGCCCATGATAGCGTTCGAGGAAGAGAAGCCTGCAGCCAAGCCACCTCCCTTGGAGTTCTGAATCAGTACGATAAAGCACATCGCCACGGATGCCACTACCATTAAGATTACAAAGAATAAGTACATTTTAGTTATTTTGAATTAGCATTAATAATCAGTTTCTCCAGAAATCGGATTTGGTCTGCAAAGTAAGCGTTTTTTTTG
>JAISIX010000102.1 GCA_031261805.1 Mediterranea sp. (in: CFB group bacteria)
CAGGTCGTCGCCTTCGCGCACTTTGCCGCTCATTACCTTGAAGTAGGACACTTCGCCGATGTGTGGTTCTACGCTGGTTTTGAAGAAGTAGAGCGACTCCGCCCCGTTGATGTCGGGAGCCACCTCTTTGCCGTTGGTGTTCTTGACCAAAGGCATTTCGGAGACAAAAGGCACTACGTTACCCAGAAATTCCATGAGGCGTCTCACTCCCATATCCTTACCTCCGCAGACGCAGAACACGGGGAACATCCCTCTGGATATCAATCCATTCCGTATGCCTTCGCGCATCTCATCTTCCGAGAGCGAGTCTTGTTCGAAGAATTTCTCCATCAGTGACTCGTCGTTCTCTGCGGCGGCCTCTATCAGGGCTTTGTTCATCGCTTGCGCCTTGGGTAGTTCGTCGGCGGGAATATCTTCGATGGTAGGTGCTCCTCCATCGGGCTTCCACGAGTATTTCTTCATCAGCAGCACGTCTATCAGTGCGTTGAATCCGGGACCGGTAGAGAGGGGATATTGTATGGGGATTACTTTGGAGCCATAAGCTTCTTTGAGTTGCTCCAGTATGTTGTCGTAGTCACATTTGTCATTGTCCAGCTGGTTGACGACGAAGATGACGGGTTTGTTTAGCTTCTCCGTATATCGGAAGTGGTTTTGTGTGCCCACCTCAATGCCGTATTGTCCATTGAGGAGTAGAATCGCCGTATCGGTCACGTTCAGTGCGGTCACCGCGCCGCCAATAAAGTCGTCCGCTCCCGGGCAGTCTATGATATTCAGCTTTTTGTTGTTCCATTCTACTTGCAGAACGGTAGAGAAAACAGAGTAGCCATACTCCTGCTCTACAGGAAAGTAGTCGCTTACGGTATTCTTGCCGGCGATGCTTCCGCGACGTTTTATAACCCCACTCTCGAAGAGCATCGCTTCTACGAGAGTGGTTTTCCCAGAGCCAGAACTTCCCAATAGGGCCAAGTTCTTGATTTCGTTTGTCTGATATACCTTCATAATACTAAAATTTAATGAATGAATACGCACGTTTGTCACATACGTTTATTAAGTGGGTCGCAAATTAGGGATTAATTGGAGGAAAAGCAACTATTGCCCCCGTGTTACTAAACAATGTTATGTAGCATATCTTCTCCAATAGACCGTACATTAACGCTTTATCGCTTTGGGGTACCAACAAATAAATGTATTTTTGCCTCCTAACTTTTAACTTCTTTATAAGCATGGCAGGTATCTACATTCATATTCCCTTTTGCAAAAGCCGTTGTGTCTATTGCGATTTCTACTCCACTACCCGTGGTACACTAAAGACAAGCTACGTACAGGCGCTTTGCCATGAATTGGCAATGCGCAAAGACTACTTGGACCAACCAGTCGAAACCCTCTATTTTGGTGGTGGTACGCCCTCCTTGTTGGCCGAAGCCGATTGGCGGCAAATCTTCACCACCCTCCAGGCTGAGTATGGGTTGGAGCATTGCCAGGAGATTACCTTGGAAGCCAATCCCGACGACCTTACACCGACATATCTCGAGATGCTTACACGCTTCCCTTTCAATCGCATCAGCATAGGCATCCAGACGTTCGATGACGCCACGCTCCGCGTGCTTAACAGGCGGCATGATGCCCGTACGGCTATCGACGCTGTACGCCGATGCGAGGAGGCTGGCTTTCGCCACATCAGTATTGATCTGATGTACGGCTTGCCTGGTGAGACGGAGGAGCGGTGGGCGGCTGACCTTCGTCAAGCCATCGACCTCCGTGTCGAACATATCTCGGCCTATCACCTTATCTACGAAGAGGGTACGCCTCTTTACCGTCTGCTCCAGCAGCACCGGGTAGAAGAGGTGGGCGAGGATAGTAGCTTGCGTTTCTTCACCATGTTGATAGATACCCTCCATGCGGCAGGGTATGAGCATTACGAGATTTCCAACTTTTGCCTTCCCGGCCGTTACTCCCGGCACAACACTTCCTATTGGCAGGGTATCCCTTACTTGGGTTGCGGTACGGCCGCCCACTCTTTCAACGGAAGTAGCCGCGAATGGAACGTCTCCGACATCGACCTATATATAAAAGGTATAGAGACCGGTGAACGGGTTTTCGAGACTGAGACGCTCAACCCTACTATTCGCTACAACGAGTTTATCATCACCACGATGCGTACCCGTTGGGGGACTCCCCTTGCCAAGCTGAAAGAGGATTTTGGCGAGGGACGTCTGGAGTATTGCCTCCGTATGGCCGAGCCTTATGTTCAAGCCGGAAAGTTGGAGGAACGCGACGGCGCCTTGTGTCTTACCAGGGCGGGGATTTTCGTCTCCGACAGCATTATGAGCGACCTGCTTTGGGTAGACTGACTATTAAAGAGCTGTAAAAGCGGCTGATGTAAAGGAATAAGCCGTATCTTTGCCGTCGGAATAACTAAAAAAGAGAATATCAACGATGGGCATGATAAAGAATATAGTCTTTGATTTCGGGGGTGTCATCGTCGACATCAATCGTGACAAGGCAGTGCGTGCGTTTATGAATATCGGCTTGGCCGATGCGGATACGCGCCTCGACAAGTATCATCAGACGGGTATCTTCCAAGAACTGGAAGAGGGTAAACTTAGTGTAGAAGAGTATCGGGCGGAATTGAGCAAACTGTGTGGGCGCGAGGTCTCCGTCATGGAGGCTCGAAGTGCTTGGCTGGGTTTCCTGGAGCCGGTGGACCAGCGTCGGCTGGACTACATTGAGATGCTCGGGCAACATTACCACATCTACCTGCTGAGCAACACTAACCCCTTCGTCATGTCGTGGGCTTGCAGTCCGGCCTTTTCTGCCCGCCGGAAGCCGCTGGACGCCTACTGCGAGAAGATGTACCTCTCTTACCAGATAGGGCATACCAAGCCGGCACTCGAGATATTTGAGTTTATGCTGGCTGATAGCGGGATGTTGCCTGCCGAGAGCTTATTTGTGGACGATGGTGCGGCCAACATCCGGGTAGGGCAGGAGCTGGGTTTCGCCACCTACCAGGCACAGAATGGTGTGGACTGGAGAGTCGAACTGGAGGCGATACTAAGAAACGACGAATAAACAGGAAGAAGATAGGAGAGTACGTGAATCATGGATTTTGAACTAACATCGGCCTACAAGCCTACCGGCGACCAGCCGGAAGCCATTGCGCAACTCACCGAGGGGGTGCTCCAAGGAACACCCGCACAGACGTTGCTCGGTGTCACCGGATCGGGAAAGACGTTCACCGTGGCCAACGTCATCGCCAACGTGAACAAGCCTACGCTCATACTGAGCCACAACAAAACGCTGGCCGCGCAGTTGTACAGTGAGTTCAAAGGCTTCTTCCCCAACAACGCCGTGGAGTATTACGTCTCCTACTACGACTATTACCAGCCGGAGGCTTACCTGCCCAGCACCGATACCTATATAGAGAAGGACCTCGCCATCAACGACGAGATAGACA
>JAISIX010000152.1 GCA_031261805.1 Mediterranea sp. (in: CFB group bacteria)
CAGGTGAACGACCGGGGCGAGATGAGCATGACTTCCATCTACTGCGGCAACAGCAACATACACCACGTGCGGGTACGGCTCACTGCCGCCGATGGCTCGTCGGCAGAAAGCCCCAACTCACGCGATAGCTACGAAACCACCGACGGGAGCGAGAAGATAGAAAAGGCCGACTACAAGCTGGGCGAAGATGGTGGCGTCATCACCTTTGTGGGAGAGCATAAGGGCCAGAACATCCGCTTGGAGTTCGTAGGCGACCGTACCTATACCACCAACATGCTTCCGGCCGACCGGGAAGCTGCGACCGAGGTGTACGCCTTGCAGCAGGTGCTTGCCCCCATGCAGCGTATCAGACAGGAGCAAGAGGCCGTACGCGTGAAACTTCGGTTTGTGGAGGAGAAGAAAAAGGAAGAGGAGAAAAAAGAGAATGCGGGTCAATGACCCGCATTCCTTATATATATAGGTGTACCATCCGTGACCTTAGGCGATGAACTTCGCCAAATCCTCGTCGGGGGTGGTGATGCCCGCTATGCCAAACTGCTCCACCAGTACGTTCTTAACGTTAGGCGAGAGGAAACCGGGAAGCGTGGGGCCGAGGTGGATGTTCTTCACGCCCAGCGCGAGGAGCGCCAGCAGGACAATGACCGCCTTCTGCTCGTACCAAGCGATATCGTAGACGATGGGCAGGCTGTTGATGTCGTCCAGCCCGAACACATCTTTCAGCGTGAGCGCGATGACGGCCAGCGAATAGCTGTCATTGCACTGTCCGGCGTCGAGCACACGAGGGATACCGTTGATGTCGCCCAAGGCAAGCTTGTTGTAGCGGAACTTGGCGCAGCCGGCGGTGAGGATGACACAGTCTTTCGGTAGTTTCTTAGCCAGCTCGGTATAGTACTCACGGCTCTTCATGCGTCCGTCGCAACCGGCCAACACGAAGAACTTGCGTATCGCCCCACTCTTGACGGCATCGACTACCTTGTCGGCCAAGGCGATGACCTGCGCATGGGCAAAGCCTCCCACGAGACTACCGCTCTCGATGGCCTCGGGCGGGGCGCATCGCTTGGCATGCGCTATCAACCTGGAGAAATCTTTGGTTTTGCCATCCTCGCGGTCAGCAATGTGGTGAGCACCTTCCAACCCGCAAGCACCGGTGACATAGATGCGGTCGGTGTACGAAGCATTGACACGGGGCGGCACGATGCAGTTGCTGGTGAATAGTATCGGCCCGTTGAAGGTCTCGAACTCCTCCTTCTGTTGCCACCAAGCGTTTCCGTAGTTGCCCACCAGATGCTTGTACTTCTTCAGCTTGGGGTAGTAGTGCGCCGGTAGCATCTCGCCGTGGGTGTAGACATCGACGCCAGTACCCTCGGTTTGCTCCAACAGCTCCTCAATATCTTTCAGGTCGTGGCCACTGATAAGGATGCCGGGATTGCTCCGCACGCCGAGGCTCACCTCCGATATTTCGGGGTTGCCGTAACTCTCGGTATTGGCCCTATCGAGCAACTCCATGGCCTTCACGCCATAACGCCCCGTAGCCATAGTCAGTTCCATCAGCTCGGGCACGCCGATGTCGTCGCGGGTCAGCTCCGCCAAGGCGTCCTGCATAAAGGCCAACAACTCGTCGGACCGATAGCCGAGATTGGCGGCGTGCTCCACATAAGCCGCCATGCCCTTGATGCCATAGTGCACCATCTCTTTAAGCGAGCGCACGTCCTCATCTTCGTCGGGCGAGCGCAACACACCCACTTGGGCAGCTTTCTCGTCGAAATCTTTCGGGGCACCCTCCCACAGGCACTCTTCAGGCAACGGTGCGGCGGCTGGTAGCTGTGCCGCCAACGTTCGCTTCAGGCGCAAGCCCTCCCCGATGCGCCGACGGATGTCGGCCGCGTCGAAATTGGCGTTGGTGATGGTGACAAACAGTGAATCATAGATATACTTATCGGCCTGCGTGGAGGCTTTTTGTTGTTGACGCAGCAACTTGTTGTACACGGCTACGCCGCGCGTCACATAGAGCAGCAAGTCTTCGAGGTTAGCTACCTCGGATGTCTTGCCGCACACCCCTTTCAGGGTGCAACCGGTGCCTTGAGCCGTCTCTTGGCATTGATAACAGAACATACTCATAATCTTATCATTTTATTTAGGGGTCCCCTAACGGAACCATTCATTAAGTATGCCGCAAAAGTAGTCCTGTCAGCGCCAGCAATTTGGTAACCAATGTTACATACCGAGAGATTTCTTCGAACAAAGAGCGTGAAAGGTGTCAGCGGACCAGCTGTAAGAGCATATCTTTCTGTAGGATACGTACCTCTCGCTTGTCCACCGATAAAAGACCTTCATTTTTCATTCTCGTCAGCTCGCGGGTGAGTGACGGACGCGACACGCCAAAGTACTCGCTAAGTTCTTGCTGCGAGCGGTCCAAGCGTACACAGTCGGTTTGCTGTGCCTGACTAAGGCGTAACACACAAGCGGCCATCTTCTGCCGGATGGTATTGAAGGAGGCCGCGAAGAGTTTGTCGGCCAGCCGACGGGCATAGTTGGCCGACATATTGAGGTAGTTCTCCAAGAAGCGCCCGTTCAGGTGCAGTAGCTTCAATACCTCGTCGCGAGAAAGTTCTATTAGTTCCACCGTTTCGTTGGCCGTCACCTCCACCGGGTAGCGGTTGGCTTCGCCAAAGAGGAACAGTGGTGCCAACGCACCGGGAGCCACAATATCTTCTACCTTGACAAGCCTCCCCGAGAAGTCCACCATCTCGCCACGCACACTCCCTTGTAGCAGAACCATCAGGCGGTTGCACGGCTCTGTCTGCCGAGCCAGCATCTCTCCCTTATGAAAGGTGCGTATGCGATAATGTACCGTCTCCATGTCCACTTCGAGTTGCTTGGGGGTGATGCCACTGAAGAGCGGATTGTTTACCAATAACTGAGCAATATTCGTCATACCTTATTTTCTTTGTCGGCAAAGCTATGCCTTTTTGGGGGAATAACAACGCCTTCGTCGAAATATTCGAGGGATGGGAGGTGTTCGCCGCCCCCCGCTGTATCGTCCTGCCAACATACAATAAAGCCAAAACGATGCAAAAAACCGTCACCTGATGAACGGGTTATATAAATAAAGCCTATCTTTGCCTCTGTAAAAATCCGAAAGCGAAAAGAAATGGATCAACAAAACGACCTAAAAGAGCTTATCAATCGGGGAGATATAGACACGGCGATTGAGCAAATCAACCACCTTCTGCAAGAAGAGAGTGCCGAAACCGGAAAAGATATGCTCTTTTACCTGCGAGGGAATGCCTACCGCAAGAAAGGAGACTGGAAACAGGCGTTGGACAACTATCAGCGAGCCATCGACCTCAACCCCGACAGCCCGGCTGCCCAAGCCCGGAGCATGGCAATGGACATCCTTGAGTTCTTCAATAAGGATATGTATAATCAATGAACTGTGTTAACGTAATAAATAAGTAAAAAGACTATGGCAAAGATGAAAGGAGCGATAGTGGTCAACAATGAGCGTTGCAAAGGATGCAACCTCTGCGTGGTAGCCTGTCCGCTCGACGTAATCGGCCTCCACAAGGAGGTGAACATGAAAGGCTACAATTACGCCTATCAAGTGAAAGAAGATACCTGTAACGGGTGCAACTCGTGCGCGATGGTGTGCCCCGACGGATGTATCTCAGTTTTTAAAATCAAAGTAGAATAAACCCGGAAAAATATGGCAGAAGAAGTTGTATTGATGAAAGGGAACGAAGCCATCGCCCATGCCGCCATCCGGTTTGGCGTAGACGGATACTTCGGTTACCCCATTACCCCACAGTCCGAAGTACTCGAGACATTAGCCGAGCTGAAGCCGTGGGAAACCAGCGGCATGGTAGTGCTGCAAGCCGAAAGTGAAGTGGCCGCTATTAATATGGTATACGGAGGCGCCGGAAGCGGCAAACGCGTGATGACCTCCTCGTCGAGTCCCGGCGTGAGCCTCAAGCAGGAGGGCATCTCCTACCTGGCCGGCTCCGAACTGCCGTGCCTCATCGTCAACGTGATGCGTGGAGGTCCCGGACTGGGCACCATACAGCCCAGCCAAGCCGACTACTTCCAGACAGTGAAAGGTGGCGGACATGGCGACTACAAACTCATTGCCTTGGCACCGGCCTCCGTACAGGAGATGGCCGACTTCGTGGGGCTGGCGTTCGACCTCGCCTTCAAGTACCGCAATCCGGCCATCATCTTGGCCGACGGTGTCATCGGACAGATGATGGAGAAGGTGGTGCTACCCGCCCAACGTCCCCGACGTACCGATGCCGAGGTGATAGAACAGTGTCCGTGGGCCACCACCGGACGCACCAACATGCGCAAGCCCAACGTCATCACCTCACTGGAGCTGAAGCCCGAGATTATGGAGCAGAACAACCTACGCTTCCAGGCCAAATATCGCGAGATAGAGAAAAACGAAGTACGCTACGAGGAAATCAACTGCGAAGACGCTGAATACCTCATCGTAGCCTTCGGCTCGATGGCACGCATCGGGCAGAAAGCCATGGAACTGGCCCGCGAGAAAGGTATCAAAGTAGGTATCCTGCGTCCCATCACCCTGTGGCCCTTCCCCACGAACATCATCGCCCAATACGCCAGCCGCGTGAAAGGGATGCTCGTGGCCGAGTTGAACGCCGGACAGATGGTAGAAGACGTGCGCTTGGCCGTGAACGGCAAGGTGAAAGTGGAACACTTCGGCCGTTTGGGAGGCATCGTACCCGACCCCGACGAGATAGTGGAAGCGCTGGAAGAGAAAATAATAAAATAACAAAAAGGTAAAAGAACGATGAATCCCGATAAGATAAGAAACATACTGAACATCCTCTTCCTCGTACTGGCCGTAGCCACCATCGTGGTGTACTTCACCATTGGCAAAGAAGACTTTAAGGTGTTCTTCTACGTCTGCTGCGCGGCCATCTTCGTGAAGCTGATGGAGTTTTTTATTCGATTCACCAACAGATAAGGAGGTCATGACTATGACAACAAAAGAAGAAATCATCAAGCCCGAGAACCTGGTTTACAAGAAACCGACTCTCATGAATGACAATCCCATGCACTACTGCCCGGGATGCAGCCATGGCGTGGTACATAAGCTCGTCGCCGAGGTCATCGAAGAGATGGGGCTGGCCGACAAAGCCATCGGCATCTCACCAGTGGGTTGCGCCGTCTTCATCTACAACTATATAGACATTGACTGGCAAGAGGCCGCCCACGGACGTGCGCCTGCCTTGGCCACCGCCATCAAACGGCTATGGCCCGACCGTCTGGTATTCACCTACCAAGGCGACGGCGACTTGGCATGCATCGGCACCGCCGAGACCATACACGCCTTGAACCGCGGCGACAACATCACCATTATCTTCATCAACAACGCCATCTATGGCATGACCGGCGGACAGATGGCCCCCACCACGCTGGTGGGCATGAAGACATCGACCAGCCCCTACGGGCGCGACGTGCACTTACACGGCTACCCACTCAACATGACCGAGATTGCCGCAC
>JAISIX010000160.1 GCA_031261805.1 Mediterranea sp. (in: CFB group bacteria)
ATGACCTGCTCCATGGGCTTCTCCACCTCCGACACCTTATAGCCGGGTTTCATGGTGAAGCAGATGACGTGTATCCGTCCGCCGAAGTGGTACGTCTGCTGCATGGTGCTGAAGGGGAGCGTCACCGCCTGCGAGGCAGAGCCTTGTATGTTGATGTCGCCTTCGGTGCTCGTCACGCCTATCACCCGGTAGTAGATGCCCTGTACCTGTATGTACTTGCCGCAGGGGTCCTCGCCGGGTTTGAAGAGGTTCTCGTACACCCGTTTGCCGATGACGCATACCTTGCGTGCCTCGCGGATGTCCACATCGTTGATGAAGCGTCCGTACACAATCTTCTGTGCCTCAATCCGTTCGTACTCGGGGTAAAGCCCTTTTACGTTGCAGCTGTACTTCTTGTCTTGGTACACGGCGTTGTTGCCCCATTGGGCGACGGAGGGGGTTATCAGTTCAACGCCTTTCACCTTTTTGCTCAGGCGGTCGATGTCGGCCTCTTCCAGGTCCCACCAACGCCCTTTGCTGAAGCCTTTGTAAGCCTCTCCGGTACGGTTGGCCACGATGAAACCCGAGTTGGTGGCGAAGCCCTTGAAGTTTTGGCTCATCAGGTCCTTCATCCCCTGCCCGCCGCCTATCAAGGCCACGAGCATGAAGATGCCCCAGAATACGCCGAAGGCCGTGAGCAGGCTACGCGTCTTGTTTCGGGTGATTGTGAGGAGTATCTCCTCGCAACTGTCTATATCTATCTTCATACGCTAATCTGCTCTAAGTGCTTCGATGGGTCGTATCCGTATGGCTTTCAGTGCCGGGAACAGGCCGGCCAGCGTGCCGGCAATGATGAGGGTAACGGTGGCCTGTATGGCAACGCCCATGTCCACCGTGGGATTGAGGAAGATGGTCTCCGACCACATACCGCTATCCATCGTCTGGTTGCCGAAGGCGCTATCCATCCACTCGCAGGCAGCGATGCCGGCCACCATGCCAAGGTAACCGAAGAAGGTGGTGATGGCTACGCTCTCGACGATGATAAGCCAGAGGATGGAGAGAGGCTTGGCACCGATGGCCTTGCGGATGCCGAACTCGTGGGTGCGTTCCCGCACGGTGATGAGCATGATGTTCGACACGCCCACCACACCGCTCAGCAAGGTGAAGAGTCCGATAATCCAGATGGTGATGCGTAGGATGGTGGAGGCGGTCTGCGTCTGCAGGTAGTCGGTGAAGCGATTCCATATATAGATGGCGCTGTTGTCCTGCGGGTCGAAACGGTGCTTGGCACCCAGCACCTTGCGGTATTGCCCCTCGAAGGCCTCGTTGACGGCCTCCGTGGTGAGGTTACGGGTGGTGAGGGTGAGGTTGTAGAGCGTGTCGCCCCGGTTGTAGATGGTCTGCAGGGCGGTGAAGGGTATGTAGGCATCGTTGTCGCCGCTGCTGTTGTCATTGTTGTAGATGCCCACCACTTGGTACATCACGCCGTCGGCCTTGAGGTACTGCCCGATGGGCTGGGTGTGGGTCTTGTCGAAGAGTATGGCGGCGGTCTTCTTGTGGAGTACCATCACCTTACGGCGCTCGCGGATGTCAATGTCGTTGACGAAGCGCCCGCTGACCAGCTCTATCGCCTCCAGCCGGGGGTAGTTGGGATACACGCCGGTGAGGTCGAGGTTGACATATTCCTGACCGAAGCTGAGGTTGACGCCTCCCTGCCACATCATGGCCGAGACATCGCTCACGTGGTCGGGGAAGGAATGTTGGGAGGCGTCCATGTCACTGTTGTTGAGCTGTATGCGCCGTCCCTCTTTCAGTCCGTCGAAGGGCTTGCTGGTACGTCCGGGGTAAATCTTGATGGAGTTCATGGCTCGCTCCGAGGTCGACTTGTCGAAGGCGTGTATCAGCCCATTGCCGGCTCCCAGCAGCACGATGAGCATAAAGATGCCCCACGCCACGGCGAAGCCGGTGAGGAAGGTTCGCATCTTGTTGCGTCGCAGGGTGCTGTATATCTCTTGGCAAATATCAATCATAACGCAATGACACCGTCTTTAATATGTATAATCTTGTCTGTCTGCTGAGCCACGCCGGGGTCGTGGGTCACCACTACGATGGTCATCCCAGTCTGGTTCAAGCCTTTCAGAATCTGCATCACCTCCAGCGAGGTCTTGCTGTCCAAGGCACCGGTAGGCTCGTCGGCCAGGATGATTTGTGGCTGGGTGATGAGTGCCCGGGCGATGGCTACCCGTTGTTTCTGCCCGCCGCTCATCTCGTTGGGCAGGTGGTGCGCCCACTCCTTTAGCCCCAGCCGGTCGAGGTACTCCAGGGCCAGCGCGTTCCGCTTCTTGCGGCCCACCCCTTGATAGAAGAGGGGTAAGGCTACGTTCTCCATGGCGTTTTTGAAGGAGATGAGGTTGAACGACTGGAAGATGAAGCCTATCATCCGGTTGCGGTACTCGGCCGCGCGGGTCTCACTCAGATTCTTGATGAGTACATTGTTGAGGTAGTACTCACCGGTATCGTAGTTGTCGAGGATGCCGAGGATGTTGAGCAACGTGGATTTGCCGGAGCCGGAAGCTCCCATAATGGAGACGAACTCACCGCGGCCGATGCTGAGGTCGATGCCTTTGAGCACGTGCAAGGGCGCTCCGTTGTTGTACGTCTTGTTGATATTGGTCAGTTGTATCACGGTCGAACTTGTTTTTCCTGATGGATGACTTATTTTTTGTTATTAGACGGTCGCAAGATACTAAAAGTTGCTTGCGGAGTGAAGTTTTTTGAGAAAAGATTTTGAGAAGCCAATCTTCTTTGCGTAATTTGTGAGCGTAAACTTACGAAAGTTGACTAACCCTTTAAAAACATAAGAGAATAATGAATTCAAACATGGAACGTCCCTACGTGGTAGGGATTGACATTGGCGGAACAAATACCGTCTTTGGAATAGTGGATGCCCGCGGAACCATCATCGCCAGTAGCTCGATAAAGACTGCCGGTTATCCTACGGCCGAAGAGTATGCTGATGAAGTATGCAAAAACCTCCTCCCCCTCATTATTGCCAACGGTGGCGTGGACAAGATAAGAGGCATTGGTGTAGGTGCCCCCAACGGTAACTATTACACGGGCACTATTGAGTTTGCCCCCAACCTGCCTTGGAAAGGTGTCATCCCCTTGGCAGCCATGTTTGAAGAGCGGTTGGGCATCCCCACCGCCCTGACCAACGATGCCAACGCGGCAGCCATCGGCGAGATGACTTATGGCGCGGCTCGTGGTATGAAAGACTTTATCATGATCACCCTCGGAACGGGCGGAGGTAGCGGTATCGTTGTCAACGGCCAGATGGTGTACGGGCACGACGGCTTTGCCGGCGAGCTGGGACACGTCATCATCCGTCGCGACGGACGCTTGTGCGGCTGTGGTCGTAAAGGTTGCTTAGAGACCTATTGCTCGGCCACGGGTGTAGCCCGTACGGCTCGCGAGGTACTGGCTGCCCGTACGGATGCCAGCCTGTTGCGCGACGTGCCCGCCGAGAGCATCACCTCCAAGGATGTGTACGATGCGGCTGTGAAAGGCGACAAGCTGGCACAGGAGATATTCGAGTTTACCGGCAACATCCTTGGCGAGGCACTGGCCGATGCAGTAGCCTTCTCCAGCCCCGAAGCCATCGTGCTGTTTGGTGGTTTGGCTAAGTCGGGCGACTACATCATGAAGCCCATCGAGAAGTCACTCGAGGAAAATGTGCTGAACATCTACAAAGGGAAAACGAAGTTGCTCATCTCCGAGCTGAAAGACTCTGACGCGGCCGTGTTGGGCGCCAGCGCCTTGGCTTGGGAATTGAAAGACCTGAAAGAATAGAATTCGTTTTGCAACAATTTGTATAATTCTTATCATGGGACCCTGGGTACGCGCGAGACGCTCCCAGGGTTTTTTATGCCCTCCCCATGCCCTTTTTCAGCAGGGTACAATCGGTGGTACGCCGAAGGGCATCAACACATGGGCGCATGCCCATCGGCGTACGAGCGCATGCCCATCCGCCCACGGGCCGATGGGCATGCGCCCAAATCTCCCCAGAGGATGTTTGCAAGACACAGGGTAAGCCGCTGTAAGTCACGCAGCATGAACAGAAAAAACATGGCCGTGAAGCATCTCGGTCACGGCCATGAACTGATACAAACACGGCCGTGAACCCATTCATTCACGGCCGTGTTTTTTCTGTTTATGCTGCGTGAATGTAGAACGTGTAGTATAGAATATTGATAGACAATTAAGAACTCCATCCCATTCTACCTCTTCTCTACTGGAAGTTTGTACAACACCCCCCTACGCACTCTTGCATCCATTTTCTCGTCGGGCTTTGCGTGCGC
>JAISIX010000097.1 GCA_031261805.1 Mediterranea sp. (in: CFB group bacteria)
CATCAACAACAAAATCAAGACAATGAAAAGGAAGGCCTATGGGTATAGGGATGAAAGATTCTTTGATCTCAAAGTACTCTCAATTCATGCAGGCACCTACGCATTTTTGTGATGACCCACATTTCTGTCCAAATGCCGATAATGACAAAAGACATAAAAGTAGAAATAAAAATCGCAATTTCATATTAATTAATATATTTCATCATGTAAATAGCGCGTATGCACGCGTATATTATAAATTTAACTCAACATAATCACTACTATTAAAACGCCGCAAAATTACCGAATAGACATATTGCTGCCAAACAAAATAGCATGTTAAAAAACACACAGACACACGCAGCCTTTCTTTCTTTGAATAAAGTTGACTATCACCACCCCTGTATCAAGACACAACGGTGACTGTCCCAGTCCGGATATAATCTTTGTCAAACGCTATAAAGCAATCCTATTGTTCCACCTCGGTGGAACTAAATTTCCACCCCGATGAAACTTTTGTTCCACCGAGGTGGAACAACTTAGTCGCTTTAGTACAAAAACAACACATGTTAGACTGCGCCCATAATTGGGTGTATGGTAGCCGTCCGACACCGATACGGAGACAAAATACAGTCAGCTAAGATGGTTGCATCAAATTTGTCCGTGCAAGGTATCAAGCAACGGTATCCCTCGATAGAACGCCAGGATTTTCATCTTGAGTAGATAGGTATATTTGGCCTGTGCCTGCCCAGAGCGGGCATTGGCCAGCTTCATTCGGCTCTCATTGTACTCGTACACGGAGCTTTTCCCTGCGGCATACTTTTCCAACGCATAGCGATGGGCCTCCTTGTTGGCCGCCACCGACCGGGTGGTTGAGCGGTATTTCTCTCGGGCCGCCACAGCGTCGGTATAGGCTGTCTCAATCTGTTTGTACAACTCCTTCTTGGCATTGTCCAACCCCAGGCTCGCATTCTCCTGGTCCCTCCGTGCCATCCGCACCTTACTGCGTGTAGCCAAGCCGTCGAAAAGAGGGACGCTGACAGTGAAGCCGACATACTTCTGGAGGTTACCGGCAAACTGCTTGGCAAAGCGTTGGTTCGTTATCTCCTTGCTATAGTAATGGTAATAATCGGTGTTGGCACCTATTGTCAAGGACACCGTAGGGTAATAGCCCGAACGGGCCACTTTCACAGCCCTCCGACTACTCTCTATCTCGTAACCCGCTTGCTTGATTTGGGGGAGATGGAGCAAGGCGGCCCGGTAGATTTCGGCTGGTGTGTCGATGGCATCTACCAGGAGGGTGTCGCGGACGGGGACCACATCAAAGGTCTCCACGCCCTCCAGTTCCAACAGTTGGGAAAGGTTGACGACTGACATCCGGAGACTGTTCCGAGCCTGTGTGGCGGCCAGCTCGTCATCGGCCAGTTGTGCCTGCACGTCCAACAGCTGTGACTCGGGAGCCTTGCCATGGTCCACCAAATGATGAGTGCGTTCTATCTGTTCGCGGGTCAGGTCGATTTGTTCCATTGCGATGCGATAGATTTCCTTATCCAGCAGTATCTGGAAGTAATCGGTACAGATGTCCAGCGAGAGGTTGTTCTCTATGACGGCCTTGTTCTCTTGCGCCGCCAATATGTCGAACTTTCCTTGTGCGATGGAACTGGAGAGCTTGAAGCCTGTAAACAAGGGCATCTGTGCCGACAGTTGGAAGTTGGCCGTCTGCGTCTTGCTGACATTATAATAGGTGTTGGCACTATTCAGGGCGCGACCAAAGTCGAACTTGTCGTCGCCACGGAGGCTGACGCTGGGCAGATAGCCGTTTTTAAAGCTACGCCTTTGCTCTTCCAGCTTACCGATTTGGTTAGCTTGCCGCTTGACCTGTATGTTGTGCGCCAAGGCGTAACGAATACAATGCTCCAGCGTCCAAGGCTCTTGCGCCCGCCCAACCGGCCAGCCGACAAGGGCCAGCGTGATAGCCAATACAATCCCGGCGCGGCGGCCATCAAACATCTTCTTCATGGGCATCAATCTATCGAGTTCACTTGTTCGTTCCAAAGCTGGCTATACACCCCGTCACTGCGTAGTAGCGTATCGTGCGTGCCGGTCTCCACCACCTTGCCTTCCTCCAGCACCACGATGGCATCGGCATTTCTCACCGTACTCAGCCGATGGGCGATAATGACAATCGTCTTTCCGGCCAAAGCCAAGTCGCGCAAGGCCTGCCTTACATATCGTTCCGAAAGGGAGTCGAGTGAGGAGGTAGCCTCGTCGAATATTAATATCTCCGGTTGTTTGTACAAGGCACGGGCGATGGCGATTCGTTGGCACTCGCCTCCCGAGAGCGAGGTGCCGTGTTCGCCAATATAGGTCACGTACCCGTTGGGGAGCTTCTCGATAAACTCCTTCAGTCCTAGCCTCTCGCTAAGGTCTACCACCCGCTTCATGTCGGGACTAAGGTCGCCTATGGCGATGTTTTCGATAACGTTTCCAGCAAACAGCTCTATCTGTTGTGGCACCGTGCCTATCTGGGCACGAAGGCTGCTGTTGTCTATCTGCGCAATGTCGTATCCGCCAATGGCAATGCGCCCGGCCTGTAGCGGATAGATGTGTTGCAACAGGGAGACAAGCGTTGTTTTTCCCGAGCCACTTCCACCGACGATAGCCGTTGTCTTTCCCTTTTCGATGGTCAGGTTAAGGCCGTTGAACACGTCTTTGCGGGAGCCATAACGGAAGGAGACATTCTCGAACGTGATATCGCCAATCATCTCGGCCTCCAACTCCATCTTCTGGCTGTCGTCCTGTTCCCGTTCCAAGTCCATGATTTGGAAGAGACGGTCGGCAGCAATCAGTGCGTCTTGGATGGTTTGGTTCGAAGAGATAAGCGAGCTGATAGGGGTGATTACATAGTTGATGAGCGAGTAAAACAAGATGAGGGCGCCCGGAGTTAGTTCACGGTCTATCACGTACACGCTACCGACCCATAGCACAGCCACAGTGACGGCGGCCGACACGAACTGGATGCCACCCTGTGCCATGATAGCTCCATAGATGCTCCGGTAAGTATTCTTCAGCAGGCTCACGAAGCGGATCTCAGTCTTTAGGTTGGCATACTCCTCAATACCGAACCGCTTGATGGTGGAGATGGCATTGAGCGACTCGACCAACTGCGACTCCAAGTCCGCGCCACTCTCCATGATACGCCGCTGGTACTTACGATTGAGACGATTGAACTGCCAAAAGATAAGCAGGAAGAGCGGTGCGGCCACCAGCGTAACCAACGCCAGCTTCCACGAATAGACGAACATCACGCCTACGGAGAAAAGAAGGATAAGGAAGTTGACCACCAAGTCCAACGAGACGTTGTTGATGAAGTTTCGAATCTTCACGGCGTCGTTCACCCTCGAGATGATTTCGCCCACCCGCATGGTGTCGAAGAACTGCTGGGGGAGCGTGAGCAGATGTTTGTAATAGCCCAAGATGAGCGTCGCGTCAATCTGCTGTCCGGTCTTCAGCGCCAAGATACTCTTCATGCTACCGATAAAGGTACGTAGCAGGATGATGACAATCATGATGATGCCCATCAGGTTGAGCAGGTTGATGTTCTTGTCCACCAGCACATAGTCGGTGATTTTGCCCACGTACACCGATGTGGCCAGCCCAAGGATACTGAAAATCAGCGCGCCGAAGAGGGCTTGCGCCATCACGCTCTTGTGGGGTGCCAGCAACTGGAAGAACTTGCGCAGCAGGCTCGTCTTTTGATTCCCTTTCTGGAAAGTCTCTTGGGGTTGCAGCAGCACCAATATGCCGCTCCACTCCTTCGCAAACTCATCGAGTGGCTTCTCATGCATCCGCCCGTCAGCCGGGTCCATAAGGGTCACGTTCTTGTCGTCTACCTTGTAGATGACCACAAAGTGCAACAACCGTCCATCCACCACCACATGCGCAATGGCCGGCAGGGGCACCATCTTGAGCGATTCGGGCAAGGCCCTTACCCCCTTGCCAACCATTCCGAGCCTGTTAGAGGCTTCTATCAGCCCGATGATGTTGGTTCCTTTCTTGTCCGTATAGGCATACTGTCGGATGCGGGACACCGGAAACTTCAGTCCATAGTGCGCACAAACGGATGCCAGGCAAGCCGCCCCGCAGTCGGTGATGTCGTGCTGTTTTATTTTTACGCTTCTCTTTATCCTCATAGGGTTTCGTTTTTACTGTATTGTTTGGGGTTCGCCCATTCGTCAAACTGCTGGTAGAGCAGCTGAAACAACGAACGGCGGTTGATCATGAAGTGCGCGCTGGCCGTCATGCCCTTTTTGAGCTTTCCGACGCGTCCGCTTTTTAGCTTCAGGTAGTTGTGCTCCATGGTACATTTTACTTTGTAGAAGGAGTTGCCTTGGCTGTCGGTCAGGAAGTCCGAAGAGACCTCCTTGACCACTCCCGGCAGGGTTCCCCATTCATTGTAGTTGAAGGAGGTGACCTGTACGTTGACAGGCATGCCGACTTCTATAAAACCGATATTCCTTGGCTCCACATAGACCTCAAGGCAAAGCGTGGAGTCGGGGCTGATGGTCGCCAACGACTGCCCTGCCTGTACGCTGCTTCCCTTATACAAGCCCGAGAACTGGTCGATTGTTCCGTTCACCGGACTACGGACGATATACAAATCCTTGTCCTTCCGTCCCTGTTCCAACGACGATTTCATCTCCGCATACGAGTTCCGGTAGCTGTTCAGGTCGCTTTGCCAAGCGCTGAGCTGACTGCGGACAAGTGATGCCAGTTCGGCCTGCTTGCTTTGGTAGTCGTAGTAGGCCTTGTCATACTCCTCCTCGGCTATCACTTTCTTGTCGAACAGCGCCTTGCTACGTCCGTACTCTTTCTCGGCCTGCGCAAGCGCCGTCTGCAGCTCGTGTTTCTTGCTGGAGAATAGCGAGTACTCTTCCTGACGGGCAGGCGAGCGGAATACGGCCGGGCATTTATCATTTGCCAAGTAAGCCAAGTCGGCCAAGTGCGCTTGGTAGTCGTCCACCCTACCCGATAGGTATTGTATCTTATAGTCCTCGTTGTTGGTACGGAAGCGCAGCAGCACGTCGCCCTTGTGCACCTGTTCGCCTTCGCGCACATAGACCGAGTCCACCAGCTCCGTCACGGTTGCCTTGATGTCCGTCTTCTCCGTCACCGGACGCACCACGCCGCTACCTTGTATGGAGATATCCACATAGACGAACGGGAGTGCCACAAGAGCAGCGGCCACAGCCAGCAACACCACCCAATAGATGAGTTGCGACCGGGTGCGATGCCGATAGTTGTAGGCATCAATACTGTTTTCTATCCAGTTGTTGGGGAGTAACATAGGGGGGCATTTTAAAAGTTAAGACTCTTGTGATTCTAATCACAGTGAGACCTTATTCTACAAATCAGTTATTATAAGTAATTGGAGATAGAGAAAGAATTACAGAGTTACTCAACAAAGAATACTATACCTTCAAGACCATCTGACTTCTTTTCTTTGGTTTATGTGATGGAAAGAATAAATTCTACCCTTTCCATCACAGTCACAACATTTCTTCTCGTGTTAGGATAGAAGCCAATCTATAAATTCTCCAACTTTCTTCATGAGTGCAGGTCCAAAATGGCTACCACCATCAATCGTTCTCATTTCTTCCAGCGTCAAGTCTGTGACACCATTCATTTTTTCGATTTTCATCATTCGCTATTCTAATTATTAATACTTAATTATCGATATTGCATAGCGACTTTGTCCACAAACTTATGCTTCATCGCTATGGCTACTCCCAAAATACTCAAGATAATAGTGCCAAAGATCAATACCTAAGATACCCTCTATCCGTCTCATCTGCGGAATATCCAAGAACTCTTTCTTGAAAATCTTGTAGACATTGGTACGGTCGCAACCCAATTGTCGGGCAAACGAACTGATACTAATACCTTGACTACGCACTGCTTTTTCAACAACAGAACCTATCTGTATATGAAGAACGTCCTCTTTCATTGTATAATTACATTTTAATGATTAATCTTTATCAATATAGCCAGTTAGCCTATTTCCATCAGCCAATTGGATTGTAATGGTGTACACACCTGCGGAATAACCTTGCAATAAGATGCTAACTGTACTTGTACCGCTCCATGCATACACCGCATTCCCATCACTTGCACAAATCCGAAGGGTCGTTTCCTGTTTAGCCGGCAGACCTCTAACATACAGAATATCATGCCTCATTGTAACCCAAGGTAATGGATTGCCTAAACCACGAGTCCCGCCGTACCCCTTATTGCTTTTAACAGCAACCCTTTCGCCTTCTTCATCACCAAACATTGGTGTACAGCTATACGTCATAAGCGTCGTAACCAACAGCACTATAGACATTGTGCATATAGCCCATTCTCTTTTAAACATTTTCATTTTTATCTTTTAATCAAATTTCGAAGGTCTCAATTGACAAGAAACAAGGGACAAAGAACTACTTTCGTTATAGATTGTTTTAGACCCGTTCCTCTTATCAACTGAAAGCCTTATGAACTACTATATCTCTCTTGCGACTGCAAAATTATGGCATTATCCCTAAAAAGCTGGTGGACAATAGGTGGACAAATACATTTCATAACACTCTAATAGATAAATGAATAACATTATTTAACCCCACTAAAAGTGGACATTAGGGGGACAAGTGGATAAAAGAGCCTTATTTTCATTGTATCTTTGCCAGAAAATATTCGTTTATGAAAAGGACCGGAGATTTTATTATCAGCATGGTATGCATCCTCTTTCTGTGTACATGCAGCAATACTCGGGAAAAGGATTGCTTGTTGCCGGAGTTGAAGGAAGCTGAGACGATAAGTTACAACCAACAAGCTGACAGCATTTTGAAGCTGCTGGAGGCATTGCCCACTTCTATCAAAATGGACGAATTGAATCATGCAACTTGGTGCATGTTGTTCACACAGGCTCAATATAGGGCGTACAAGGAGCCGAGCAATGATTCGATTCTCTCTATAGCTTATCACTATTTTATGAAGAGCGATAATCACCAACGAAAAGCGTTAGTACTCTTTCTGGAAGGTTCCTTGCATAAGACTTGGGATGAACAAGAAGAAGCGTATCGTTACTTTTTGGAGGCATCCGGCGAGGCAAAACATACCAAAGACTATCCGTTAGAGTATTATATATATAACGATATTTCCCGAATAGAATTCTTTCGGGGGCAATATAGTGCGGCACTCAGTGATGCTCAAAAAGCATGGGATTATGCGAAGCTTGCAAAAAACAGTATGTATATGGCAACGGCATTGGACAGTGAAGCGCGTGCATATACTGCACTCCAGAAGGAGAAAGAAGCGATTGAACATTACGAAGAGGCTCTGCTATATGCCAAAGAGAGCAAAGACCCTAATACTTTAGTCCTTATACTAACGGATTTGGGAGCCGAATATGCATACGCTGGCCGTTATCAAGCATCGATAGATTGCTTGCAGCAGGCATTGCATATCAAAAAACCATATTCGTCTGACTCTCCCGTTCTTCTTTCTATTGGTGACACCTATCGGCTGATGCACGAGAGAGACTCTGCGTTTTATTATCTCAGCCAAGTAGCCAATGACTCGGATTTGTACGCACGACAAGGGGCTAACTATGCCTTATACCTACTAAATAGAGACCAGTATCACGACTGTGACGAAGCGTTGAAATACCTGAGAGTCTCCTTTAATCTGTCGGATACTATTCAGAAAGCCGAAAACGACCGAACGTTTATTGCCATGAAAGAGAAATATAAGAATGAACAGCTCAAGACACAACTGGAACTGGAAGAAAAGGAAAAGGCACAAATCCTTTGGACGATATTTGCCTGTGTTCTTATGACTATCAGTATCATTGTTCTCATCTATCAGCGACGGATACAGAACAAAGAGCGCATCATCCAAAAGAAAGAAGAGGAACTTCGGTCAAACGCCATCCGATTGCATGAGAATGAAACAGTCATAAAGGAGAACAACCGGAATATTGAGATGCTACAGCAAGACATGAAACAATATATCCTGGCGCAGGAAGAGTTGGAGGAACAGACGAAAGTGGTAGAAGCACTAAAAGATAGCAATAAGGTACTGATGGGCAAGAATGCCCAGTTTAGTCAAAGCAGTAGTTACCCACAAACACCCGATACACAAGCGGTAGAGACCCTTTCTCTTCAAAACAAAGAGCTGAAAGAGCGCATCTATACACTCTGTGAGAAACGCTTGGCAGAGAACCCCATACTAAAGAACTTGCGGGAGACGACTCCTCGCTTGGACGCAGAGAGCAAAGAATGGCAAAAGGTGCAAGCCATAATCAATGATATATACGACAACTTTAGTGAAAAATTATTGGAACGATGGGAGGATTTGTCGGCTCAAGACCTGCAACTTTGCTGCCTTATCAAAATAAGAATGAGCCGACTGGAGATGGCTACCATCCTAAACAATGGTGTCGATGCCATCCCCAAAAAGAAACAACGCTTAGTACAAAAACTCTTAAAGAAAGAGGGAAATTTGCCATTTGAGAATGTTACGACTTTCAACCTCTGGCTACTAAGCCTTTAGCCTCGTCCAACACATCCGCCAGATAGTCACAGCACTCCAACAACCGGATGGATTTGTATTCCGGCTTTTACCAAGAATGAATGTGCAAAGCAAGTGTTCAGCGCATATCCCGACAATACGTTGACACCGATGCTACGAAGGGTTGCTGATACTCCCCTTGAGGCTGCAACAAAGTTTTCTTGAGTGCACTACAGATTACCATTCAGCAGGGTTCATTGCATAATCCCAATCGGCTAAAACTTAATCTTTGCAGACGAGAGGAATAGCAAATTCAATTAACCGTCCTTCTCGCTCCACCACGAGTTCCAAAGACTCCCGGTCTTGGACATACTCGTTCAGCCTGTCGCTGAGTCCATCAGAAATCAAGTCGAATGCTCCATGGTCAATGCTCACGACCTTGTCTCGCAATTTTAAGCCTGCCGATTCACAGAAGCCCTCTCTTTCAATAGACTTTATCATAATATGACCATCTGCACCTTTCTTCAAAGCAAAACCGAACTTGAGAATAGATGCCAAGTATGGCTTCGGACGATACGACGTTACCGGCTTGACATACAAATCGCCGCCAGAGTTACCGTAAGCCAATACAAAATTGAAGCGCTGCATGAATAAAGCACCAAACAGATTATCATCTCTCAAAGAAGAAGTATGCAGGATATCGCAATCGGGAACTGTTAGTCCGCCCCAATCGACTGTCACTCCATGGAAAAGGTGAATCGTATCGCACTCAGTGTCGCCTTTGGCTTTCAGATAAGTTCGATAGGGTAACTGCTGGGACAAGGCAGCGAAGGTGGTATTCCCCACCTTAATGTCATTTGCACTACCCGTGTCGAGTTCGGCATCAAAAGAGATGGAAGAGGAATGAATCTTAAACGAACTCTTTCCATCTATGCCATCAACAATGCGGGTAAAGCCATTTGTTTGTACCTTTAACTCATCCTCATCTTGCTGACTAAACAAAATCATCTTTTGTCTATCCATATCAAACTTCCATCTCAGCAATCCCAATACATCAAACCCTAAGACTGGCATTGCTGCTATCTGGCTAATGTAATTGTCCGATGGAACCCCTAGTATAAGTGGACGTGAAAGATTCAAAGACTGGATACGCATACTGTCGGACTGGAAAAAGGGGAAATATTGGGTTTTCCCTAATGCATTCGTCAATTTTCGCGGACGACAGTTCCAAGGTTTCAGATGCAACCGCTCAACAATAGAAGGTGCCGCCATAGTTTGTGCATGAGTGTCCATTACAAACGATACCGATTGCCCGTTTACATAGGCGGGGATAATAAACCAATTACCATCCATCGCTATCGGCAATTCTACTCGATACTTTTCTGGCAGACTTTTCCCCTGTTTATCCACATAGAGGCCATATCGGATAATCGTATCAATATCCCAGTAGAAGACTCCAATAAGTAATAGCGCAACAATACTGAGTAATAGATAAAACATCTTGCTCTTTAATATTTTCTTCATTTTTCTTTTTGCTTTTCAATATAATAAAAGAGAGCGGGGATTGGACTCCCTCTCTCTTTTACCATATTCCTAATACAGCTTCTAATTGTTAGGATAAGAAGTCAATTCGTTTTAGAGAATAAGTGGCTGCGAAACACACCTATCTAAAGACCTTTCATGTAATACCACCATCCGCGGTTCTCATTTCTTCCAACGTCAAGACTTCAACGTCATACATGTTTTCTGCCTTCATTGTTCTTTGTTTTTGAAAATCAATAATACTTGATTATCGAACCCAAATCTCAGAATTCTTGCCGAACTATTGTAATAAGGGATAAGAAGAGAATGCATGTCACGATAGACATGCATTCTCCACAAAGATTAGTAGCACAAAGTAAATGAATTATATTCAGATACTACACTCGAGGAGAGAAACTACCCGCAATTAAATCATGGAGCAAATCCAACAAAGTATATTTCAGCGAGCCTCCATTAGTCTCCAGCATCTCTTGCATGCTCAAAGCACGCATTACATTTCCTTTTTCCATACTTCTTGTATTAATGTTACAGAATTAGCAGCATTACCAGCAAACGAAATGTTTTTCCCATGGACTAAGAAAATCCATCTGTTCTTGAGTAGGAGGAGCAAATCCCCCATCAATGTTTCTCTTTTGTTCTAAGGTCAATTCAGCCACACCGTAAATGTTTGCGACATTTCCATTCAACATCAAAGTTCCAACGTCTCCTAATTTTTCTACTTCCATAATTACTTATTATAAAGGATTAATACTAAAATTACAAAGAATCAAATCTACACCATTAGCATAGACGACCGCTGCTTCACCGTTGGTAAGCTTTCTTCTTCTCCTTTTGGCAAAGATAAGAGGTCTATTCGTTCTATAGAATAAGTGGCTGCGAAACACACCTATCTAAAAACCTTTCATGTGTCGCCTTTGTTGATTAAGACAGGCAATGTTTTGTGATGCCCAATGCTACTCCTGCTACAAATCCAACAGAAAAGCCAAACATAATTGCGACAAACCACGGATTTTCTTTTAATAGAGTACCCATAATAACATGTATTAAAGGTTTCTACTTCAGATAATATTCTGCAACCGCTACACCTGCGCATACACCTACTGCGCAGGCAAGCAAACCCACAATGATTAAGCCTATAGCTCCACCATTGATTTCCATCATTTCTTTTGGGGTCAAATCTTCCATAATAAAGTCATTAACTGTATTTAGCGATACCTATGGCTACCCCACAAGGGAAGCCTATCCCAAATCCCCAAGCCATAGCCAATAGAAGGGGAGCAATGCCACCATCCGTGGTTCTCATTTCTTCCAGCGTTAAAGCCTCAACGCCATACAAATTCAATGTGTTCATACAAATCAAAATTTAATAATTATTACTAAGTCGCGAGGATTCAAATCCAAAGTTCCAATCGCACTGACTAACCGGTATCTCAACGGGAACGAACCTTGTCCTTTATCCTTTCTGACGCAGCAAAGATAGAGCGATTCTCGCATAATTCAATAGACATGCCGTAGCGAGAAAGTCTACAACTTTTCGCAACTACGAATCACTGTCCACAAGCACTTTAGCCTCGTCCAACACTTCCACCGGATAGTCACAGCACTCCAACAACCGGATGGCGATGCGAGATGGATAGATACCTTTTCGCAAGCGATGGTCGTAATCCAAGGTGTTTTGCTGGAAATTCTCTTTGAAGTAATAGCAGTCGAACGGCCCCGCCAGTTGGTGACACAACTCGATATCATGGGTAGATGCGAAGACGATGTTTCCACTCCGTGAGAGTTTGTGAAGAATGGCCAAGCTGATGGCTCGCCGTTCTTGTTCATTGGTCCCCTTAAACAACTCATCAAGCAGAAACAGATGGGCATGCTCCGCAGGCAAAGTCAAAAGCCTCTTCACTTGCAAAGCCTCCTCAAGGAAATAGCTTTTTCCATCCGTCAGACTATCCACAACCGTAATGATGGAATGGATTTGTATCCCGGCTTTTATCGAAAATGAATGTGCAAAGCAGGTGTTCAGCGCATATCCCGACAATACGTTGATACCGATGGTGCGGATAAAGCTCGTCTTCCCCGACATATTGCTCCCAGTGATCAGCACCGATTTGCCGGATACGATAATATCATTCGAGACACAATGGGGAATGAGCGGGTGATAAAGTCCCTTTGCCTCCAAGCAAGCCGACTGCCCCACAAAATTCGGCAAGCTGTAGTATGGAAGTTTTGTGCGCAGCACGGCAGTGGAGCAAAGGGTGTCTATCAGCCCCACCCAACAATAGAGCCGCTCCACTTCTACCCGCTTCTCATGCAAGGCACGAAAGGTTTGAACGACCGAATAGGCTTCATTCAAAAAGAATATATGCACAAATTCCATCAGGTAATAGGCCAAAATAGCGTAATCATTGTCCAATCTGGCTCCTAACCGGAAAGAGGAGAAATATTTATTCAATGGACGCAACTCCATCTCTATGCGCTCAATATCCCTATCAATGCCACCCAAGGATTTTATCTTCAGCAGTCGGCGTACTTGCCGCAACATGACAAACAAGGATGGGACAGAGAAATAATACAGCTGCATCTTTGCCTTGTTCCTATAATGCAATACCCCATTCCACACCACCGAGAGAGCCAGAAAGAGTAGCAGAAGTTTGTAGCCCCACAATACAAATGCAATGCCCAGCAACGCCGGAATATAGCGTGAAAGCGAGATGGTCCTCTTTTCAAAAGAGGAAATAAACGGCATCACCTCTGCAAAGAGAGAGACAATGGAATAGGCATCTGCATGACGTAACTTGCCTAATATCTCTACGATTTGGCCTCGAAGCCCCTCGTCCCGTTGCAATTCACCAATCAATTCTTCCTGTCCGCTTACAGGGCTTTCCTGGTTGTAATGCAAGACATGGTACAAATACTGACGGCCAATACAGGAAGTAGTATGGTCCAAGCAAAGGAACAAGTCGTCAAAATCCAAATCTTTGGCAGCCTGCTCGCTCAACAGACTAACGTCCCAATGCTCCCTGCTATCGTGATATGCTGATATTTCGTCGTTCATAATAAGGAATAAAAAGTAATTCCAATCTCAGAGTTGCATCAGTCTTGGGTAACTTGTATTTCACAACCGAGCACCTCATCGACTTTGGTTTTTTCGATTTTCAACACCTTTGTCACCTCCTCCAGTTTTTGCCCCAACCTATCGTCCACAATATCTTGTTCAATGTAGTCAAACATGGATTGGTTATATGTCCGGAGGATAGTATGTTGGTGCAGGTAATGTATTTCGTCGCAGATGTCGGTCAAGGAAGAGATGATGTGCGAAGAGAGCAAGATGAGCTTCTTCTGTTCCCGCAGCTTGAGCAGGAGTTGCTTGAGGACGACACAGGCGTCCAAGTCCAATCCGTTAAAAGGTTCGTCGAGCAGGAAGATATCGTTCCGTTGCATCAGCAGCGTGAGAAAGACCAACTTCTTCTTCATACCGGTAGAGTAGGCGGTGGCGTATTCATGCAAGGGCAGGTCGAACAGTCGGTTAAGTGAGGCAACCAGATTCTTGTCCATCTTCTCGCCTCTTGCCGCCAGGCAAAATTCGATGTATTCGCACCCTTTCATATAAGGATAGAAAAAGACGGAAGTAGGCATATAGCCTATTCGAGGATAGGGATGGCCCGTCAGGACCTCACCTTGATAGTCTGTTTGGTGGGTCAAACAAGAGAAGAGAGTGGTCTTTCCCGAGCCATTCGCTCCTACAAGGCCGTATATATGCCCCTCGGTAAGGCACATAGAGACCTCCTCCAAAACAGGCTTCTTGCCATACGACTTACACAGATTGTTGATTTGTATCATAACGAAAGAGTTTATCCAAATAGAAGTGCAACAGTTTCTTTAGCAGAAGAATGATAACCACAGGCAATAAGACAGCAGCCGGCTCCGCCAACGGGACAAGAAAGAGTGGAACCAATACGGCAAACAAGAAGAACGCCATAAGAGGTTGCCTCACAAGATATCCGCACATCATAGCGGTACAGGCCAACAAGGAGATGCAGAAGTAAAACAGTAACATGTAAAGGCTGGTATCAAGACTGAGATTCTCCATGCACACAAACATCAGCCACAAGGGGAGAAATAGGATGAAATGGCTGTGGAATACATACTTAACGTTTGTTCGGAGCAAAGCCCTAACCGAGGTATATTGACGAATATAGGGAAGAGCCTCATGCTCCAACAGAGGCAGGATATACAACGCTTGAGCGAATGCTCCAAAGAGATAAAAGACAGCCCGGTTGGCATGGAACAGTCCCAGCCCTGCTACCAGATAGCACAGTAAGAGCAGAAGAAAGTTCTTCCGGAAAGCGATTTGATAACGATAATTCCCCTTTAGGAACAACGGGTTGCTCACCGACATTGACTTTATCCTGAAACAGGGCAGATAAGATATAAGAACTGCTAAAAACGGATACACCAATGCAAGCCAATAATCTTGCCGGAACAAAGACGCACAAACAAATGGTATAGACAACAATATGTATTCCAAGGCAAACAGACTATTATACCTTTTTCCCAAGCTATATCGGACAAAGCCAATATCCCTACGTCTGCCATTCAGGGCATACACAAGCAGACCGTAGCCTACAGGCAAATACCAACCCTGCTGCACCTTCAACAAAGCCATCCATGCAATTCCTAACAAGATGACCAATAGGCAACATCTCAATAAGCCGACATCCGCTACCGCCCTATAGCACGCTTTACACCGGAGTTTGAGAAGAATGCGGTACAAGCCGCTATGGCGACTTGTACCGTATCTCTTAGCGAGCTGTTTCACTGCACCCGAATAAGAGGATTAGCGCAATGACAGCACCTGCCACCAAGGGAAGAATCCCTCCATCCGTGGTTCTCATTTCTTCCAGCGTCAAGTCCTCAACGCCATACAAATTCAATGTATCCATGCGAATTAAAATTTAACAATTATCACTAAGTCGCGAGGATTCAATTTCAAAGCTCCCATCACACTGATTAACCGGTATCTCAACGGGAACGAACCTTGTCCTTTATCCTTTCTGACACGGCAAAGGTAAAGAGCTATTTGCCTAATCCAATAGATACGCCGTAGCGATAAAGTCTACATTTTTTCGAGACATTCTTTCTGCACATCCTTTGATTCTCTGACATAATCTTCCATAAAGTCAATTCCCAGTACCGTTGTCACTTCTTCCAGCAGAAGTTTAAATGAGTATCCGCAACGTTACGCAAACTCCTCAAAGAAGACCCCACCATTAAGATTGTAACCATCCGAAACGTTGGCATCAAGCTGGCAGTTGGGTAAGCCGCTGGATGCTTATGAGACAGCTTCGCGATTAATCACTTATCGTACCGATACACGCACTTCGCCTGTAGCTCCTCGGGCATAAACGGTGCCATCTTCTCCAATGGGGCCGACGACATGCGCCCGTTCTCATCCATGAAGGAGGCCGACTTGGGGAAGAGCGTCTGCAACGGTGCCATCGTTATCTCGCAGATGGCCGGGCCTTCGGTGGCCAGGACCTTGGCTATCGTATTCTGGAGCGCCTCCCCCTCTTCGTGGGTACGGGTGAAAGGGATGCCATAAGCGCCTGCAATCTTCTCCATATCGGGGCATATCACGCCGCTATGGGGATCGCTGCCAGTATAGTGTCCTTGGAAGAAGGACTGCTGGGTGGTCTTGATGGCAAGGTAACCTTGGTTCTCCAGCACGAATAGCTTGATCGGCAGGTGGTAAGTGAGGAGCGTTTGCAGCTCTTGCAGGTTCATCTGTATGCTACCATCACCGGTGACGAGGATGGTACGTCCTCCGGTGGCATTAGCCACGGCAGCTCCGATGGCGGCGGGCAGGTCGTAGCCCATGGCGGCACAACCTTGGTTGGCAAAGACACGTACGCCACGGTTCACCTGCATGGCTTGGTAGGTAGAGGTATAGGCCGTTCCGTTGCCGGTCACCACTACGTCGCCTTCGGTGAGCTGCTTGAACAGTTCGTCGGCAAACACGTAAGAGTTGGTGTAGCCGGGTTGCGAGGGGTTGTCGTCGAAGAGGGAGGGCAGCTGCCGCTCAATATCGCGCCCCCACTGCCTCCAGTGGTCGAAGGAGGGGAGTGTGACACCCTCCAGCTTCTGCCCGAGCGTGTCGAAGAAGTCGCGCAGGTCGGCATGGATGGGCAGGTCGATGGAGAGCGTAGGTTTCTTCAGCTCGTTCGCGTCGATGTCCACCATCACCTTGTAGGCGTGTGGAGCCAGCAGGTCGTAGGCATAGCTCACCTGCCGGATGCTGAGGCGGGTACCAAGTACGATAAGGAGGTCGGCGTTCTGCACCATGATGTTGCCGATGCGGTCGCCGCAGATGCCTGGCTTGCCGAAGCAGAGTGGATGGTCGTGCCAGAGGATGTCGGAGCCACTAATGGCCGTTACTACCGGGACACCCATCTGTTCGGCCAGGGCGATGAATGACTCTACCCGCTCAGCCAGACGTACCCCACCTCCCACGTACAACACGGGGCTATGGGCTGCTTGCAATTTCTGCAGGAGCAGGTCTACTGCCCCGGCATTGAGCACCGGCGTTTCGGCCTTCTCCAACTCTGTGGGCACAAATTCGCGCAACTGCCCTTCGTCTACCATCGCCCCTTGCACGTCGAGGGGGATGTCGAGCCATACGGGGCCGGGGCGTCCGTGCAAAGCCAAGTAGACGCTACGGTCGAGGTAATACTTGATGTCCAGTGGGTCGGTCACCATCACGGCCATCTTGGTGATGGGGCGTACGATGTCCACGATGTCCACCTCCTGGTCGCCCAACTGCCGGAGGTTCAGGTCGGGGCAGGCACTGATGGTAGTGCTCTGTTTCACCTGTCCGGAGATGTAGAGGGCGGGGATGGAGTCGCACCATTGCCCCAGCACGCCTGTCAGCGCGTTGGTTCCGCCAGGGCCGGTGGTAACGTTGGTCACGCAGAGTTTGCCTGAGGTGCGATAGTATCCTTCGGCGGCGATGGCCGAAGCTTGTTCGTGGTGGTTGCACAGGTAGTGTATGTGCGGGTTGCGTCCGATGGAATCGTTGAGGTGCATGGCGCCACCGCCAGTCACCAGGAACACGTGGTCGATGCCATACGTGCGGTACAGATGCTCGAAGATGAAATCGCTAACCTTAATCATCGCTGTTTCTTATTTTTTTAGTTGAATAGTGGTGCGTTACTTATCTGCTCTCTTCCTCCTTTGGAGTCTTTGCTCTTCTCCTCTTTTTCCCTAGGGGTGGCTGGGGGGAAGTTGACCCGCTCGCGTTCTATCACCAGCGGGCGCTTGCGCACTTGGGTATAGATGGCGCCGATATACTCTCCGATGACACCAATGAAAAGCAGCTGCACGGCGGAGAAGAAGAACAGGCCGATAACCAGCGGGGCCACGCCCGCATCGAAGCTGTCCCAGTACATCAGTTTATAGACAAGATAGCCCAGCCCCACCACCAAGCTGAGGGCGGCCACCACGAAACCGATAAAGCTGGCCAGGCGGAGCGGCAGCTTGGAGTGGTTGACAAAGCCCAGCATGGCCATGTCGTAGAGGGTGTAGAAGTTGTTCTTCGTTTTCCCTTTCTGCCGCACGGGTTGGGTGTAGTTGACAAAGCATAGGTCGGCCCCCAGCTCGGCCACCATGCCACGGAAGTAAGGATACGGGTCGTCGATGTCTCGCAGGGTTTGCAGGAACGACTGGTCGTACAGCCCGAAGCCGGTGAAGTTGCTGATATGGTCTACGGCGGACGACTTGGCCATCAGCGTGTAGTAGAGTTTGCGCAAGGCAAACATCAGGGGGTTCTCCTTGCTCTTGTTCTTCACCGCTACCACGATGCGGTTTCCCTCCTCCCATTTCTGTATCAGGGTGGGGATGAGCGTGGGCGGGTCTTGGAGGTCGGCCACCATGAGTATGGCGGCATCGCCAGTGGCCTGTAGCAGTCCGTAGTAGGGCGAGCGTATGTGCCCAAAATTCCGAATATTCAGAATGAGCTTCACATTCCTATCTTCCCGCGCCAGCCGGCGCAGGATGGCAACCGTTTTATCGGTCGATGCGTTATCGATAAAAATATGTTCGTAGGTATAGCCTGGCAGCGCGTCAAACTGCTGCTTCACTTGGCCATACACATCCATCACGTTTTCCTCCTCGTTGTAACAAGGGGTAACAATGCTTATTTTCTTCTTTACTTCCATAAAGTTTTGTATGCTGCAGTCCGCCGTGGAGCTGCCCTTCGGCAAGCCGAAAGTTATATAACATGAATTACAACGGGCAAAAGTAGCGAGAATAGGCGAATAAACCAAGATGTTTGTCGCAAAGATTGCGTATAGGGGGTTGAAACAACAGAAAGGGGTGTACCGTTAACCGATACACCCCTCACCATTGAAAAACACAAAACTAAACTATTAACCTATTGAAAATGAAATGTCTAATAGTTCTCTTTCTTCACCTCGAAGTAAGCTTGCGGATGCAGGCAGGCCGGGCATACCTCGGGAGCTTCCTTGCCCACGGTGATATAGCCACAATTGCGGCATTGCCATACCACTTCACCCTCTTTGGCGAAGACGTGCATATTCTCGAGATTGTTCACAAAAGCCAAGTAGCGCTCTTCGTGCCCCTTCTCGGCCACACAGATGTTGCGATACATAGCGGCAACCATGGGGAATCCTTCTTGCTCGGCCACATCGGCAAAGCGAGGATAGAGTACATACCACTCTTCGTTCTCGCCGGCGGCAGCCTCTCGTAAGTTCTCCAAGGTAGTGCCGATGACACCGGCCGGATAGCTGGCAGTGATCTCTACCATGCCCCCCTCCAGAAACTTAAACATACGCTTGGCATGTTCCTTCTCTTGGTCGGCCGTTTCGGTGAAAATAGCAGCGATTTGTTCGTAGCCTTCCTTCTTTGCGACACTTGCAAAATAGGTGTAGCGCATTCTTGCTTGTGATTCGCCTGCGAACGAGGTCAGCAGGTTCTTTTCGGTTTGAGTACCTTTGATGCTCTTAGTCATAATACTGGTATTATTGTTAATAAAAAAATGGATTGCCTCACTATTTATGGGACTCCTCCCACAATTACAACGCAAATATAACGGTTTTGTTCAGCAGTTGAGCCGCTTCACCTCATCTATTTGTACTATAACAAGATAGAAAAAAGCGATGGAAAGGTCAGAACAAGGGCAAAGCAGAAAATAACATGTTTAAGAACACATACATTCAGTTTCTTTTGTCTACTTTTGCAGCCTCATTCTTAGATTGGAAAAAGAGCACATCATCATGAAGTTAATGGAATGGCGCCCCAAGTTGGTGGCTTGCCTCAAAGATTACTCGAAAGGAACGTTGATGTCCGACCTCATGGCCGGCATCATTGTAGGTATCGTAGCCCTGCCGCTGGCCATCGCCTTCGGCATCGCCTCGGGGGTATCGCCCGAGAAAGGTATTATCACAGCCATCATCGCGGGGTTCGTTATCTCGCTGCTGGGTGGCAGCCGGGTACAGATAGGTGGTCCCACGGGGGCGTTTATCATCATCGTCTACGGCATCATCCAGCAGTACGGCGAGGGCGGGCTGATAGTGGCCACGCTCATGGCCGGCGTACTCCTTATATTATTAGGAGCCTTTAAGCTGGGAGCCGTGGTAAAGTTCATCCCCTACCCCATCATCGTGGGGTTCACCAGCGGCATCGCCGTCACCATCTTCACCACGCAGGTGGCCGACGCCTGCGGCCTGACGTTTGGCGGCGAAAAGGTGCCGGGCGACTTCGTGGGGAAGTGGATGCTTTACTTCCACCACTTCGACACCCTCAATCTCCCCAACCTGATAGTCTGCCTCGTCAGCATCCTCATCATCGCCTTCACGCCCCGCTTCCTGCGCAAGGTACCCGGCTCGCTCGTCGCCATCGTACTGGTGACGGCAGGTGTCTACCTGCTCCAGACGCTGGCCGGCGTTGACGGCATCCCCACCATCGGAGACCGCTTCAGCATCCGCCCCGCGCTGCCCGACGCCGCCCTACCCGCCTTGGGTTGGGAAACCATCCGCGAACTCTTTCCCGCCGCCGTCACCATCGCCGTGCTGGGCGCCATCGAATCGTTGCTCTCGGCCACTGTGGCCGATGGCGTGATTGGCGACCGCCACGACTCCAACACCGAGCTGATGGCACAGGGAGCGGCCAACCTCCTCGCCCCCCTCTTCGGGGGCATCCCCGCCACAGGCGCCATCGCCCGCACCATGACCAACATCAACAACGGCGGACGTACTCCCGTGGCAGGCATGGTGCACGCCATTGTGCTGCTACTCATCCTCCTTTTCCTCATGCCACTGGCCCAATACATACCCATGGCCTGTCTGGCCGGCGTGCTGGTAGTAGTGTCTTACAACATGAGCGGCTGGCGGGTGTTCCGCGCCCTCCTGAAAAGCCCAAGAGCCGACGTGGTAGTACTGCTCATCACCTTCTTCCTCACCGTGCTGTTCGACCTCACCATCGCCATTGAGGTAGGGCTGGTCATCGCCTGCGTGCTCTTCATGAAACGGGTGATGGAAACCACCGAAATCTCGGTGGTGACCGACGAGATAGACCCCTCGGCCGAGGTGGACATCGCCCTGCACGAGGAACACCTCCTCATCCCCCGGGGCGTAGAGGTGTACGAAATCAATGGCCCCTACTTCTTCGGCATCGCCACCAAGTTCGAAGAGACCATGGCACAGCTGGGCGACCGCCCCCGCTACCGCATCATCCGCATGAGGCAAGTCCCCTTCATCGACTCTACCGGCATCCACAACCTCACCACCCTCTGCCAAATGTCGCAGAAGGAGAAGATAACCATCATCCTCTCGGGCGTCAACCCCGAGGTGCACCGGGCCTTGGAGAAGGCTGGCTTCTGCGAGCTGCTGGGACGCGAAAACATCTGTCCCAACATCAACGAGGCACTGGAACGGGTGAAACAGTAAACGGTCCTCAAAGCGCTTATCTTTCACCATAAACACCTATTAATATGCACGTTACAAACAGGCAAAAGCAGTGAAAGCAGGAAAGCGCAACTTTTAGGCAAAGGATGATTTTGGAGCAGTTGCCCCGAAATATTCGCCCTCTTTGCCTTTTTCTTCACGCAAAACACTATCTTTGCGCCTACGTAACTTGTTTTTAACGAATAGACTACGATTAATGGAACAGTACAAAAGAGTGAACAACCTGACTGGTTGGCTCATATTCATCATCGCGGCGACCGTATATTGCCTGACCATTGAGCCTACGGCAAGCTTTTGGGATTGCCCCGAGTTTATAACTACCGGATACAAACTGGAAGTGGGGCATCCACCCGGCGCACCGTTCTTTATGCTGGTAGCAAACTTGTTTACCCATTTCGCCTCCGATGCCACCACCGTGGCTAAGATGGTGAACTACATGAGCGCCCTGATGAGTGGCGCCTGCATCCTTTTCCTGTTCTGGAGCATCACCCACCTGGTGCGCAAGCTCGTAGTAACCGACGAGCGGCACATCACCCCCTCACAGCTCATCACCATCATGGGCAGCGGCGCGGTGGGGGCGCTGGCCTACACCTTCAGCGACACCTTCTGGTTCTCGGCTGTAGAGGGCGAGGTGTACGCCTTCTCCTCCCTGTTTACCGCCATCGTCTTCTGGCTGATATTGAAGTGGGAAGACGTAGCCGACCAGCCGCACAGCGACCGCTGGCTCATCCTCATCGCCTACCTCACGGGCTTGAGCATCGGCGTGCACCTGCTCAACCTGCTCTGCCTGCCCGCCATCGTATTGGTCTATTATTATAAGAAGACGCCCAATGCCACCGCCAAAGGCTCACTCTTAGCCCTCGCCGCCTCGTTCGTACTGGTGGCCGTGGTGCTCTACGGCATCGTGCCGGGCATCGTGAAAGTAGGCGGATGGTTCGAGCTGCTATTTGTCAACGGCATGAGCCTGCCCTTCAACACCGGCGTGGTGGTGTATATCGTGCTGCTGGCAGCGGCGCTGATATGGGGCATCTACGAGAGCTACGGCCAGCGGAGCAAGATGCGCATGGCCCTCTCCTTCGTGCTCTCCATCGCCCTGCTGGGCATCCCCTTCTATGGACACGGGGTGAGCAGCGTCGCGATCGGCGTACTCGTCATCGCCATCCTGCTGCTCTACCTCTCCCCCCGCATACAGGAGGGGCTGAAGGCGAAATGGCGCATCTCCGCACGTACGCTCAACACCTCATTGCTCTGCACGCTGATGATTGTCATCGGCTACTCCTCGTACGCGCTCATCGTGATTCGCTCCACCGCCAACCCACCCATGGACCAGAACTCACCCGAAGACATCTTCACCTTGGGCGAATACCTCGGCCGTGAGCAATACGGCACCCGCCCACTCTTCTACGGGCCGGCCTACTCATCGCGCGTGGCGTTCGACGTGAAGGACAACTACTGCATCCCCCGGCAGACGGAGGGAGCGACCAAATACATCCGCAAGGAGAAGACCTCACCCGACGAGAAAGACTCGTACATCGAACTGCCGGGACGGGTGGACTACGTCTATGCGCAGAACATGCTCTTCCCCCGCATGTACGACTCCAAGTCCGCCGGCGCCTACAAGCAATGGGTCAATATCAAAGGCCACGACGTACCCTACGACCAGTGCGGCGAGATGGTGATGGTGAACATGCCCACGCAGTGGGAGAACATCAAGTTCTTCTTCATCTACCAGCTCAACTTCATGTACTGGCGGTACTTTATGTGGAATTTCGCCGGGCGGCAGAACGACCTGCAAGGCAGTGGGGAGCTGGAGAAGGGCAACTGGATTACCGGCATCCCCTTCGTAGACAACATACTGGTGGGCAACCAAGAGTTGCTGCCGCAGGAGCTCAAGACCAACAAGGGACACAACGTCTTCTACTGCCTACCCCTGTTGCTGGGCCTTATCGGCCTCTGTTGGCAAGCCTACCACAGCCAACGCGGCATCCAGCAGTTCTGGGTAGTGTTCTTCCACTTCATTATGACGGGCATCGCCATCGTGCTCTACCTCAACCAGACGCCTGGCCAGCCGCGTGAGCGCGACTATGCCTACGCCGCCTCCTTCTATGCCTTCGCCATCTGGATAGGCATGGGCGTGGCAGGAGTGGTGAAGATGGTGGACAAGTGGACGAAGAAACCAACGGACGAAGAAATAGCCGGACAAGCGGATCCCCACCCCATCATCCCTATCGTCGTCAGCATACTCTGCCTGCTGGTGCCCATACAGATGGCCTCGCAGACGTGGGACGACCACGACCGAAGCGGACGCTACGTGGCCCGGGACTTTGGCCAGAACTACCTGATGACCCTCCAGGAAAAGGGCAACCCCATCATCTACACCAACGGCGACAACGACACCTTCCCCCTATGGTACAACCAGGACACCGAAGGCGTACGTACCGATGCCCGCGTCTGCAACCTCAGCTATCTACAGACCGACTGGTACATCGACCAGATGAAACGCCCGGCCTACGACTCACCCTCGCTCCCCATCGACTGGAAACGCATCGACTACGTGGAGGGTACCAACGAGGTAGTCTACATACAGCCCGACCTGAAGAAGGTAATAGACAAATACTTCGAGCAAGCCAACGAGCTGGCTGCCAAGGGCGACACCACCTTGTTGCCATTGGTGCACAGCATCTTCGGCGAGAACCCCTACGAGCTGAAGGAGATTATCAACCGCTGGATGCTGGGCAAGAACGACCAGCTGAAAGCACTGCTCGCCAAGGTAGACCCCGAGCTGAAGCTTCCGCTCATCCCCACCGATAGCATCGTGATGCCGATTGACAAGGAGGCCGTCCGCCGATCGGGCATGCTCATCCCGGCCGCCCTGCACGACTCCATACCTTCGCTGATGCACATCTACCTGCGTGATGCGGGTGGCAAGCCCAAACGCGCCCTCTACAAGAGCGAGCTGATGATGCTCGACATGATGCAGAACGCCAACTGGGAACGCCCCATCTACATTGCCATCACCGTAGGCACGGAGAACCAGCTGGGCATGGGCAACCACTTCATGCAGGAGGGGCTGGCCTACCGCTTCACACCCTTCGACACCGACAAGCTGGGCTGCAAGATAGATACGGAGAAGATGTACGACAACCTGATGCACAAGTTCAAGTTTGGCGGCATCGACAAGCCCGGCATCTACATCGACGAAAACGTGATGCGCATGTGCTACACCCACCGCCGCATCTTCTCGCAACTCGTCACGCAGCTCGTCAAGGAAGGGAAGAAAGAGCAGGCGCTCGCTGCCCTCGACTATGCCGAGAAGATGATTCCCGCCTTCAACGTGCCGTACGACTTCCAGAACGGCAGCATGCAGATGGCCGAAGCCTACTACCAGCTCAAAGAGACGGAGAAAGCCAACAAGATTATGGACGACCTGGCCAACAAGTCGCTCGAATACATGCTATGGTTCCTCAGCCTCAACGACTACCAGCTCTCCATCGAGAGCGACAACTTCGTGTACAACGCCAGCCTGCTCGACTCCGAGGTGCGGCTGATGCAGAAGTACAAGGCCGACGACCTGTACAAGCACTACTCCACGCAGCTGGAGGAGCTGTACGACGAATACGTGAAACGCATCAAAGGCAGCTAACCACTAATCGTTAATCACTAATCACTCCTTCAGCGTGTTTATAGAGCAACCACCCTGGCTTTTCCGAAAGCTGTATCCACAAGCCATCTTCCGGATGGACCCCAACGAACGGTCAGTCTACCTGACGTTCGATGACGGTCCCATCCCGGAGGTGACGGAGTGGGTGCTGGACACGCTGGAGCATTACGGCATCAAGGCCACCTTCTTCATGGTGGGCGACAACATCCGCAAATATCCCGACGAATACCAGCGGGTAGTGGAGCGTGGACACCGCATCGGCAACCACACCTACCACCACATCCGTGGCTTCGAGTACTCCAACCCCGACTACCTGGCCGACGCCCAAGAGGTAGACAAGGTGATAGGCTCCAAGCTCTTCCGCCCGCCCCACGGACACATGGGCTTCCGCCAGTACTACACCCTGCGGCACCACTACCGCATCATCATGTGGGACGTGGTGACCCGCGACTATAGCAAGTGCCTGCGTCCCGAAGAGGTGCTCGCCATCGTAAAGCGCTACACCCGCAACGGTTCCATCATCACCTTTCACGACTCACGCAAGTCATGGGAGAACGGCAACCTACGGTATGCGCTTCCACGAGCTATCGAGTTTCTACAAGGGGAGGGCTATGAGTTTAAAGTCTTGTGACATCAAAGCCGAAGCCTTCCGCCTCGGCTTCTCCGCCTGTGGACTAGCTCCCGCCGAGGCGGTGGACGAGCGGAACGCCACCGCTTTCCGCCACTGGCTGGCCAGCGGGTACCAAGCGGACATGACCTATATGCAAAACTACGAGGAGAAGCGTCTCGACCCGAGGCTGCTGGTGGAAGGGGCACGGACGGTGGTCAGCGTCGCCCTCAACTACTATCCAGCGCAAGCCATTACCGAAGAGGAGTACCAGATAGCATGGTACGCCTACGGCAAGGACTACCACGACGTGATGAAAGCCAAGCTACACGCCCTGCTGGAGTTTGTACAGAGGCACTTCGTGCCTAAAGGAAACCTGCTGAACGGACGCGCCTTCTGCGACACGGCTCCCGTGCTCGACCGTTACTGGGCATGGCGTGCCGGACTGGGATGGATTGGTAAGAATACCCAGCTCATCCTCCCTCGTGCCGGTTCTTCGTTCTTCCTTGGCGAGCTGATTGTCGACCTGCCCGCCGACCACTACGACACCCCCCAACGCAGCCGTTGCGGCTCGTGCACCCGCTGCCTCGAAGCCTGTCCTACCCAAGCGATAGAAACACCCTACCGCGTCAATGCCCATCGCTGCCTCTCCTACCTCACCATTGAGCACCGGGGAGCCTTCCCGCCAGAGGCTCCACACTCCCTATTGGGCAATAAGATATACGGTTGCGACGACTGCCAGCGGGCTTGCCCGTGGACACGCTTCGCCACCCCTACCACCGTGCCAGAGTTCACCCCCTCACCCGCCCTGCTACAGATGAAGAGAGAAGAGTGGCACCGTCTCACCGAGGAGCAATACAAAGCCCTCTTCAAGGGCAGTGCCGTGAAGAGGGCTAAATATGAGGGATTGAAGCGGAATATAGACGCTACTTCAACGCCTTGAGCAGGTCGGGCATCAACGCTGCGAGCGTGTTCTCCGTCTGGGCAGTATAGAGGTTGCCGTCCACTACGGCCAGCTCGTCGGTAGCCACCACGTTTTTCACCACGTCCTTCACGTAGGGGTGCAACGCCACACGTTTGCCTTTGAGGGAGGGCAGACCGTCGTAGAAGACAGCCGCTCCACAATGCCCGGCCAGCAGTTTGCCTTTGGCGGCAAAAGCGCCCATCACGGCCAGCATGTCCTGGTTGTAAGGCTCGGCGGCATGTTCGCCCCACGTAGGCACGGCATCGCCACAGGCAAACACCAAGGCATCGTACTCATCCTCTTTGCCTTTCAGATGGGCCACCACATCGCCGGCCTCAATGGCCACGCCCGAGTTGGTCTTAATGTGCGTGCTCTCGGCCACGGCATACGTGGTGTATGCGATTCCATTCTCAAAAAACGCTTCCAGATAGTGGAACAGGCCGAACCCGTTCACGGGATTCACGGCCAATACAGCAACTTTCTTTGCCATTTCAAAATTCGTTTAAGTTAGACATTCGAAGAGTTTACTTTCTCTTATAAGAGAACGGCCGGAAGTCCCTAAATGTTTTTCTTAAAACGTCACGACCTTAGGCTCGCTACTGTGCGAAGCAAACGTAGCCGTAGCATCCTTCATGTAGAGAACCTCAGTGTAGTCACCTTCGGCGGTGTAGCCACGTTGTTGCAGCTCCTCATTGTTATCTATCATGTGTTGCTTGGCTTCCAGACGGTGGTCTTCTACCAATGTAGCCGAGATGCGCAGCCAGCTATGGCTCTCTCCGTCGAAGGCGCAGATAGCCACGTGCGGGTTCTGTGCTATTTGCTTGGACACCTTCTTGGGGTATCCGGTCTGGAGGTAAAGACGGCCTTCGTACAGGTCGACAGCGCTAAACGGACGTACTTGCGGTTGGTCACCGTCAATGGTAGCGACAAAGAACATGCCGCATTTCTTCAGATAATCATAAACTTCTTTCATTTCTATTGCTGTGTTTTAATGTTAGAGGAAACCTCAGGCGGACTTCCTGTCGTACAAACGACGCACAAATATACATCCTTTTCCTCGCTTACCGAAGCGGTTCGAACCGGAAGCTGTCCTCTTTAACCTCTTTTACATACCCCATGCCCGGGTAGGCGACATGCATGCCGGCCACGGGGATGCGATGCTGGGCCACGAAGCGGAGTATCTGCAGACGGGTCTTGGCTGCCTGCATGGGGTCGGTGTCGTAGGTGACGGAAACCTCGGGATAAGGCATCTGTATGGCCATGGCATGGGTGAGGTCGCCCCATACCAGCAATTGTTCACCTTCTGAACGTAGCAGGCAGGCGATGTGTCCGGGCGTATGGCCGGGAGCATCGATAAAAAAGATGCCATCGCCACGCTGCCTGTCCAGTTCCTCGGGCTGTATCAGCTCCGCCCTATCGCTATAGGCATGGAAGGCACGGACAGCCTGTACCTGCTTCTTCTCGTCCACCCAGTACCGTTTCTCCACGGCCGAGGTCACCAGCCGTGCTTTCGGGAAGGCCGGTTGGTCATCGCCTGTCAGCATTCCACCGATGTGGTCGCCATGAGCATGGGTGATGATGAGCATCTGGATATCGTCGGGTGTGATATCTGCCGTTGCGAGGTTCTTCGTCAGTTGGCGTCCGAAACCGGTATCTATCAGCACGTTCCCCTCCGGCGTTTTCACCAGGAAGGCATTGACGGCGTTCGGATACGTCCCGTCGGGAATGGCTTGGCGTATCATCTTAGGGGTGGCCCCTATCAGGATGGAGGTGTTGCCTTGCCCTTGGCTCTCGGGCAGGAGGATTACTTCGTAGGCGCCCACTTTGTAGGTGAACAACTCGGGGGAGGTGGCTTCCTGAGCGCCTCCCGCCAGCGGCATGGCTGCCAGCAACAGGGTTTTCAATGGCTTCATCATGAGAGAACGAATTAAAGTGATGACACAAAAATACAAATTATTGCCCGATTTGTGCCTACCACCCCAGCATTTTCTGTAAGATGGTCTTGTGGGAGAGGCAGATAATGCAGGCCGCCTTCATGTTCTCCACGATCCTTATCCTTGACTCTCTATCGTATTTGAGGGAGTCCGCCCGCGTATCCACCTCTATGCGGAAGTAGTTGCCGTCGGGATCCATGACTACCTTCGGGTCCACCTCATGCACCCACGTGTCTATGTAGCCGTAAATGGCTGCGTCGTACCCTTCCATCTCCAGCTCCACGGGCATCCCCTTCTCCACTTGCGTCAGGTATCTATAGGGCAGCTTGACCACGGCCCGCAATACCCCATACTCGTTCTTCTCTACCCGGGCCTCTACCCGCAGGTTTTCCGGGTAAGGGATATACCAGGCGGCTATCAGCAGCGCCAGCACCAACAGTGCCAAGTAGCCGATGCCGCTACGTATCAGCCAAGGCGGCACACGCCCTATGATGTTGCGCACCTTCTCGCTCCGCAACTCTATCTTATCTTTCTCAGCCATTCTTCATTCCTAATTCTTCATTCTTAATTTCCCAGTTCCAGCTGGTTGCGTACCAACTGATAATAGGCTCCTTGGCTCGCCACGAGTGAGACATGGTTGCCTGTCTCCACGATACGCCCTTTCTCTATCACCACTATCTGGTCAGCATCCTTCACCGTACTGAGCCGATGCGCCACGACTACTACCGTACGCCCTTTGTAGTACTCGCGAAGGTTCTCCACGATGGCCCGTTCGTTGTTGGCATCGAGCGCGTTGGTGGCCTCGTCGAGAAAGATGCATACGGGGTCTTTGTAGACGGCCCTCGCTATCAGGATACGTTGCTTCTGCCCCTGGCTCAGCCCGATGCCGTCGGGACCAATCAAGGTGTTGTATCCCAAGGGGAGCTTCTCTATATAGTCGTCAATACAGGCTATCCGCGCCGCTTGTAGCAGCCGTTCCTTATCTATCTCCCCATCGTCGACGGCAATGTTGCGGGCGATGCTCTCGGAGAAGATGACGCCGTCCTGCATCACCACGCCGCACATCCGCCGCCACACGTGCAGGTCTATCTTGTCGATGTTGAAGAGGCCTACCTCTATCCTCCCCGCCAAAGCCTTGTAGTAGCCCAGCAGCAGCTTGATGAGCGTCGTCTTGCCACTCCCGCTGGTACCCACGATAGCGGTCACCTTCCCCGCAGGTATCCGCAGGCTGATGTCATCCAACGTTTTGCGCGGGCTGTGCGGGTCGTACTTGAAATCTACGTGCTCGAACTTCATCAGCGGCATCTTAGGGTTAATCATGGGAGTTATCTTGATGCCTGCTCCCCCCTCATTCTCCATGTCGTGTATCTCGTTGATACGCTCAAGGCTGATCTTCACGTCCTGCAGGGAGTAGATGAAGTTGACCAGCTGCGAGATGGGACTGCCCAGCTGGCCGATGATGTACTGCACGGCCAGCATCATGCCCAGCGTCATGTTGCCCTGTATCACGGCAGTGGCGGCAAGGATGGTTATCACGATGTCCTTCACTTGATTGATGAGCACGCCACCCGCCTCTTGCCCCTGTTGGAGCTTGAGGGTCTTCATGTTTACGTCGAAGAGGTCGGCCTGCACGTCCTCCCACTCCCAGCGCCGGCGTTGCTCGCAGTCCTGCAGCTTTATCTCCTGCATGGTGGTGATAAACTGGTAGGTCTTGTTGTTGTTAATCGCCTGTTGCTCGAACAGCTGGTAGTCCAGCTGCCGCCGCTTCTTCATAAAGACGGCCAGCCACACGCCATAGAGGAGGCTACCGAGCAGGAAGACGGCAAATATCAGCCCGTTGTACACACAGAGCACGCTACTCAGCACCACGAAGCTCAGCAGGGCGAAGAGCACGCCCGGGGCACGGGTGGTGAGAAACTCCTCCACCCGTTTGTGATCGTTCATCCGTTGCAGCAAGTCGCCCATCAGCTTGGTGTCGAAGAAGGACATGGGTAGCTTGAGGAGCTTGATGAAGAAGTCAGATACCAACGAGATGTTGATGCGCATGCTGATGTGCAACAATATCCACCGGCGGATAAAGTCGGCACCCGTCTGGCTGAGCGTGAGCATCAGCTGCGCCAGCAGCACGAGGTAGATAAACCGGAGGTTGTGGTGGGTGATGCCCACGTCGACAATGGCCTGCGTGAGGAAAGGAAAGATAAGTTGCAGCACGCAGCCCACCAGCAGGCCCAGGATTATCTGCCCAAAGTATTGCCGGTACTGCCTGACGTAACCCAGCAGGAACTTGAAAGAACGTCGCCGGGCCGGCCTCTCCGCCTCCCGCTCATAGAAGTCCGGAGTGGGTTGCAGGAGCAAAGCCACACCCCGTGGCTCACCTCCCGACTGGGTGCTGAGCCAGTGCTCGCGAAACTCCGCTTCACGGTAGGTCACCAGTCCCTTGCCGGGGTCGGCGATGTAGAACCGCCCACGCTTTATTTTGTAGAGCACCACGAAGTGATTTTGGTTCCAATGCAGGATACAAGGCAACATAGCCTTGCGCAAGACATTGGCAGTAAGCCGACCACACGAAGTGTGCAACCCCAGTTTGCCGGCCGCTTCGCTGATACCCAAGAGGGACACGCCCTCTGTAGTGGCGAAACAGTAACGAGACAACTCGTCGAGCGAGTACGCCTTGCCATAGTAGGCGGTTACCATGGCGAGGCAGGCAATGCCACACTGCATAGAGTCGTGCTGGGGAATGAGGGGAAATTTGGGCATATCGCTATTTCTGCTTATAATCTATTCTTTTGACCTCCGCCAGCACCCATCCCTTTATATCGGCTCCGTTTAGGATTAAACTTGTACGTGAGAGTCAAGGCTACAGACTGCGTACTAAATTTGTTTATACCGGATACACTATGATATGCACTGGAGTAAACAGTAAATCCCAACCGGCTGGTATGGAATAGGTCATTGCCTTGCAGGAGACAAGTTAGCCTTCCACCAAGGAACTCTCTATATAGACTAACATTCATCCGCCAAGTCGAGATCTGTTCGGCATTCCCTGAAACAGACCTTCCGTCCCACGACGCATCTATATGGAAAAGGAATTCACTGGGCAAACGAAATGCATTTTGCCAAGAGACTGATGGGGAAAGGCGATTTAATTGCAGTCGAGTCCCGGCAGGCTGCCCTGGAGCATCCACTTCATACCATTGCTTATAGAGACCCAATTCCCATTTTGGTACCCAAACTCCAATGGTTGGGGAGGCCGATAGTGAGAAATTTATATCATTATAAGCAGGAACGTTAGCCACGGTTTCTACTATAATAGAAGGATTATCCTTATAAGTGTTGTGAACAGTATGTATTTCGTCCTTGTTGTGTTCGAAAGCAAAGCGAAGCTGCAGCCAACGATAAGTACCTTTCAATGTGAGGCTATTGGTTATGTTAGGCAGTAAAAAAGGGTTGCCTTGCGAGTAAATATAGCTATTTACATAGACAATGGCTTCCGACAATTGATTGTATGTCGGACGAGTCACATCCGAAGAGTAAGCAAGCTGCCATTCGGTCTTACCAATGGGCAGCGTCAAGGAAGCGGATGGAAACCAATTGTTGTAGTTACGACTTTGACCTGATTGCCAGACACCGCCCTTATAGTAATCAAAGACGGTATGTTCGAATCGGAGACCTACTCGAGCCTCCAATGCCCCAAAGCTACGGCCATATTCGACAAAAGCTGTTCCCAAGCCTTCCGCCACACGGCTATAGTCATTTTCCTCCGGCGCAGCCTCGTTGTTGTACTGAAAGCGACGGGCTGTATGGCTGTATTCTCCGCCAAAAGCGATTTCCCCACTCCACAATGGATGGGCGACAAATAACTTAGCGGCATATAAGTCGCTGCGTGTATCGGAAGCTGTGGTAACACGTTCAATTCCTTGTTCCGATGGGAACAGCATATTTTCTAAGGAATGGGTTCTGCCATTAGTTAAATTACGCAAATAGGTCCCATTCAAGTTTATGGCCCACGAGTCGATTCGTCCCGTATAGTAGATGTCCCCTTCGTGTATCGTACTTGCATTACCTGTGGAGATATCGCTCCGCGACCGTTCCGCCAAGTCATTATTACGGTACGTATCAACCCCAAAATTAAAATCAGACCAAGCGCCCATCTGCCTGTAGAAACGATACTTGCCACCCAAGGAATTTTGATTATCTATCAAATAGTTCAAAGCGAAAGTCGCTGTTAGGGGTTGCGAACGTTGCTGTTGTGTGATTTGCATCTGATTGGTCCAAGTGTCCGGCAGATACGTTTTCTCAGCCAGATTTCCCAGCCTTGTAGACAATGAATGGTTATAGGCAATCAATGCTGACGCATCATACTTCCCTTTTCGATAAATCATGCTTAGCTGCTCTGCCTCGCTCCACCTATCATTATATTGTATCATCGCACGGTTAACAAGTCCTAAGCCATCATCAGGATTCTGCTTCAGAGTGATTCGAATGACAGCCTTTATGGACTTGGCATATCGGGCACCGGGATTCGTGATTACCTCAACAGATTGTATATTATCAGATGACAATTGACTTAGCTCCTCCATATCATATACTTCCCGTCCGTCGATGTAGACTGTTGGCACCCCACGTCCAAAAACTTGAAGTTCTTCGGCTAAGGTCGAGCTATTACGCTGCAAACTGATACCGGGTAACTTTGCCAAAACATCGTTGGCTGTACCCACTTTCTCGAGGATAGTACCGGCAATCCGAGTTTCCAAAGCTTCCCCTTTGATTCGAGTAGATGGAATATCTCCTCTCACTACGACTTCATTCAGCAGCTGCGTGTTTTCTTTAAGCGTTATTGTTCCAATGGTCGTTTGTCCGCTACGCACAGCAACAAACTGATCGACGTAACCTATGTATGACACTCTCAGCAAATCCGCTCGTTTTGAATACAATAGTTTAAATATTCCATTTACGTCAGTCGTGGTACCTTGCACAAAAGAAGAATCCTCGGAACAGAGCAGTATTACATTAGCAAACTGAATAGGAGCATTCTCTATCCCAACTATCTTGCCTGTAAGACTTTGTGCATGAAGGCACAATAGAGCCATACTGCCCATGATACATAAAAAGGACTTTCTCATATTCATCTTACATTATTTTTCCCAAATCACAATTGGGAGCTTGCGGGCATCTCGGGTCGGGATAATCCCATTTATCTTTTCCATACAACTTCACTATATCAGCATAACAAATTTTTCTGAGAGGTTGTTTTCGACAGGTAGACTGTACTTTACACTCATAACAAGGACTTTCTTCATTTTTAGGCCCTACATGTTTAAAGGAATAAAGAGCCAAAGCCTTTTCTGAATTCCATATTTCTCTTATAGATGAAATATTCACATCTCCTATATAGAACAAGTCATTATAATAAAGCATCTCACACACAGATACCTTTCCATTAGAGAATACACACATGGAATAAGTATTGGCACCACAACCTTTATTCTTTTTCACAAAATCATCCACCGCTTCAAAGCGCTTAAAAGGAGAAGATTTCTTTTTTACACTTTCCATAGAAATTTGGAAATGAGATTTTAGAGTTGCCAAATAACCTGCAATAGTTAACAGTGCTTCCTCTCTCGGTTTATATTCCTCATAATCGGGTTTATATGTAGAACAAAATGCTGGCACTATATTCCAAGATGTAACGCTATTATGCTTAGACAACAAATGGAATATCTCCTCCATATTTCCCAGCGTAGAGTTATGCTTTGTCAGCACTGTCTTTACATTGATTGACAATCCCAACCTATCACAGAACAGCAAAGTATCCATCAATTTGGTTACGTAGTCTTCAGCTGAAGATATACGCAGATTTCTTTTAACCATAGACGGTTCAAAGGAGTCTATAGAATATTGAATCATTTCCAAACCTATTTCCTTCAAATAGAATATGGCACTTTCGTCCAATGGTATTTTGGTTGACAAAAAAGGGATATTACCAGTATCACATAGCGTTTTTAGAATACTCCGCCACTCTGCATGTGCAAAAACATCCCCTCCAGAGATAAGGATACCTGCAACACCTTGTTCCTTTGCTCCCTTTATCAGGTTGACAATTATGTCCGTTGACATATCATCTTTCCGACTTCTATCCGCATAACAATATACACAATTGGTCCCGCATTTGGACGTAATCATAATATTCAAATATGCAGGCACAGACAAGCGATGAATCACAAACTCATCAAATGGGTTTGCATCAATAGCCGTATAGGTTTTGGACTCGTCCGTACTTTCTATTAGCAATTTGGCAGGAAATGAGAACTTAACACCCTTGAACGAAGACATATACGAATATTCATTATTAATCAATTTATTTACGAGGGAACAGACTTTGTCTTCCGAAATGTTCAACATCTCACTCCCTCGCTTTATCGAGGAATCAAATTCTTCACCATTGAATAACGAAAGTAAAAAACCCATAAATGGAGGAATTGGATTAACCCAAGAAAATCCTCCTGCTTTCGCCAATGCATAATCGCCAACGTATATTATGTATGAGCACTTCTTCTCGTTTCTAATAAAATATTGTGAATTTACCACTATATTCATAGTTTCTTCATCTTTAAATGATTAAGTTGGCGGATGGTTATCCCATCCGCCAAACTAATGATTAAGCAAAAGCAATGGCTAGACATTTACAAGAGTCTTCCTCCTGCTCTCTCTGTGCCGCATTCTTGCCACCGTGGATTTCATTCATCTCATCGTCCAAAAATTGTTCGATGTCAGAATTACTAATCTTGTCCCTGTTGACCTCTAGTGATTCAACTTTCTGATCTTTTTTTTCTTTTTTCGTTTCCATTTTGTTAAGGAATTAATTGTTAATACATAATTTATTATTACTCTAATTCTCAAATTGCATTAGCTTTGATTGACTAGTATATCATCGCCAAGCATTTTGCTAATTAGCCTTTTTTTCGGTAGACATATTAAAAGACTCCAATAAGGGTTCTCTATCTTTAATGCAAATTAAAACCGTATATCTTCCCGAAGGATACCCATCCAACGGGATTGCAACAGAATCCTTATTGATACTATTCCATGTGCACA
>JAISIX010000262.1 GCA_031261805.1 Mediterranea sp. (in: CFB group bacteria)
TGGCTGTTCCCAGTCCTCCTAATATATGTGGGGGGAACTCCCATCCGAACATTAAAACCTTCATAATAGTTCCTCCTTCTTATCAGATATACTTAGTTAGTAGTTTTAGTATTCTCAGGATCTCCGCCACGTTCATGGCAAACGAGATAGCGCCACGTCCCTTGTAGGGCGGGTTGCCGTCGAACATCTCGGGTAGGGAGCTGACGCAATGCAAGGTCAGTTCGTCTTCCAGTCCTATCAGTTCACGATGCACAAACGACAAGCCGCTCATCTTGTAGATGCGCAAGTATGCCTCGAAGTAGAAGCCCATCAGCCACGGCCATGCCGTGCCTTGGTGGTAGGCATAGTCGCGTTGGGCGGGTGGCCCTTCGTAGTTGGGGTTGTATCCGCCGCTTTTGGGGCTTAGGCTGCGAAGTCCTTTGGGGGTGAGCAGTTCGCGCGTGACGATGTCGAGCACCTGTTTCTTCTGCGCCCTATCCAGTGGCGAGTAGTCGAATGCTACGGTGAATATCATGTTGGGGCGTACGCTCCAGTCCATCATGTTTCCGTTGACATAGTCCAGCAGGTAGCCGCTCTCGTTGCGGAACACCTCTACGAAAGAGCGTCCCGTTACCTCGGCTTGCGCATCCAGCGCATCGGCCAAGGTGACATTGTCTACCTCACGTACCAAGTCGGCCACAAAACGCAGTGCGTTGTACCATAGTGCGTTGAACTCTACGATATAACCCGTACGCGGAATCACCGGCCGGCCGTTTACTGTGGAGTTCATCCAGGTGATAGCCTTCTCTGTCCCATCGGCATAGAGCAGCCCGTTATTGTGCAAGGAGAGGTTGTTGTGCTTCCCGTCGCGTATGAACTCCACAATGTCTATCAACAACTGTCCATACTTCTGTCGGCACTGTTCGTGCGAGGTCTCTTTGGCATATTGTTGCAAGGCCCACACGGCCCATAGCAATATGTCAGGATGCTCCATCTCGTAGATCTTATAGCTTAGGGGTTTCCCTTCCATGTATTCCCGGAGGGCTTTCTCGGCCGTTTCCATCACGCTTTCAAACATCTCCGGCTCATCCACTGCCAGCGTCAGTCCGGGTAGGGAGACAAAGAGGTCGCGTGCCCTGCATTTGAACCACGGGTAGCCGGCCAGGATGTAGTGTTCGTCGCCTTGTTGGTTGTGGAATTGGTGTGCGGAGTTCTTCAGGCAGTGATAGAAGCTGTCGCGTGGCGTACGGTTTCCTACTTCCGTCTCGAAAACCTGCTTCAGCCTGCGGGGTGATATTTCGGAAGTACCTGCCGAGAAGACGATGCATTCCCCTTTTTTGATGCCTACTTCGAAGTAGCCGGGCACATAGAGGTCTTCATTGAAGTCGTATCCCCGTTCCAATTCTTTGGAGTATTCAATGCCCCGATACCAGTCGGGCAGGAAGTGAAATTCGCACTTCTTGTTCAGCTGCATGTAAAGTTCCGGGTAGCCAGGGTACATGCAGGTCTTGATGCCGTTCTCCACCAGCTGGTAGTCGCGGCTAGCCTGTGCGTTCTCGTGCGTATATTCCCTCACGCTTCTGAAGGCCAGGAACGGGCGGAAGCGCAGCGTCGTGGGCGAGTGGGCATCCAGCAACGTATAGCGTATCAAAATCCGGTTCTCGTGGTGCACAAAGATTTTCTCCTTACGCAGGACCACCCCGCCTACACGATAGGTGGTAGCGGGGATGTGTTCACAGTCGAACTCACGGATGTACTTGTGTCCATTGGGGCTGAAGTGGTTTCCCTGGTACTTGTGCAACCCTAAGTTAAACTCGGCTCCATGCTGAATCACCGTCTCATCCAACGAAGATAGTAGCACGTGGTTTTCATCGTCCAGATTGGGGACCGGAATCACCAAAAGACCATGATATTTTCGTGTGTTACAATCGACAATCGTCGTACAATGATAAGCCCCCGCTTTATTGGTCCGGAGAATCTCGCGTTGCAACGATTCCTCCAGATTGGTCATGAGGGTCTTGTCAAATCGTAAATAACTCATAGCTGTTACTTTTAAAGTTAAGTATTGCCCAAATGTACACATTTTAGACAAGAACAAAAACAAAAAGGCTTTTTATTTTCTGTTTCTGCCCTTAGTTCCATACTTTCGGGTGCATATCCGAGCTATTTGGCGGTTAAAGTAACAACTTGGGGCCGAAAACGGTTGAATATTCTCTGCCCTATCTCTGTTATTTATGTAATGCTTCGATGAGTTGAGTAATGTTGGCCGTGAACAGACGTACGGAGATGGCTAGCAGGATGACGCCGAAAAACTTGCGAAGGATATAGATGCCTCCCTTCCCAAGTAGGCGTTCCACGGGGCCTGCCATCCGTATCACGAAGTAGACCCAAACCATGTTTAGCGTCAGGGCAATGACGATGTTGACACTGGCGAAGGAGGCACGGAGGGAGAGCAACGTGGTGAAGGTGGCGGCACCCGCCAACAGTGGGAAGACGAGCGGTACCAACGTAGCCTCCTTGATAGGACCTTGGTTTTTGAAAATCTCCACGTCGAGTATCATCTCCAACGCCATGAGGAAGATGACGAAGGCACCCGCCACGGCAAACGACTCGATGTCGACGTTGAACAGCCGCAGCTTCATGTCGCCGGCATAGAAGAACGCCAACAGCAAGGCAAAAGAGATAAGGGTGGCCTGCATGGCATCCACTTTCCGGCCCCGCTCCTTCAGGGTTATTATAATAGGTATAGAACCTAAGATGTCAATCACAATGAATAGAGCGATAAAAGCGCTAATCATCTGCGTCCAGTCAAAGTGTGACACAGACTCACTGACAGCGGTTGCCGTCGCATTCCAAGTGTTTACAATCCAATCGATGCAAGCACTCCACCAACCACCTTCCAAGCAATATGCTATAAACATGATTCCTCCTTTTTTGGCGCAAATATACTCTTTTTATGCAATCAAACAATAAAAAAACAAAAAGAAGAAGCCCCAGAAAGCCACTCACTCTTCTTTCTGCTTATTTTTGTGCCGTTGCATCATTACGAATATTACTATAAAAGAGATATGAATACGATGTTTGAAACCTTGCTCCAACTGCCGTTGTTTCAAGGTATGTGCCACGAAGATTTCACCATCATATTGGACAAGGCGAAGTTTCATTTCGCCAAGCACAAAGCGGGAAAATGCATTGTCAATGCAGGCGACCCTTGTGACCGTCTCTGCTTCTTGCTGAATGGTGAACTCAACATGACCACTTGTTCCGATGGGGGCATACTCTCCGTAGTAGAGCGGATATCTGGGCCTTACGTGGCCGAACCCCACTCCCTCTTCGGCATGGAGCCTTCCTTTGCCGCGTCCTACTCGGCCTATACCGAGGCCAACACCGTAGCTGTCGACAAAGCCTCCATCACCACCCTCCTATTCTATTACGAGGTTTTCCGCTTCAACTACATCAACATGATAGTCAACCGTACCCAGCACTTATACACTCGCTTGTGGGAAAAGCCGGTAGGGGAGATACGCAAAAAAATCGCCCGCTTCTTCCTCATGCATTGTGAGAAATCGGCGGGCGAAAAGATTTTTAAGATTAAGATGAACGACTTGGCCCTCTACTTGGATACCACTCGTCTCAACACCTCACGG
>JAISIX010000003.1 GCA_031261805.1 Mediterranea sp. (in: CFB group bacteria)
TATTCGGAAAGGTATGTATTGTGGGCTTCCTCAAAAAAGGGAAGCAACTTCATAAAAGTCTCTACGTCCATTCCTGTCATCGCCTTAAAGCGCTGGGGACTTTTCTGCCAATCGATATATTTCATCCTGCAAATATCGCACTTGTGCGCCCATATGACAAAATTAACTCAATCTAATCACTAGTGTTTCTTTCGAAGAACTATAGTCCTTCGAAAAGTAGACTATAGTCATTCTCTCGAAGGAGTATAGTCCTCCGATTTGATTTGTGTAGACAGGGAAGCTAATTTGTGTGGATGGCGAAGCTAATTTGTGCAGAAACCAGGGCTATGCTTTGCTTATGCCATGAATCTTGTCGGCAGGCCGCCTTCCATGATACGGGTAATAATTTTGTGTGACCGAACGCTAATAATCCTGAAAAAGCAGGTGGCGCATCATCTACCGACAACCGGCGTGTTGATATTTCGCACAAAAGAGAGTACCTTTGCGTCTGTATCAAACATCACAATATGAACTTTCAGATAGAAATCATCCCCCGCACGCTGCACTTCAAGCAGCCGGCGGGAACTTCACGCGGCATCTATACTACCCGCAATGTATGGTATTTGCGACTGACATCGCCCGACCAACCCGGACAGGTGGGGATGGGCGAGTGCGCGCCACTCCCTAAGCTGAGCTGTGACGCCCTGCCCGATTATGAGAAAACTTTGGCCTGTGTATGCCGAGAGGTCGAAGAGAAAGGGGAGACGTTCGATATGAAAGGCCTACGGCGCTATCCTTCCATGCTTTTCGGGCTGGAGATGGCTTTCAGGCATTTCAACGCAGGCAGCTATGCCTTGTACAATACACGCTTCTCGCGTGGCGAGGCCGGTATCCCCATTAACGGGTTGATATGGATGGGCGACCACGACAAGATGCTGGCGCAGATAGAGACGAAGATGCAGCAGGGATATCGATGTATCAAGCTCAAGATAGGAGCTATCAACTTCGAGGAGGAGCTGGACCTCATTCGTCACATCCGTGCCCGCTTCTCTGCCAAGGAGATTGAGATCAGAGTCGATGCCAACGGCGGTTTTGCGCCAACCGATGCCTTGGAGAAGCTGAAACGCCTCGCCGAGCTGGACCTCCACTCCATAGAGCAACCTATCAAGGCCGGACAGTGGGAGGAGATGGCACGGCTCATCGAGACATCGCCCCTCCCAATCGCTTTCGACGAAGAGCTGATTGGCTGTAACCTCTTGCCCCGGAAGGCGGAGTTGTTGAGCACACTCAACCCCCGATACATCGTGCTGAAGCCTTCCTTGCACGGAGGTATCAGTGGTTGCGACGAATGGATTGAGCTGGCCAAGAAGCTGGGCATCGGCTGGTGGATTACTTCGGCACTCGAGTCGAATATCGGCCTGAACGCTATCGCCCAATGGTGCGCCACCTATCACAACCCCCTGCCGCAAGGACTGGGCACGGGGCTGCTCTTCACCGACAATGTGGAGATGCCGCTCGAGATACGGAAGGACTGCCTGTGGTACGCAGGTAAAAACGTGGAGGAAAACGGGCGATGAACTTCGATAGAACGCGGCAACGCCTGTTGCTTGATGGGCGGGAGTATGCCCCCGCTGACCTCGACAGCCTGCCCGGACAGGGTCAGCAGGAGCTGTACGACTTCCTGCGAGAGTGGTTCGACGGGTCGCCCTACGTGAGCGTACAGACTTCCGGCTCCACGGGTACGCCTAAGGTGTGGCAGGCACGGAAGACGCAGATGATGCAGAGCGCGCGCCTCACCTGCGAGGCATTGGGACTGCGGGTCGGCGATACCGCTCTGCTGAACATGAACTTGCGCTACATCGGTGCCAAGATGATGGTGGTGCGCTCGTTGGTGGCTGGCCTCAACCTGTTGGTGCGCCCCGCCTCGGGACATCCGCTGGCCGACGTGGAGACGACGGTGCAGTTTGCCTCCATGGTGCCCATGCAGGTGTACAACACGCTGCAAGTGGCTGCCGAGAAGGAGCGGCTCGGGCGGGCCGACGTGTTGATTATAGGAGGTGGCGCTGTGGATGAGGCCCTACTCACGGAGGTGGGCCGTTTGCCCGGGAAGGTCTATTCTACCTACGGGATGACCGAGACCCTCTCGCACATCGCCCTCCGTCGCCTCAATGGTCCCGAAGCTTCGGAACGCTACTTCCCGCTCCCCTCCGTCCATCTCTCCTTGTCCGAACGGGGTACGCTGACCATCGAAGCCCCCTTGGTGTGCGATGAAGTGCTGCATACCAACGACGTGGCACGCCTCTTTCCCGATGGGAGCTTCATAGTCTTGGGGCGGATAGACAACGTGATTAATAGCGGGGGCATCAAGATACAGGCCGAGGAACTGGAAGCGCAGCTCCGCCAGCTGTTGCCCGGCCTCTCGCTCGTCGTCACTTCCATGCCCGACGCCCGCCTTGGCGAGGCGGTGGTCTTGCTCGTTGAGAAGGACCTGCTTGACGGAGATGAAAGAGAAGCTATGGAGGCTAAAATACGGGCGGGAGTCTCGTCTTATAGCTTCCCGAAACGGATTCTGACCGTGGAGCGCATCCCGCTGGCCGGCAATGGGAAAGTGGACCGGGCGGCGTGCAAGAAGTTGGTGCTTCTATAAAAAAGAGCGTTTATTGCTTGCAACTATTAGGGGAATCTCTATCTTTGCGGCACAACTATCAATACGAACAAAGATAATATGACTATACAACAATTGGAATATCTCTTGGCTGTGGACCAGTGCCGGCATTTTGCCAAAGCTGCCGAGATGTGTGGGGTGAAGCAGCCTACGCTAAGCGCGATGATTCAGAAGCTGGAAGAGGAGCTGGGGGTGAAGTTGATTGACCGTAACGCCCAGCCCGTCCAACCTACTCCCATCGGATACAAGGTCATCAAGCAGGCGCATGTCATCCTCTCGCAGACGGCGCAGGTCAAGGACATCGTCTATGAAGAACAGCGGACGCTCACCGGCGTGTTTAGGCTGGGCGTGCTTCCCACCATCGCCCCTTACCTGTTGCCCCGCTTCTTTCCCCAACTGATGGAGGATCACCCCGAGCTGGACATCCGTATCGCCGAGATGAAGACCCACCAAGTGTATGAGGCCATGCGTGGTGGCGAGCTGGACGCGGCGATTGTGGCCAGCCGGTCGGACTACGAGTGGCTGGTGGAGGAGACGCTTTTCTACGAGCAGTTCTTTGGGTACGTCTCCCGCAAAGAACCGCTCTTCAAACGCGAGATTATCCGTACGTCCGACATCACCGGCGAACGGCTCTGGCTACTCGACGAGGGACATTGTTTCCGCGACCAGCTGGTGCGCTTCTGTCAGATGGAGTCGGTCAAGCTGAGCCAGATGGCTTATCGGTTGGGCAGCATGGAGACCTTTATGCGGATGGTGGAGAGTGGCAAGGGTATCACCTTCATCCCCGAACTGGCGGTGCGGCAACTCTGCGAGGAGCAGCGGCAGCTGGTGCGACCCTTTGCCATCCCCCGGCCTACTCGCGAGATAGTGCTGGTGAGCGGCAAGGATTTTGTGCGGCAAACCCTGCTTGGTGTGTTGAAGGAGAAGATTCGGGCCGCCATGCCCGAGGAGATGCGTTCCTTGCAGGCCGTGCAGTGCTTGGTGTAGGGCGTAGATGATGGAGGGCTATTTGGAATTTGCGGGCAACCGTAGTTAATATAACGTAAAAGAGGCAGGGAAGGTATTCCTGTTCTTCTCGTGAATTGTTTAATTATATAAGTTTTAATTTACTAATCATTCGCTTAATTATGAAAAAGTACATTGCAGAAATGGTTGGCACGATGGTGCTTGTATTGATGGGCTGCGGTAGTGCAGTCTTTGCAGCCAACGGACTGGCTGGGACCGTAGGGTCCGGTGTTGGAACATTGGGCGTCGCTTTTGCCTTTGGGTTGTCGGTTGTGGCTATGGCCTACACCATTGGCGGTATCTCGGGTTGTCACATCAACCCTGCCATCACGTTGGGCGTTTACTTGTCGGGTCGTATGAGCGGCAAGGATGCGGCCGGCTACATGGTCTTTCAGGTGATTGGAGCCATCATTGGCTCGGCTATTCTATTTGCATTAGTCTCTACCGGAGGTTCGGGGGGCGTTACGACTACCGGTGCCAACGGGTTTACCCCAGGCGAGACGCTACAGGCTTTCATCGCCGAGGCGGTATTTACGTTTATCTTTGTATTGGTAGTGCTCGGAACTACGGATGAGAAGAAAGGCGCGGGCAACTTCGCCGGCTTGGCCATCGGCCTTACGCTGGTGTTGGTGCACATCGTATGTATCCCCATCACCGGTACGTCGGTCAATCCCGCCCGTAGTATCGGCCCGGCCCTGTTCCAAGGTGGGGAAGCTTTGTCGCAACTCTGGCTCTTTATCGTGGCTCCGCTGGTGGGAGCGGCCGTGAGCGCGCTGACTTGGAATTGCTTCGCAGATAAGAAGTAAACGTCTCTGCGGACGCAATAGGAATGACGAAGGGCGACAGTTTCACAACTGCCGCCCTTCGCTTGCAAAAGCAAATTCTATCTGTATATTAAAAAGAGTGTATATGTATTCGTATGTCGTGCCCTTCTGTTTCTTAATCAGTCACTAAAATTAACGTCGTATTGCTTTACCCCCTCGTAGAGGGTATTTACTCTTACTCTTATGCCTTTCCTTCCTTCCATCTGCCCCCTTAGTGGGTCGAGCTTGAAGGAGACATATCCTTCGCTCAAGGTGGAGGGACTGTCGCCTTGGCTGTTATGCCTGAACTCCAGTTCTATAAAGCTTCCCTCCCCTGCGTCTGTTTTATCCTTGGCGGCCGACGGATTGATGGCGAGGTTCAGCAGATGCTTCTTCTCCTCATTGCCCGTACTGTAGTACTGGAACTCCACGGTCAGGTATTTGCGGTCTTTGCTAATCCACAGGTAGGTGGCGTTTATCTTGTCGTCACCTACAGTCTCTTCGGTATTTCCGTCTTCGCCCAGCGTGATGACCTTTTGGGTCAGCACCGGGGTGATTTGCTTTACCTCGATGTTATAGTCGTAGCCGTCGGCCGGCACATCCAGCGTGTTGAACAGGACAAATGCCCGCTGTCCGTCGTCGTACCCGCTGTCTGTCAGCCATTCCTCGCCCTTGCCGGGATGCATCGTTTGACCGTCGTCTTGGGTGAAATAGTATTTTTGTCCACCCTCCGTCGTCGCTACCTTGTTGATGGTGCTAAGCGTCAGGAGGTCCGGCTTGCTATCGTCCGCACACGACTGCCCCACCAACAGGCCCAAAAGGAGGAAGGCAAAAGAAACATTTGGCTTGAGTCTTTCTCTTATGTTCATAACTTGTTGAATGCTTGAAGTCCTTTGCTAAGGTAAATGCGGAGCTTCGTAAAATACTGCATGACCTCCTTGTTAAAGAAATAAAGGAGATAGATAATTGCTTGCTCTATGCAATATCTCTATCTTTGCTGCGTTTAAAGAATAACGCGTGTCACAGGAAATGACGGAAATAGAGATGGCAGAGCGGTGCGGGCGAGGAGACAACCAAGCTCGTAAGGAGTTGTATGAACGGTACGCCGGGCGTATGCTTAGCATCTGCTTGCGCTACGTGGGCGACCGTGATACGGCGGAGGACCTGCTGCACGATGGCTTCCTTCGTGCTTTCCGTTATATCGACAAGTTCCAATGGCGGGGCGAAGGTTCGCTGCGAGCCTGGATGGAACGGCTGATGACGAACGTGGCTTTGCAGTACCTACGCGACCAGAAAATGCTCACCCAGCAGGTGTCGCTCGACGAGGTACGTGAGCTACGCGAGGAAGAGCCGGAGGTCGCTGATATTGACGAGATACCCGAAGAGGTGCTGATGAGGCTTATCGGTGAGTTGCCCGACGGCTACCGGACGGTGCTCAACCTCTTTATCTTCGAAGAGAAGTCGCATAAGGATATAGCGAAGATGCTGGGCATCAACGAGAAATCGTCGGCTTCCCAGTTCTTCAGGGCAAAGAATCTGCTGGGCAAGAAGATTAAAGAATGGATAACGAAGAATAGATAAACGATATAGATGGAACAGATAGAACCGTGGATGGACAGACTGAAGCAGAAGCTTGGGGAACATTCTGAGCCACTGCCTGCTTCCGGTTGGGAACGACTGGAACGGGAACTTCCGTCCGTGCCTGTGAAGAGGATGCGTCCTTATCGAAGATGGATGCAGATGGCGGCTGCCGTAGCGGCACTCATTGCAGTGTCCACCGCCGCATACTTGTTGTGGAACACGCCACCTGCGTCTGTCCCCCTTACCACTCCCTTGGCAGTAGGGGTGGAGAGCGCCCCTTTGGAGCAACCATTGCCGGCTGTTGTGGAGAAGGCTCCCCAAAAGGCTCCTTCACGTGACGACCGTCTGGCGCAAGCTCGCCCGGCTGCTATCCCCTTGGCTAAACGACCGGTCGGAGAGGCCGTAGCGATCGCTACCGACAGAGGAGAGGAGAGTGCTGTTGTCGACGCTGACAATAGAGCAGCGGAGAAGGCGGCCGACGTGCCGGCTGAACAGCCGCGGGAAGAATCGAAGGCGCCGTCGCACCGCTATCACCCTTCGTCCAAAGACAAATATCAGCTTCCCGTAGAAGAGTCCCCCAAGCGCAAAGGTACTTGGTCAATGGGGGTGTCGGCAGGCAATGCCATCAGCGGCAGCTCCGATAACGGTTCGGGAATCGCTTCTATGTCGCGCATGAATGTGGCGTCCGACAACGGCGTGATGGAAGTGCCCCGAGGACAGGAAGTGGTGTTTGAGGACGGCGTGCCCTATCTACTATCCGACCGTAGTGCCGCCGACATCAAGCATCATCAGCCCGTGTCGGTAGGTATATCGGTACGCAAGGCCTTGCCCCATGGCTTTTCCGTAGAGACGGGGCTGACCTACACCCTCCTTGCTTCCGACGTGACGATGGCTGGCTCCAGCCGTGCCATCGACCAAAAGCTGCATTACATAGGCATCCCGCTGCGGGCCAACTGGAACTTCCTCGACAAGAAACTCTTCACGCTCTACGTTTCCGCCGGAGGCATGGTAGAGAAATGTGTCTATGGCAAGCTGGGGTCCGAGAAGCAAACCGTTAAACCCTTGCAGTTCTCCGTCACTGGTGGGGTAGGGGCGCAGCTGAACGCTACCCGTCACATTGGCCTCTACGTAGAGCCGGGCGTGGCCTATTTCTTCAACGATGGCTCCGATGTGCAAACCATCCGCAAGGACAGCCCCTTTAACTTCAACTTGCAGGCCGGACTGCGCTTCACCTATTAATATTATAGATTACGATATGCAACATACCAGACAGGAACAGATGGAAGCTTTCGGGCGCTTCCTCGACATACTCGACGAGCTGCGAGTAAAATGCCCGTGGGACAAGAAACAGACCAACGAGAGCCTGCGCCCCAACACCATCGAAGAGACGTACGAACTGTGTGACGCCTTGATGCGGGATGATAAGAAAGAAATTTGCAAGGAGCTGGGCGACGTGCTGCTGCACGTGGCTTTCTACGCCAAGATTGGCTCGGAGACGGGTGATTTCGACATCAAGGACGTATGCGACAAGCTGTGTGACAAACTCATCTACCGCCACCCGCATGTGTTTGGGCAGGAGAAAGCCGAGACCGCCGGTGAGGTGGTAGCCAACTGGGAGCAGCTGAAGCTGAAAGAGAAAGACGGCAACAAGAGCGTGCTAAGCGGCGTGCCGGCTACCCTGCCTACGCTAATCAAAGCCTATCGCATACAGGACAAAGCCCGCAACGTGGGGTTCGACTGGGAAGAACGCGAGCAGGTGTGGGACAAGGTGAAAGAGGAAATCGGTGAGTTTCAGGCCGAGGTGGCTCTTATGGACCAGGAGAAGGCCGAAGCTGAGTTTGGCGACGTGATGTTCAGCCTTATCAACGCCGCCCGCCTCTACAAAATCAACCCCGACAACGCCTTGGAACGTACCAACCAGAAGTTTATCCACCGCTTCAATTACCTTGAAGCACATACCATCAAGGAAGGCAAAAACCTGAAGGATATGACCTTGGCCGAGATGGATGCCCTTTGGGAAGAGGCGAAGAAGCAGTGATTAGTGATTAGCGGTGAGCGATGAGTGATTAGTGATGAAACCAGTCACAGCCGCTAATCACTAATCACTAATCACTCATCGCTAATCACTACTTATGCGGCCCATGAGAGGAGTGCCCTTGCATTCCCTTCAGCATTTCGCGGTGGAAGCGTAGCTCGGCCCTTTGTATAAGGTAGACTTTCTTGGCCGAGAGCACCTTCTTGAAACGGTCTATATACGATTTATCGAGGCGGTCGGCGGCAATGCGGTTGTCGCACACCCGCTCGATAATCTCTTCGTATTGCGCTTGGGTGGTCTTCTCGTCCTTGCCCTGTTTCATGAGCTTCCACGACTCGTCGTTCAACTTCTTCTTCTGGTCCTGCAGCTCGAAGTAGATGGGGAAGAAGTGGGCGGCTTCCTCCGAGGTCAGCCCGGCCTGAGTGGTGAGGAAGGCTTGCTGTTTGGCGCGAAACTCCTCACGGGTCAGGTGTTGGTCGCAGCCTTCAACGGCCCAGAGGGTGGGCAGGCAGCAACCCAGCAAAACGATGGTGGCTATTAGTTTTCTCATTTGTCTGTACAGATTAGCGGCTTACTCGGCGCTTGCGTCGCTCAAGTAAACGTAGAGTGAATAATCGTCGAGCATGGCACGGTTCAGTGCCATGTCAAGCATCTCGTCGGAGATGGCGGTGCTGTCGGCAGGGACAGTTGCCGCGGTAGACGCTACAGCCGTGCTTGGCGTAGTGGCTTTTCGGTCGGTAGAGGTGGAGGCTACACGGAGAATCAGGGCCGCCCCTACAAACATAGCTGCTAAGTAGAGGAACGGCTTCAGTTTCGTCCACGTGCTCGTGGCAGGAACTTTGTCGGGCACTACGTCCTCTCTCTCAGGGAGATGCTCCATCACTCCGGAAGTGAGGCCCTCAAAGTAACCCTCTGGAACCCGGAACGGATTCTCCTTCCCCAGTTTCTTCGTTATGTTATCTTCTTCTTTCATTACTTTATGTCTCCTCTATTCGTTAGACGCTACCCCTCTCAAAAGGTTTAATTCCTATCTTCTATAAACTTCTCTATTTTCTTCACCGCATGGTGGTAGGAGGCTTTCAAGGCTCCTACGGTGGTGCCGAATATCTCCGACATCTCCTCGTACTTCATCTCTTGGAAGTACTTGAGGTTGAATACCATCCGTTGCTTCTCGGGCAGGCTTACCAGTGCCTTCTGTAGCAGTAGCTGTGCCTCGTCGCCCGAGAAGTATGGGTCGCTCTCCAGCCGGTTCACCATCGTCGCCTCGGGGTCGTCGAGGGGCACGGTGGCAGTGGCTCGTTGCTTGTTCAGGAAGGTGAGGCACTCGTTCAGGGCGATGCGGTAGAGCCAGGTAGAGAGCTTTGCCTCCGCCCGGAAATATCCGATGTTGGTCCACGCCTTGATAAAGGTGTTCTGGAGGATGTCGTTGGCATCTTCGTGCGAGAGCACCATCCGGCGGATTTGCCAGTACAGCTGTTCGCCGTAGCGGGCCACGATTAGCTCGAAGCCCTTCCGCTGTGTGCTCTCCTTCTGCAGGAGTTCCAAGACTTCCTCTTCGTCGTAAATGGTCATAGTATTTTGTTGGCTGAATGTTTTTGGATACTGACGGCCAGGTTCTCTTCCGCCAGGATGGTATGTGGGAAGACGGCTTGGGCCTCGGCCAGTGAGGCCGTCTCGTCGTCGTACCGGGCGGAGAAGTGTCCTATCATCAGTTGTTTCACTCCGGCGTCGAGCGCTATCTGGGCAGCTTGGGCGGTGGTGGTGTGGCGGGTCTCTTTGGCGCGTGCGGCCTCTGCTTGCAGGAAGGTGGCCTCGTGGAAAAGCAGGTCCACCCCACGTATCTGTTCTATGATGCGGGGTAGGTAGGCGGTGTCGGAGCAATAGGCGTATCGCCGTGGCTCATCGGCCGGGCGGGTGAGCTTGTGGTGGGGTATCACTTTGCCGTCGGGGGTGACGTAGTCGCCTCCGTTCTTGACGCGGTTCAGCTCGTACACCGGTATCTGGTAGAAGTCTACCATCTCCCGCACGATGTGGTCGGCCTGCCGCTTCTCCTCGAAAAGGAAACCGCAACAGGGCACCCGGTGCTTCAGGGGGATGGTGGTGACGCTCACCGAGCGGTCGTCGTACACCACCGAAGGGGCTTTGGTGTCGAAAACATGAAAGGAAACCCGGAAAGGCAACCCTTTGCAGAAGAAATCCAGCTGGGGTGTCATCAGCTCCTCCAACCCTTGTGGGGAGTGGATGTGCAGGTCGGCCGTCCGTCCCAGCAGACCGAACGTGGAAATCAGCCCCATCAGCCCGAAGCAATGGTCGCCGTGCAGGTGGGAGATAAAGATTTGGTTCAGCCGGGAGAACTTCAGCCGGGAGCGGCGGAGCTGCATCTGCGCCCCCTCGCCACAGTCTATCATAAACAGCTTCTCGCGCAAGTTGACGACTTGCGAGGTGGCAAAGTGGCGGGTGGTGGGTAGGGCGGAACCGCACCCGAGGATATGTAGCTCAAACTTCTCCATGTCGTGCAAAGATAGGGCATTTCAAAGTCAGTAGTACACGCCGTTAGTTAAATTTAGGAATAAATGAAGAGGAGGGGGCTTGGGTGTACGAATGGGGCACGTTTGTTTGCCAGTAGCAGGCAGCTCTTTTCCTAAAAAACAATTTGTGCTTTTACCAGCAATACTTGTGATACAGCTTTGCAGATAAGGCGGCTTCCTCCCCATTCTCCTCGTTTACGCCGTATCCGCCGACAACTACGTCCTTCTCTCCGATAATCGGAGTATATTTGACCTTTGTTGGATATAGAACAAAGTAGAAATTGATACTGTCTCTATACGCAATCTTCTTGTGCTTATACCGGGCTGGTTCCCATTGGGGTGAACTTTCCAAAGCATCTATGGCGCATTGTGTACACCCGCTATCAAACGAGGATATTACCTTGACATCCGTAAGGTGGCCCTTTTTATCAATTAGGTAGGATAAGAAGACTCGCCCTTGAAGGTTGTTCTTTTGAGCCTTCTGAGGGTAACAAGTCTTACTTTCCAGATATTTCCCAAATATAGATTTGCTTGAAGTTATATGCTTTATATGATTGAGATAAGACTCTTCAAGCTGGAATTGCGGCTTTGAGATTCTTGCCCTATCCTGAGAGATGATAGGGGCTACCGCAAACAGCAGTGCACAAAAGACTATTGTTTTCTTCATATAGGATTATTTGATAAAACTTCCCAAAGGTAATCAAATAGCGATATATGTTATTATCCCACCCTCCTGATGTTTAACAATAATTGCATGTTAGGGGGCGCAAGTAGCTACTCTGGGGATATGGGTGTGTGTTACTGGCTTTGTTCTGTTTTCATTTTCAGAAGAAAAGGTTATCTTTGCCCTATCAACGAACGCTTTAAATACCGAAGAGTTATGAGCAGCAAGATTTATCCGATAGGGATACAGAGCTTTGAGAGCCTCCGAGAAGATGGCTATTGCTATGTGGACAAAACTCGGTTGGCCTACCAATTGGCAACGACGGGTCGCTACTATTTCCTGAGCCGTCCCCGACGGTTCGGCAAGAGTTTATTGATTTCTACCTTGGAGGCCTACTTCCAAGGGAAGAAGGAGCTTTTTGAGGGCTTGGCTATCGCGGAGTTGGAGAAGGAGTGGACGACATATCCGGTATTGCACATCGACTTAAACCCCGACAAGTTCGACACGCTGGAGAACCTGGAGAGCATGCTGAACACCGCATTGGTCTCGTTCGAGGAGGTATATGGGAGTAAGACGTCGGAGAACACGCTGTCCGCCCGCTTCAAAGGTATCATTGAGCGCGCTTATAAGCAAACCGGGCAAAAGGTGGTGGTGCTGATTGACGAGTACGACAAGCCCTTGTTGCAAGCCATGAACGATGACGATCTGCAGAAGTCATTCCGCATCACGCTCAAGGCCCTTTATGGCGTGCTGAAAAGTGCTGACCCGTATATCAAGTTCGCTCTGCTCACCGGCGTGACGAAGTTCAGCAAGGTGAACGTGTTCAGTGACTTGAACAACCTGACGGACATCACTCGCGACTTCCGTTATGCCGAGATATGTGGCATCACCGAAAAGGAGATACACGAGAACTTCGAGGAGGAACTACACGAGCTGGCTACCCAGAACCGGATGACGTACGACGAGGTGTGCGCAAAGTTGAAAGAGGACTATGATGGTTATCATTTCCACCCCAATAGTGTAGGAATATACAACCCTTTCAGTCTGTTGAACACCTTTGCGAAAGGGGAATTTGGCAGCTATTGGTTCGAGACAGGTACACCCACCTACCTGGTGACGTTGCTGCGGAAGTACCGTTACGATCTGGAAGAAGTGGCGAATGTTGACGGGATAACCTCTGATATGCTGGATAGCGTCGATGCTCATGAGATTACGCCCATTCCTGTATTGTATCAAAGCGGCTACCTGACCATCAAAGAGTACGACCCTCTGTTTAGCAGCTACCGGCTTGGTTTCCCCAACCGGGAGGTGGAGCAGGGGTTCTTGAAGTTTATCCTTCCCTTCTATTCCAGTACGAACAAATTCACTTCCTCCTTCAACGTGGAGCAGTTCCTCCGCGAGGTGCGTGCCGGCAAGCCGGAGGCTTTCCTCCCTCGCCTGCGGGCATTCTTCGCTGACACCTCATACGAGCTGGCGGGAGGCGACCTCGAGGTGCACTACCAGAATATCCTCTTTATCCTCTTCCGCCTGACGGGCTTCTATGCCCAAGTGGAGTACCGCACCAGTCATGGACGCGTCGACCTCGTGGTACAGACAGATCATTACATCTACGTCATGGAGTTCAAACTGCACGGCACAGCCGAGGAGGCCATGCGTCAGATAGAGGAGAAGCAGTACGCCCTGCCCTTCAGCGCCGATGCGCGCCAGCTGTTTAAGATAGGCATCTGCTTCGATGAGAAGACACGGAACGTGGGCGAGTGGGTGATAGCTTAGAGCGAGGCCGACGATACATACAAAAAAGAGAGGCTACCTCACACGGGGTAGCCTCTCCTATTATAATAGATAATCTTTCGATTACTTCTTGCCTTCGCCTTCCAGCTGTTCCTTCAGCGCAACGAGTGCGTCGAGGTCGCCCAGCGTGGTCGATGCGGCTTGGTTCTGGATGGCCGGAGCCTCTTCCTTCTTCGTAGAACCGGAAGCTTTCTTGGCGGCCTTCTTCTCGGCGCGCTCTTCGGCCTTGGCGACATCTTCGAAGATGCGGCTGTGCGAGAGGATGATGCGCTTGGCGTCCTTGTTGAACTCAATCACCTTGAACGGAAGCTTCTCTTCCAGCTGTGCTTGCGTGCCATCTTCCTTCACTAAGTGCTTGGGAGTGGCGAAGCCTTCTACGCCATAGGGCAGGGCTACTACAGCGCCCTTGTCCAGCATCTCGATGATGGTGCCTTCGTGTACCGAGCCAACGGTAAATACGGTCTCGAATACATCCCAAGGATTCTCTTCGAGCTGCTTGTGACCCAAGCTCAGGCGACGGTTGTCTTTGTCAATCTCCAGTACCAGCACGTCGATGTCGGCGCCAATCTGGGTGAACTCCGACGGGTGTTTCACCTTCTTCGTCCACGACAGGTCGGAGATGTGAATCAAGCCGTCTACGCCCTCTTCGATTTCAACAAACACACCGAAGTTGGTGAAGTTGCGCACCTTGGCAGTGTGCTTCGAACCTACGGGGTATCTCTCCTCGATGGTCTCCCACGGGTCTTGCTTGAGCTGCTTGATGCCGAGCGACATCTTGCGCTCCTCGCGGTCGAGTGTCAGGATGACAGCCTCTACCTCGTCGCCTACCTTCATGAAGTCTTGTGCCGAACGCAGGTGCTGGCTCCACGACATTTCCGATACGTGGATCAGTCCTTCTACACCCGGGGCGATTTCGATGAATGCACCATAGTCGGCCATCACTACTACCTTGCCCGTCACTTTGTCGCCAACCTTCAGGTTGGGGTCGAGAGCGTCCCAAGGATGCGGGGTGAGCTGCTTCAGGCCCAAGGCGATACGTTTCTTCTCGTCGTCGAAGTCGAGGATGACCACGTTGATCTTCTGGTCCAGTTCCACCACTTCTTTCGGGTCGCTGACGCGTCCCCAAGAGAGGTCGGTGATATGAATCAAGCCGTCTACGCCGCCCAGGTCGATGAATACACCGTAAGAAGTGATGTTCTTGACGGTACCCTCGAGCACTTGGCCTTTCTCCAGCTTGCTGATAATCTCTTTCTTCTGTTGTTCCAATTCGGCCTCGATGAGTGCCTTGTGCGAAACAACCACGTTCTTGAACTCCTGGTTGATTTTGACAACCTTGAATTCCATCGTTTTGCCAACGAATACATCGTAGTCGCGGATAGGCTTCACGTCGATTTGCGAACCTGGCAAGAATGCCTCGAGGCCGAATACGTCGACAATCATACCACCCTTGGTGCGGCACTTGATGTAACCCTTGATAATTTCTTCGTTTTCCAGCGCGGTGTTGATGCGGTCCCATGCACGGGTAGCGCGCGCCTTGCGGTGTGAGAGGACGAGCTGTCCTTTTTTGTCTTCCTGGTTCTCGATGTACACCTCTACGGTGTCACCTACCTGCAGGTCGGGGTTGTAACGGAACTCATTCAACGGAATGATACCATCCGACTTATAACCGATGTTCACCACTACCTCACGTTTGTTCATGGCGATAACGGTGCCGTCTACAACCTCGCGGTCGTTTACTTTGCTAAGCGTACTGTCGTAAGCTTTCTCCAATTCGTCATGGCTGACGTTGGTCACAGTCTCGCCATTTTCATAGGCGTCCCAATTGAAGTCCTCGATAGGAGCTACGTTCTTTAAGTTGTCCATTAATACTAAAATTGTTTTTAACTAATTGAATAAGACATTATATTGCTATAAATCGGCGGCAAAGTTAGTACTATTTTCTTGGCTGACAAAAGAATGACTCTATAAAATCATCGGCGGTTGAACAGCTCGAAAGTGAACTTGCATCCTACCTCTCCAAACTTGCCGTTGGCACTGCTCACAAACACGCCTACGTCGAAGATGTGTGTGCCGATGCCATAGCCCAACTCTACGTAGGGGCGCAGGCGGGGCATGGAGAGGGCGCTCACGTAGATACGCTCGTTCTGTACGTAGCGGGTGTACTTCATCAGGTGACGCAGGAGGAGGAAGGGGGCGTCGTAGGTGAAGTGCGCGCGGATGTAGCGGTTGGAGGAGTTGTACCAACGTCCGTCGAGCAACTGGAACACGCCGCCTATCTCGTCGTCCCACCCCACGGGTAGGTTGTGGCGTGCGAAGTTGACGAAGTCGACGAAGTACAGCTCCTTACGGTTGGTGAAAGCTCCCATGCCGAAGCGGTAGTAGATGTTGCGCATCAGCCCCAGGCGGATGTGGTGCTGGAGGTCAAATTCTACCCGTTCATATTCGCCCGTGCTCTTGAATACGCCTTGTATGCCCCGTTCGTAGTCCACCGAGACGGTGGGGTATTGGGAGCGTAGGTTGATTTTCCGTTTCCCGTTCATGTAGTAGTAGAGCGCCGGGGTCCACTCCACCCGGATACGAGGAGCGAAGCTGATGTACTTGTTGCGGAACTTGTTCAGCACGTCGGGCGGGGGCAGGGGTGTGTTGCCGATGAAGATGAACTGCGACTGGCTTTGGGCCGTACGCCGGTGGGCGGAAAAGCCAGCCTCTATGGTCAGCCCGTTGGTCACCTCAAAGCTGGTGCTGAGGTTGAAGTATAGGTCCTTGAAGTAGTCGAGGTGGATGAGATCGAAGTTGAAGACGCTGTCGGGCATGGCCTTGATGTCGTCCATCACCTTGCTGCTGTAGATGCGGTTGCCGCTACCCACCCTCAGGTGGACGGAGCCGCGGCGTTGTGGCCAGTAGTCGTAGTCGGTATTGAGCGACCAATAGAATTCCTTGCGGGTGAAGTTGTAGCCAAACTTCGGCACGATGCGCAATAGCTTGTCGCCTCGGAACAGGCGGTTGTAGCGGAAGTCCTGCCGATACGACAGGCCGTTGCCGCGGCTGTAGCTGAAGAGGAGGGGGTTGATGAACGGGGAGAAGCGTAGGTTGCCTACGTTGCTGATGTTGAAGCGGTAGTCCTCCAGCATCAAGTCGCCCATGGTACCCCAAAACACTTGGCTCTTCGAGGGCTTTCGGAGTGCTGTGGTGTCGTGTCGCAACCGGTTGTCGGCATATAGCTGCCTCTCGTGCTCGCTGAGCGGGATGGGCCGTAGCACGCCGAAGGTGGAGGCGTCGGTGCGGTAGGCGTTGGTGTCGCATTGCAGGGAAAAGGACTCGGAGAGGTTGTACCGGTTCTTTCTCTTGCTCTTCCTCTCTTCTTTTTGGCGGGCTTGCTTCTCTTTCAGCTGGATGGATTTGTAGTCGAGCATGGCCGTGTAGTTGCCCATCACCTTGTTGCCCAAGAACTTGAAGAGCGCCTCTACGTCGTAGCGCACCGGCACGAACTCGTCGTTGGCTCCTACCTTGCCCATCTGTATGTCGCAAGTGAAGGTGAGCAACTCCGAGCGTCCTGAGAAGCGGATCTCTCGCACGCTCCATACGTTGCTGCTCACTACCATGTAGCCACCTACCAGTTGGTCGCTTTTTGTCTTGGGGGTGAAGCGTATACGGTAGTCGAGGTTATTGGGGTCGCCCATCACGCTGTCCACTCGGTAGCGGTAGTAGGTGCGCCCATTCTTAGCCAAGGGGGAGAGGAGGCGGTCGTTGCCCAGCAGGGCGGCGGAATAGATGTTGATGTTAAAGTACTCGAGCATGCCCGGCAGGGTGCGTGTGCCCCGTACGGTGCCTTGCGAAGCTTTCACTTTCTGGTCGTATATGTTGGGGGCGGTGAAGTGCAGGTCGCTGTAGGTCTCGAGCATATACTCACGTACCCCCCGCTGCGAACGGAACAGTCGGGGCACATAGCGAAAGATGAAGTTCTTCTTGAGTATGTTCATCTTTCCTTTTATATAGAGACCTGCCCGGTAGTCACTTACGATTCCTTCGTAAAGTGGGGCAAAAGTCATTACATGCTTGATGATGGAGTCGGCCGACTGCTCTTCGGGGGTAGGGCGATGCCTCTGTACATTCCCCGCGCTTCCTCTGGATGCGAGGAGGAGCAGACAAACGATGATGGTCCATCCTATCTTAGCTATCTGTTGTAGCATCTATCATTCCTTAAGCGATATAGTCAACAAATATAGGGAAAGAAATGGAAGCAAAAGCATCCTCCCACACAATCTTTTGGCTCTTTTGTTCTTTTTTCCGTTTTTTCTTTCTACTTTTGTGCTGTATAACACACTTTTGGAGCATCCATGGTTAAATTGAACCTGTCAGACATCAATATATCGGAACCTCTATCCGACATGTTAGCCCCCTTGAACGATGAGCAAAGGGAGTTTCTGATGAATAATTATACGATACAGACCTACAAAAAGAACGAAACCATTTATTGCGAAGGGGAAACGCCCTCCCACTTGATGTGCCTCATCCGTGGGAAGGTGAAAATCTTCAAAGATGGTGTCGGTGGTAGGAGCCAAATCATTCGTATGATTAAGCCGAGGGAATACTTTGCTTACCGGGCATACTTCGCCAAGCAGGACTTCGTGACCGCCGCTGCCGCTTTCGAGCCGTCGGTGGTTTGCCTTATACCCATGGATATCATCACCAACCTCATCACTGCCAACAATGGTTTGGCTATCTTCTTCATCAAGCAACTCTCCGTGGATCTCGGTGTGGCCGATGAGCGTACCGTGAGCCTGACGCAGAAACACATCCGTGGGCGTCTGGCCGAATCGCTCCTCTTCCTCAAGGAAAACTACGGACTGGAGGAGGACGGCTCCACGCTCAGCATCTACCTCTCTCGCGAGGACTTGGCCAACCTCTCCAACATGACCACTTCCAACGCCATCCGCACCCTTTCCCAGTTTGCCACCGAACGTCTCATCACCATCGATGGTCGCAAGATTCGTATCATCGAGGAGGACAAGCTGAAGAAGATAAGTAAGATTGGGTAACCCTCTTTTGATAAGCAGTAGGCAACTCGCCAAACTCTTCCTTGAAGTAACGGCTGAAGTACTTGGGATTGCCGAATCCTACCTCGTAGGCCACTTCGGAGACGAACATCTGGCTCTCGCGTAGCAGTTGGGCAGC
>JAISIX010000047.1 GCA_031261805.1 Mediterranea sp. (in: CFB group bacteria)
GGTAGCATGGTGTACAAGAAGGGGACATTAGACATCATTCAAGTAGACGGCGGTTACATCAAGGACGGCCAGTACTACTTCTACCTCCAAGACCACTTGGGGAGCAATCGGGTAGTGGCTGATGCCAACGGCAACGTGGTACAGACTAACCACTACTACCCTTACGGGACACCTTTTGCAGAGAGCTATAATCAGGACGTACAGAAGTACAAATACATTGGTAAGGAGTACGACACGGAGAATGGATTGAACCTGTACGACTTCGAAGCTAGGCAGATGGACGGACTACGGTTTACGACGATGGACCCGCTGGCGGAGAAGTACTATTCGATGAGTCCGTATGCGTATTGCTCCGCTAATCCGGTGAATAGGATAGACCCTACAGGGATGAATGATGATTGGTACCGCTATAAGGATAAAGATGGCAATTGGATTTACAAGTGGAGCGCTGATATTCACTCTCAAGGAGACCTCAATAAGGTGATGAAAGAAGGCGAACACTTGGGGTTTACGTTTACTGATACGAGTACGAATACTTACTATAGTTTGTTCGGAAAAGCAATGCCTAGTAATAGTAGCCTTGGCGAACTATACCAAAAGTTGGATAATGGTATTATAGGGCAGGCTAAATATGAGATGGAGGGACAACCTAAAGATATGTATAATAGTGAACCTAACCGCCCACCTAAAATAGATTTCTCGCTTTCGAAACCATTAACTCTTCGACAAAGTATTTCAGACAAGTATATCTATACATTCTCTTATTATGATGGTGAGGGGATTTATTATGATAGAACAAAGAAGAATGCCATGAGAGGTACTATGGAACATTGGTTGGATAGACCAATCATGCGTACTGGACATTTTACGGGAGATAGACAGAAATATCCTTATATAATATTCCAAAATGACACAAACTTGGATGTTGTTTCGGTCCGGTTTAGGAATCAGGCTGCCAGTCAGCAACTACTTAATACATATTACAGGTTGTTCCCGCAATTAAAAAGATGATTTTCATGAAGAAAATAGTGTTACTTATACTGTGTGTTCTACCAGCTTCCGTAATGGGCGGTAGCTGTCGAGAAATACTCCCTGACAAAGATAGGGATGTGCTTGAATCTGTCTGGCGTTTGACTGATGACTTTTATTATACCCAGTTTCGCTATCCGATAGGAATAGGTGAGCTGATTGATTTTGGGTGGTGGCGGCTTCGATACAATTATATGAAGACTATTTTTGAAGAAACGTCCCAAGAGGAATTCAGGGATTTTGCTACAGGTTCATTGAAAACAATCGTGCCTTTGAATTATCTGATAAAGAATAGGGATTCCATTATCTTGGAAAGGATTGAGAAAGGATTGCGATTCTATACAGGGGCGGACGATTGGGCTTTTGTCTATAATGGAAATATCTGTGATGACCTAAGTGAGTATAGACGGAGTCGGTTGAACCGTCGTTTTTTGTTAGGCTATGGGCTTATTTATGATAAGGTTGGAAATGAATTGGGATGGCCTGACTATAGGGAAGAGTTCACCCCAATCATAGAAGAAGCGTTGGATTTTTTTCATGTTCATGTGCAAAAGTCAGATAGTGTGCAATGGCTCCTTCTAAAATATACTCGGGAGAATGATAAGTTGACTTCTGTATGTGACAATTATCGTATTAAGCAGGATGTGTATACGGAGAGATTGAGAGTACTGCTTAAAAGGTTCGTCGTAACGAGAAACGAAATAGGCTCTGTTGTTTTTGCCTTCCAAATTCCTTTGGGTAGCATTACTCAATGTGCACATTCTCTCTATTCATGGGGAGGTACATTGTATTCTTCGCCATTCATTGATAGTAAACAAAGAGAAGAGAATGCAAAATTGTCTACCATACTACAAGACATGATGGATCAGTATTATTATACATATTATAGCTTTCCTAAGAATATTGATGATTTGGTGGCTTTTACAAGGTACTGTATTACCATAAATTCGGATTCTTATTCATGGCCAAGTACCATATCTCAATTGGTCCTACCGCAAATGGATGCGTTTAAAGATGAACTTAATATAGTCAATAATAACGGGCTGCCTTGTATCCTTTTAAACAAGGATACCTTATTCTGTTACCCACCATGTTACAAGCTTCTATTCCCTTGTGAGAATAGGGCGTTGACAGATACTAACTTCCGAAAGTATAAAATTTCCTACAAGCGTTTCTTGGCTCCACGTTTTTTTAGTTCAGGGCATGCTGTTTTATTGCCGGCAATGTATAATCTGTTCCAAGAACAAGTAGAGGGCGTTGCTAAAGCTTGTATCAATAGAAGCGCAGACGATAAGCCTTACCATTATTATGTGCACAAGACGGATACCATCCCCCTCTATTCCCTATTGGAATATCGGCATCGACGGGGATTGAGTTGTTTTTGTGACTCGGCTAAGAGTATCCCTGCTAATCGCTATTATCGTCAATTGGATGCGCTATGTCAACGAACCTGTGATTCTCTAAAGTTGGAGAAGATTATCTTTTTAATACCTGATTATAAATAAGATGATTTGTATGATAACCAATACCCACCTCTATACCGCCGACGGCACGCTCCGTTGCGCCCTGCGTGGCACGAAGCGTACTGACTACATCGACAATGCCATCTACGAGAGCGGCGCGTTCAAACGCATCCTCGTGGACGGCGGCTACATCGAGGATGGCCACTATTATTACTACTTCAAGAACCACTTGGGCAGCAACCGTGTGGTAGGCAGTAACAGATGGCCCGAAATCATCCAGCTGAATCATTATTACCCCTACGGCACCCCGTTCGCCAAGGGCCTGGCCAGTATGGAGCAACCATTCAAATACGTTGGTAAGGAGTACGACACGGAGAACGGATTGAACCTGTACGACTTTGAGGCAAGGCAACTGGATACAAACGTCGGCTTCATGTCAATAGACCCGCTGACGGAGAAATATCCGAGCATAAGTCCGTATGCGTATTGCAAGGGGAATCCACTCAAATACATAGATCCTACGGGAGCTTCTGCAAGTCCGATTTATGATAGAGAAGGAGAATTGCTTGGGACTGACAATCAAGGATTGCAAGGTGATGCTATCGTAATGGATGAAAAGGACTTCAAACAAAGTATGGATCACGAAGAGGCCAAGAAGAAAGATTTGGGAGAGGACGGCTTCGTTTCAGGTAAGGCTTATGCTAAATATCACAAGAGTTACAATAGCTTGCCAAACAGACCGGATTATGATGGATATCTTACATTAGCGGAAGCTAATGAGTGGTATAGAAATGGAAGCAAAGATCCTCTTTTTGTTGATTTAAGTAAGATAGATATGTCTAATCTCTATTCATTAGGCGAAAAGCATGTAGGAGAGAGGAAATCTATTAGTCTATTCAAGGCAAGTGCGAGTATTAATGATGCATTGGTCTATGGGAGTTTTGTAATGACAAGATACCCCAATCATCAAGTGAGGGCATCTTTTGATAGATATGATTTTGAAATGCATAAAGGTCGCAGCATCACTACTTGGGCAAGAAATCAAGCTACAAAAATAGGTGCATGGGTTGCCGGATATGGTCGTCCTTATGAAGTTTATTTCTATGGTAGTAAAACATTGAAACATCTTTACCCATGGATAAAATAAAAAAGCAGATAGCTATATTTGCATGTGGTTTAATTACCATCGTTGGCTTAGCCTGTAATTGGAGTGATTACAGTGAAGATTTAGGCAATGGATACACATATGCGCATGAAGGGCAAGGTTGTAATACTATTTTTCATGAGTATCCAACCAAAGGAGGTGAAATACCTCCAGATGTGTTGTCTTTTAATTACAACAAGCAGTACATCATAGCTATGCAAAAGCGACAAAGGGACTATGAAAGGATTGCTGGAGTGAGAAAAATATCCTATCCATTAGGACTATATAGCATTTTCTATTGGATAATAAAGAAAGAACATAAAGTGTTAGGTCCATTAACTCTTGAAGAGTTTGATTCTTTACGAGTTCAATACAAGGTCCCTAAAGAATTAGTTTTGCATTAGCAGCAAGTTTGTGTTTTAGTCTCCCAAAAACAGATAGAAATGCATCCCGTCGGTCTATTTAAGGCTGTCGGGATGCCTTTTTTATAGTGGACCACGATGAAATAGAAGAAGAAATAAACTCGTTCTTTGCATGGATGCTCTCAAGATAGTTAAATATAGGATGCTCTATTGTTTCAATTCCACAGAGATTCATATCAGGGGCTTTCAGGCTATGGAGAGTGGTTCATAAAGGTTGCCGTATGCCTAATATATATTAAGGTGTACCATCCCTTAATAGCCAGTTATAGGTATTAGCCGCACCTTGGGACGGCTATTGCCCCACCTCACTTTACCCATTCTTGGCGATTGATGCGCACCTCCTTTTCGGCGTACCTTTGCAGCGTTTTAAAAACGCATTCAAGGTAACACTGAAAACAGAGAGTAATGCAATCAAATAGAATTGTTTTAATAGGATTGTTATTCCTTCTGGCTGTGCCCGCTTCGATGTGGGCGCAGCGCGGAAGGAACAATAGTATGGTGTCGGGGCGGGTAGTCTCTACGGACAAGCAGGTGGTGGACTTCGCCACCGTCTACCTCAAGGGGACGACGTTGGGGACTTCTACCGATGCGCAGGGAGTTTATCATTTGTCGGCTCCGGCGGGCAACTACACGCTGGTGGTATCGGCCATCGGCTTCGAGCCGACGGAGAAGGCGGTGGAACTCGTGGCCGGCGAGCGCACTAAGTTGAGCCTCACGCTCACCCCCAAGGTAGAGAAGCTGGCGGAAGTGACCGTCTCGGCCGGAGGGGTGGACCGGGTGAAGAACTCCGCCTTCAACGCCGTGGCCGTGGATGCCCGGGCGTTGCACAACACCACCCAGACCCTGTCGGAGGCCCTGACGAAGGTGCCCGGCGTGAAGCTGCGCGAGTCGGGTGGGGTAGGGTCGGACGTGAACCTCTCCATCGACGGCTTTACCGGACGCCACGTGAAGCTCTTCATCGACGGCGTGCCGCAAGAGGGCGTGGGGGCCTCGTTCGGGCTGAACAACATCCCCGTGAACTATGCCGAGCGCATCGAGGTATATCGGGGCGTGGTGCCGGTAGGCTTTGGCACTGACGCGCTGGGCGGCGTCATCAACATCGTGACTAACAAGAGCCGCCGCCAATGGTTTGCTGATGCCTCCTACTCTTATGGGTCCTTCAACACGCACCGGTCGTACGTCAACTTCGGACAGACCTTCAAGAACGGGCTGACCTACGAACTGAACGCTTTCCAGAACTATTCGGACAACAGCTACTACATCGACACCTACGTGGAACACTTCAGCGCCGACGGCACCACCTCCATGCGCGAGGACGAGATAGAGCACGTGCGACGCTTCCACGACACCTACCACAACGAGGCCGTGAGCGGCAAGATAGGGGTGGTGGACCGCACGTGGGCCGACCGCCTGATGCTGGGCTTCACCTACGCGCACTCCTACAAGGAGATACAGAACGGTGTGGTGCAGAGCGTCGTCTTCGGCGGGAAGTTCCGCCGCGGACACTCCCTGATGCCCTCGCTGGAGTACTGCAAGCGCAACCTCTTCACCCGGGGGCTGGACGTGGCGCTGACGGTGAACTACAACGACAACCTCACGCAGAATGTCGACACCTCGTCCTACCACTACAACTGGCTGGGCCAGAAGAAATACATGGCACGGCAAGGCGAGCAGGGCTACCAGGACTCGGAGTTCAAGAACACCAGCTGGAACGGTACCCTCACCGCCACCTATCACTTGGGCGAGGCGCATACCTTCGTGCTGAACCACGTGCTCAACGACATGGAGCGCAAGAGCCGTGCCGACGCCACCTCGGCCATCTCGGACTACACCGTGCCCAAGCAGACGCGCAAGAACATCACCGGACTCTCCTACCGCCTGATGCCCTCCGACCGCTGGAACGTGTCGGTCTTCGGCAAGTACTACAACCAACTGAACACCGGCACGGTGTCGGCCAACGCCGACCATATAGGCAGCTACCAGGAGAGCCGCACACGCACCAGCACCTTCGGCTACGGAGCGGCGGGCACCTATTTCATCCTCAAGGAGCTGCAGGCCAAGCTCTCGTACGAGAAGGCCTACCGCCTGCCCACCTCCGACGAGCTGTTTGGCGACGACGACCTCGAGATGGGAGCCATCGACCTGAAACCCGAGAACAGCGACAACCTCAACCTCAACCTCAGCTACAGCCATAAGTTCGGTCACCACAGCCTCTACGTAGAAGGCGCCGTGGTGTACCGTAACACCAAGGACTACATCCGGCGGCTCACCGACAAGTACAGCGGCAACAAGCAGTATGCCTCGTACATCAACCACGGGCAGGTGGTCACCAAGGGCTTCAACCTTTCGGCCCGCTACACCTACTCCGATTGGTTGAGCCTCGGGGGGACGTTCAACTCCATGGACGCCATCAACAAAGAGCGCTACATACCCGCCACCGGCGAGGAAAGTCCCACGTACAACGTGCGCATGCCCAATCAGCCCTATATGTACGCCAACGCCGACCTCTCCCTCTTCTGGCGGGAATGCTTGGCCAAGGACAACACACTGAGCCTGACGTACGACAACTTCTACGTCCATGCCTTCCCCCTCTACTGGGAGAACCTCGGTGCCGCCTCCACCAAGAAACGGGTGCCGGAGCAGCTGGCGCACAACCTCAGCCTGACGTACAGCGTCAAAGGCGGGCGCTACAATTTCTCCGTGGAGTGCAAGAACTTCACCAACGAACGACTATACGACAACTTTAGCCTGCAGAAAGCCGGACGGGCCTTCTACGGGAAGGTAAGGGTCTATTTCAGTAAATAATTCATCAATAACAAAAACGAATATGAGAAAGAAAGCTTTGATGTGGCTCCCCGCAGCTACACTGTGCATGGGGACGATAATGGCCTCCTGCGAGAAGGATGTGATAGAGAACGGCAAAGGCGACGACAACGGAACGGCGGCCAAGAGCGGCTACGTGATTGCCGCCACGGTGTCGCCCGACGGCGGCACCTCGGCCACCTACCTGCTGGGCGCCGAGACACTGGGAGAAGGCAACCTCTCGCCCCGCAAGGTGGGCTTTGAGGCTACGGACGGCACGTGGGTGTTCTATGCCGACAAGGCGCTGTACAACCTCCAGTACAACCAAGGCTCGGCCGGTGTCACGGAGTCGTACGTGCTCACTGCCGACGGGCAGATTAAGAAGCGTCCGGGCGTGTACAACGTCACCCGCTTCACTGCCTACGGCGTGGTGGGCGACAACATCGTGACCGCGTCGGCCGTCAACACCGACCAGGCCGATGCCTCCGGCAACAAGGCGAAAGGCCTCGGCTTCAACTTCCTCAACGCAGCAAGCGAGACGGCCACCACCAAGACCCTGCCGGGTGAGGACTTCCTCGGCAACGGTGAGTTTGTCACCTTTGCCGGCTTTGTGGAAGCCAACGGGAAGGTCTATACCTCCGTCATCCCCCAAGGCATGAGCAAGTGGGGCGTGCAGAACTACAAGGGCGCGTTCAACCACGACAAGGTGGCCGCCGAGTCGGGCGGACAGAACAGCGGCGCCTACGAGAAGGGCGAGATTCCCGGCACACAATACCCCGACATGGCCTTCATCGCCATCTATGACAACAAGAGCTTCGACGGTAAGCCCATCATCGTGCAGACCGACCAGATGGGTTATGCCTGCGGACGCTACCGCGCCTACAACTACCAGACGATATGGGCGGCCGACAACGGCGACGTGTATGCCTTCTCGCCGGGCTATGGCCGCGTGGTGAGCGGACCCTACTATACCACCGGCACCAAGGGGGCCAGCGTGATGCGCATCAAGAGCGGCGCCACCCAGTTCGATGCCGACTTCGGCACCGTGGACCTGGAGACGCTGGCAGGCGGATACTCTTTCTTCCGCACCTGGCACATCACGGGCGACTACTTCCTGCTCTCCATGTACACCGGCACGATGAACGCCCGCGGTACGGGTGTCACCCGCCTGGCCGTGTTCAAGGGTAGCGACAAGAGCTTCCACTACGTCGACGGCATCCCTGCCCCCGACCAGGTGACCAGCTTCGGCAGCACCCCCTTCGCTGAAGGTGGCTACATCTACATGCCCATCGTAGCGGGCGGCGAACACGCCATCTACCAGATAGACCCCGCTACGCACTCGGCTACTAAGGGCTTGGTAGTCGACGCACAATCTATCGGCGCAGTGGGGAGGCTGACAGCCCAATGAGAAAGTGGGCCAAGCACCTGCACCTGTGGCTCTCCGTGCCGTTCGGCCTCATCATCACCCTGATTTGCTTCTCGGGCGCCATGCTGGTGTTCGAGGACGAAGCCAGCGAGTGGCTCTACCCCGAACGCTACTACACCAATCACGGCGCGACCGCCACGCCGCTCCCCCTCAGCACGCTGATGGGGACGGTGGCGGCCGCGCTGCCCGATTCGGTAGCCATCACCGGCGTGACCATCCCCGCCGAGGAGGGACGTACCTACCAGGTGAGCCTCTCCAAGCCCCGCCGTGCCACCCTCGCCGTCGACCCCTACACGGGCGAGGTCAAGGGACGCATGGAGCGCAACGCCTTCTTCTCCACCATATTTCGCCTGCACCGCTGGCTGCTCGGCTCCATGCGGCCCGGCTACGGAGGCGTGGCCTGGGGGAAGATGCTCACCGGCACGGCCACGCTCCTGTTTGTCTTCGTGCTCCTCTCGGGCCTCTGGATATGGTGGCCCCGCAATCGAAAGGCGCTCAAGGCCCGGCTGAAGCTCTCGGCCACCAAGGGGTGGAAGCGCTTCTGGTACGACACGCACGTGGTGGGTGGTTTCTATGCCTTCCTGCTCCTGCTCGTCATGTCGCTCACGGCGCTCACTTGGTCGTTCGGCTGGTACCGCACAGGGTTCTATAAACTCTTTGGCGTGGAGCTGGCGCAGCACACCGGCGGACGCGGCGGCGGAGGTAGCCATGGAGGTGGCGGCGGACAGCGCGGCCCGGCGGCGGCTCCTTACGCCCAGTGGCAAGTGGCGTACGACGAGTTGCGCCGACAGAACCCCACCGCCCAGTCTATCCGCATAGGAGACGGTACGGCCAGCGTCGCCCTCGGCGGCTATGGCAACAAGCTTGCCGCCGACCGCTATACCTTCGACCCTCGCACCGGCGACATCGCCGACGTGAGCCGCTATCGGGAGCAGGCGAAGCCCGACAAGATATTCGGCTGGATTTACTCTGTGCACATCGGTAGCTGGGGAGGCACACTCACCCGCGTCCTCTGGTTCCTCGCCGCTCTGCTCGGAGCCACCATGCCCCTCACCGGCTACTACTTCTGGATAAAGCGGCTGGCGAGGAAGCGGAAGAAGACGCCCCGTTAAACTATGCGATACTGCTCTTAAACATACATCTTAGGAGAATAACGTAAGCCGATTATCCATACTTTTGGCCGTTGTTTAACCTAAGATGTATCATTATGATAATTGGAGTACCAAAAGAAATCAAGAACAACGAGAACAGGGTGGGTATGACGCCCTCCGGAGTGACGGAGCTGGTGAAGAGAGGCCACCAAGTGTACATCGAACACGAGGCCGGTGTGGGTAGTGGTTTTGCCGACGAGGCCTACAAGGCTGCCGGGGCGCAAATCCTCCCCACTGCCGCCGATGTGTATGGCATCGCCGAGATGATAGTGAAGGTAAAAGAACCCATCACGCCGGAGTACAAGCTCATCAAAGAGAACCAGCTGCTGTTCACCTACTTCCACTTCGCGTCGGACGAGAAGCTGACTCAGGCCATGATAGCCAGCAAGGCTGTCTGCTTGGCTTACGAGACGGTGGAGCTGCCCGACCACTCCTTGCCGCTCCTCATCCCCATGAGTGAGATTGCCGGACGAATGTCCATCCAGGAGGGTGCCCGCTTCCTTGAGAAGCCACAGGGCGGCAAGGGCATACTGCTGGGCGGCGTGCCAGGCGTGAAACCCGCCAAGGTACTGATAGTAGGTGGTGGCGTGGTAGGTGCCAACGCTGCGCTGATGGCTGCCGGCATGGGAGCCGACGTGGTCATTGCCGACATTAACCTGCCCCGGTTGCGCTACCTCAGCGAGACGTTGCCTGCCAACGTGAAGACGCTCTACTCCACCGAGACACACCTGCGCGAAGAGTTGCCCGACACGAACCTGCTCATCGGCTCGGTGCTCATCCCCGGCGACAAGGCCCCGCACCTCATCACCCGCGACATGCTCCCGCTGATGAAGCCCGGCAGCGTGATGGTCGACGTGGCCATCGACCAAGGCGGCTGCTTCGAGACCTCGCACCCCACCACCCACAGCGAGCCAACGTACGTCATCGACGGCATCGTGCACTACGCCGTGGCCAACATCCCCGGAGCCGTGCCCTACACCTCCACCATGGCGCTCACCAACTCCACCCTGCCCTATGTCCTGGCCTTGGCCGGCAAAGGCTGGCGGAAAGCCTGCAAAGACGATGCCTCCCTTGCCCGCGGCCTGAACATCGTAAGCGGCCGGGTGACCTACAAGGCCGTGGCCGATGTCTACGGACTGCCGTACGAGAAGATGGAGTATTAAGGACTACAACATAAAAAGCGCGTGGCGCATCCCCGTAAAGGGGGTGCGCCACGCTTGCATTTAGCCTGTTTACTCCATGCTATGACCGTGTATGATTCTGCTACAACGTGTACGATTCTGCTACAATGCGTACGATTCTGCTACAATGCGTACGTTTCTGCCGTAGTAGAACTGCACACGGTCATAGTCTGGGACTGGCTTTGCTAAAAAACTTGCCCATTTCCTTGCCTGTCTCGCTCTTTTTTTGAAATTTTACGCCCGCTTGGCTGCCGCACGACAGTGGCCGAGTGAGTTAACCCTTTTTTATTAACCCTACTGTATACCATAAAACGTATGACGAAACACGTTTTGAAAGGATGGCTGACGGACAATTCCGTCACCGTCGACGACAAGACAGACAAGATTCTCAACCTTGATGTCACCCGTAGTGTAAACGAAGACTACCTGCTCGACCAGATGGTCAAGAAGAACCCCGGCATCCGCCGCGAAATCATGGCCACGAGCGTCTCCCTCTTCCAAGAGGCCATTGCCGAGGAAGTGTGCAACGGCAACAGTGTCAACATCGGCCTCTGCCGCTTCGTGGCGCAGTTCCGCGGCCTCATCTACGGCAACTCGTGGGACAGCTCCCGCAATTCCATCTACGTCTCCATCCGCCAAGGCAGGACGTTGGCGAAGGAAATCTCCGACACCTCCGTTCGCATCTTGGGCGAGCGCAAGGGTATGTACATCGCCAGCGGCGAGGATGCCTCCACTCATGCCACCGACTTCAGCGCCACGGCCGGACGCAACTTCATCCTCACGGGCCGGAACATCAAGGTGGTGGGCGACGACCCCTCGGTGGGCATCACGCTGACCGACAGCAAGGGACGTGTCACCAAGCTGTCCAAAGACCTCTTTGCCGTGAACACCCCCTCGAAGCTCATCTTCCTGCTCCCGCCCGAACTGAAGGACGGCGAGTACACGCTCACGCTGACGACGCAGTACTCTAACAGCAGTCTGCTGAAAGTTCCTCGTACCGCAGTGGAACTCTTGTACATAGGCGTTGCGCCATCGGGTGGTGGAAGCGAGATTCCAGAGGCTCCCGAGCCTATAATGCCATGAGATTGAAGTGGGTGTCGCTTCAAGGTTAGAAGTGGGTGCCTCTTCAGGTTAGGAGTGGGTGCCTCTTCAGGGTTGAAGAGGGTGTCGCTCCAAGGTTAGAAGTGGGTGTCTTACCCCCGGGGGTAGGACACCCACTCCAAAAATGCGCGTGGCGCATCCCTGCAAGGGGGTGCGCCACGCTTGTATCCGTGTCTGGCCATGAGAGGCCTGTTGACCGGTTCTTAATGGCCGCCTTGCATCTTCTCCAGCGCCTTGTGGTAGCCGTCCACGAGGTCTTGCATCACCTCGGCGGCGGATTGCTGGTGGTTGATGATGGAGGCTATCTGGCCTATCTCCAGCTCACCCTCTTCGAGGTCGCCTTCGAAGATGCCCTTCTTGGCGCGTCCCTTGCCAAGCAGGGCTTGCAGCTCTTCGGCGCTGGCACCGGCATCTTCGGCCTTGGAGACGGCGTCCATGAAGCCGCCCTTGATGAGGCGCACGGGCGAGAGCTTGCGCAGGTGCAGCTTGGTGTCGCCCTCGCCGATGCCAAAGCAGTAGTCCTTGAAGGCTTGGCTGGCGGAGCTTTCGTGGGTCAGGGCGAAGCGGGTGCCTACCTGCGCGCCTTCGGCTCCCAGCACCCTGGCGGCGAGGATGCCCTCGCCCGTGGCGATGCCCCCGGCGGCGATGAGTGGCAGGGTGGTGGCTTGGCGTACGGCGGGGAGGAGGCAGAAGGTGGTAGTCTCCTCGCGTCCGTTGTGCCCGCCGGCCTCAAAGCCCTCGGCCACGATGGCGTCGACACCGGCCTCCTCACACTTGCGGGCGAACTTGGCCGAGGAGACGACGTGCACCACCGTGACACCGCGCTCCTTGAGCCAGCCTGTCCACGTCTTGGGGTTGCCGGCGGAGGTGAAGGCTATCTTCACGCCTTCCTCCACGGCGATGTGCATGATCTCGTCGAGCTGGGGGTAGAACAGGGGGAAGTTAACGGCAAAGGGTTTGTCGGTGGCCGCTTTGCACTTGCGGATATGCTCGCGCAGGTTGTCGGGATGTAGTGAGCCGGCGCCTATGATGCCCAGTCCGCCGGCGTTGCTCACTGCGGCGGCCAGCCGCCAGCCGCTGCACCATACCATCCCTGCCTGGATGATGGGATACTGAATCCCGAAGAGTGTTGTAATTCGGTTCATTGTAAGTATGTCTTTAAATGTATTCATTACGATAACGCATTCGGAGGGTTTCCTGTTCAATGACGAGGGGGCCTGCCGCTGTGCCTGACGAGAGAGGCTTACTATTTGACGATGGGGTGGTTGACGTGCACGGTGGTGCTGTCGCCGTACTGGCTGAGCACCTCCAGCGTGCGTGCCCGCCGCTTCTTCCCCTTGCGGTCCCAGAACTGCTTCTCGAAGGGTGCCATCAGGTCGACGGAGATGCTGACGCCAATGGCGCCTTTCAGCGGAGGGCGCACGGGAAGCCCTAACGCTTGGAAGTTGATGGTGGGGGTGCGCTCTACCGGCTGGGTTACCTTGGGCAGGGTGTTGTCGAACCTCATCCAGGGCTTTTCGGCCACGATGCGCATCTGCTTCATGTTGCTGATGTCCACGCCGCTGCTGAGGTCTATCAGTTTCACGGCCTCCGGGTTGAGCTTCAGCTCCCCCTTACCGTCCGGCGATGGGCGCAGGCGCAGGGAGTCGGTTGCCCCCGGCGGGGGTAGCTCCCGTTGGGCCGGCTGTTGCAAGGTCGCCTTCTGTTGGGCGTAGCATGGGCTTGTCAGCAGCAGTAACGCTGCGGATACGTACATGTAAATCTTCATTGGTTGTCCTCTCCTGTCGCTGTGGGTTTAAAGATGAGGGGCGACGCTAACTGACCGTCGTCACCACCAGCGATAGCCCGTTCCGCAGAGTGGGTCGTCGTAGCAGGGGTCGATGGTCCAGCGTGTTCGGGGGTATTGCCGCTCGTCCCACCAGCGTTGGTAGCAGCTGGCGGCATCCAGCGCCTCCTCGTCGGTGAGGAAGTAGAGCGGTTCGTAGTTCTCGGCATTGGCCAGCACCATCTTGCAACCGATGGAGGGGGCTGTGCCGCGGCGTATCTTTTCGATAATCCAGAGCATACACTCGCCCAGGCGTATCTTGCCGTTGTTCATGTTGTACACCGACGGGAAGGAGGGTATGATGGTGAGGTCACGCGCGTTCTTCAGCAACGCCGGTATGTCTTTCTGTGTGAAGTGGGGGATGGCCACCACTCCTTTATCGTTGGTCGTCCGGTAGTCGCCGGCTTTGAGTTGTTTCACAAAGAGGGAGACGCTCGGATTGTTGTAATCCAGTTCTTCGCTGCTGCATCCGGCAAGGGCGGTGAGCAGGCCGGCGGCTATGCAGAGTATGTAGAGTGTTCTTTTCATCTTTCTGGCTATTTTCTATAGAGTTAATAAATCATGCGCAGCCCGCATAGCAGGCCAAAGTTAGTGGGGCGCTTGGTGCGTACGGTGGCGAGGGGCGAGTCGGTGGGGAAGTAGTGCGACACGCTGGGTTCGGCGAACAGGGCCAGGCGTTCGTTCAGCTTGTAGCGGATGCCGATGCCCCCGGTTGCGGCCAGCTGTATGGGTTCCTTGCCGAAGCTGTTGTCCGGTGCCCCGGCCACGCACTTCTCGGCCTTGCCTCCCACGGTGGCGTAGAGTTCCACCCGCTTGGTGCTGACGAAGGTGAAGTTGGCTCGTAGGGGTATGCCGATGTAGTGGAGCTTTTGGCTGGTGGAGCGTAGGTGGGTGTAGAGCAGGCCGCTCTCTATGCTTATGTAGTCGTTCAGCCTGCGCTCGACGGTCAGCCCTGCCTCGATGGGCATCTTGTAGGTGCCGCCTTCGGCGGGGAGCGTGGTGCCCAGCTCGGCCTTCCCGGCCCACGGGCGTTGCTACTTGGTGGGGGTGATGGGAGTGGGGGTGGCGGTGTTCTCTACATCGGGGGTCACGGCCTGCGGGGCGCTGGACTGGTTGTTGGCCGTGTGCCAATAGCCGCCTTGCCGCTGTGGGGTGTTGTTGCCTTGGCGGGTGGTGGCGGAGAAGGAGAACGAGAAGGAGAAGGAGAAGGACGCGGGCACGGTGTCTTCGGCTGCCGTGGGCTGTATGGCGGCTTGCGGCTGCCGGGCGGGCCTGGGCAGGGTGTTGGCTACCGGTAGGCGTTGTGGCTGGATACGTATGCCGTCGCCGTCGGGCGTGGCATGGTAGGCTTGGTCGACGCGTTGAAACGCTTCGCGCATCTCCTCTTTCTTGGGCGAGAAGTACCAAAAGGCGGTAGATGCCCCGGCCAATACAAGTAGGACCGAGGCAGCTGCCGCCACACGTAGCATCAGCAACCGGCGTTGGCGCTGGTGTGCCATGGGGATGTCTGCGGATAGTTTCTCCCAGAATCCCTCATGTACGGGCAGCTCCGCGTCGCCGAGGCGGGAACGGAACAGCCGGGTGATGTCATCGTTGTCTGTCTTTATCATTCCTGTACTCTTTTATTCGTTTGGCTAATAAGCTTTTGGCCCGATGCAACTGCGAGGTAGAGGAGTGCTCCTTGATATGTAGCAACTTAGCTATCTCTTTGTGCGACTTCTCTTCAAACACATAAAGGTTGAAAACGGTTCGACATCCGTCGGGTAGCTCGGCCACAAAAGCCAGTAGCTGCTCCTCCGTGAGGTCGTCGCCTTCGCCCACGGCCGTCGCCTCTTCGGGTAGGTCGGGGAGTTGGTCTTCATGCACTATCAGTCGGTTTATCTGTTTCTCCTGCCGCAGGTAGTCGATGGCGCTGGTCACCATCACCCGGGTTATCCACGTGCTGAGCGAGGAGTCGCCCCGGAAGGAGAAATGGGTAAAAACCTTGATGAAGCCGTCGTGCAGTACGTCGTGCGCCGCTTCTATATCGCCCGTATAGCGGTAACAGACTGCCAGCATCTGCTTGGAGTATAGGGTATAAAGGGTGTTGCGAGCTGATTCTGTTCCCGCCCGACAGCCCTTTATAAGTTCTATCTCGTTTTCCAAAGCCTGTTACTTTTAAGTCGAACGTATTTCAGCGTCTTTTGCCTATTGGACGTAAGAGTCCGAGGAATGCTGCAAATGGAAGTCTTAAATAGCGTTAAACCGCCTTGAAGCTCATGTCCAATCCCTTCACCGAGTGGGTGAGCGCGCCTACGGAGATGAAGTCGACGCCACATTCGGCATACGTGCGCAGGGTGTCGAAGGTGATGCCTCCCGACGACTCTGTCTCGTAGCGTCCACCTACCATCTCTACGGCCTTGCGGGTCATCTCGGGGGTGAAGTTGTCGAACATGATGCGGTCCACGCCGCCCAGGTCGAGCACTTGCTGGAGTTCGTCGTAGTTGCGTACCTCAATCTCTATCTTGAGGTCTTTGCCCTTCTCCTTGCAGTAGGCCTTGGCGCGGGCGATGGCCTTGTCGATGCCGCCGGCGAAGTCGACGTGGTTGTCCTTGAGCAGAATCATGTCGAAGAGTCCGATGCGGTGGTTCATGCC
>JAISIX010000075.1 GCA_031261805.1 Mediterranea sp. (in: CFB group bacteria)
CCCGCCGCTCTTTCGGCTACCACCGCATGGACGGGCATCACTACCCCGCACGTATCGTGGGGCACTACCGACACACGCTACGCCCGCGAGGCGTTGCCCTCACTCCGGCAACAAAACAGCTGTGCCCTCTCGGGCTGGCGGGGCGAGCGTGTACAGGCGCAGGCCGTGGTATGGACGGGCGTGGAACTACCGGAGCTGAATACCTCTTTTTCCGATTTCAAAGACGCGAAAGGCAACCTCCTTCCGGCCGATGCCTTTACGGCGGGCTTCGTGCGCTATGTGATGACGGACGAGCTGAACAAAGATGGACGAGGAGGATGCGGATACCGTAAGCCGGTGGACTTCGACTCGCTGCTGGTGGCCGATGGCATCGACACAAACCTGAAGACGATGGCTGTGCCGGCCCGCAGCGTACGCCCCCTCTGGGTGGAATGCCGCATCCCGCGGCAGGCTCTGCCGGGCATCTATCGGGGTAGTCTACTGGTCAAAGATGGCGAGACGTTGCTGCGACGGCTCGACCTTGCCGTCAAGGTGCTCCCCCGTGAACTGCCGGTGCCGTCGGACTGGGCGTTCCACCTCGACCTGTGGCAAAGTCCTTATGCCGTGGCCCGCTACTACCATGTGCCCCTGTGGAGCGACGCGCACTTGGAGGCCATGCGTCCATTGATGCAGATGCTGGCCGACGCGGGCCAGAAGGTCATCACCGCCACTATCATCAACCGTGCCTGGGACGGGCAAACGGAGGACCCCTTCGGTAGCATGGTGACGTGGATGAAACGGGCCGACGGCACGTGGGCTTTCGACTATACCATCTTCGACCGCTGGGTGACATTCATGCAGAGCGTGGGCATCAACAAGCAGATAAACTGCTATTCCATGGTGCCGTGGAAGCTCTCCTTCCAATACTATGACCAAGCCACGGGCACGCTGCAAGAGGTAAAGACCGAACCCGGACAGCCGGCCTACGAAGAGATGTGGACTGCCATGCTCTCCGACTTCGCCCGCCACCTGAAGGCCAAAGGCTGGTTCGACATCACGACCATTGCCATGGACGAACGCCCCATGGAGGTGATGCAAAAGACGCTGAAGGTTATCCGTAAGGCCGACCCCGACTTCAAGGTGTCCATGGCCGGCAACTACCACCCCGAGATAGAGTCCGAGCTATACGACTATTGTATCGCCATCGGGCAGGAGTTTCCCGAAGAGGTGCGCCTGCGCCGCCAAGCCGCGCACCAGCCTACCACCTATTATACCTGTTGCACGGAGGCACACCCCAACACCTTCACCTTCTCCGCCCCAGCCGAAGCCACTTGGATAAGCTTCTATGCTGCCAAGGCACACTTGGACGGCTACCTCCGCTGGGCTTACAACAGCTGGCCTGCCCGCCCCTTGCTCGATTCTCGTTTCCGCACCTGGGCTGCCGGCGACACCTACCTCGTCTACCCCGGTGCACGCAGCAGTATCCGCTTCGAACGCCTCGTGGAAGGCATACAGGCTCACGAGAAGATACGTATCCTCCGCCAAGAGTTCGCTGCCAAAGGCAACAAGGCCGGGCTGAAGAAGATAGAGAAGCTACTCGCTCCCTTCAAACTGGGTGCCCTGCCCGAGACCTCGGCCGCAGCAATGGTGAGAAAGGCAGAGGAGGCGCTGAATTCTTTATGAGAAAGAGTCGTTTTCTTCTTTTAAATACTATATTTGTCCGCTATAACGTATCATAAATAAATAGGATAAGCTTATGAAAGGTATTCAGAATACAACAACCATAAACTTCGGCACGCTGTTGCGTAGCACGACGCGATATATTGTACCCAAATACCAACGCGATTATTCTTGGGATACGGAACAATGGGATGATTTGTGGCAGGACATCAATCAGATGTTGGAAGATGGCACCGAAGAACACTATATGGGTTACTTGGTGTTGCAAGCCATTGGAAAGGGCGAACAAGCTGCCATCATTGATGGGCAACAGCGATTCACGACCATCATAATGATTATACTTGCCGCTATCAAAAGCATAAAGAAGCTTGCCGAACAGGGAACAGACGTAGAATCCAACCTGCAGCGGGTGGAGAGCCTGATGCATACTTATATAGGCAACATTGATCCAATAACGCTGGATTACGACAACTTCCTGGTGCTAAACCGCAACAACAATGCTTACTATCGAGACTATTTGGTGAAGTTGGGCGAATTGAGACGGGGTCGTATCACAGCTACCGAGAAGTTGATGAGAGGATGTTTTGAATGGTACGAAAAGGTGCTCGACGGGAAATTCGCTACCGGCGAAGAGTATGCTTCGTTTATTTGGAACGTGACAAATAGCCTTTATTTTACCGTCATCACGGTGGGCGATGAGATGAATGCGTTTCGAGTATTTGAGACCTTGAACGCACGAGGCGTACAACTCTCATCGGCCGATTTGCTGAAGAACTATCTGTTTTCACTGGTAGACAAGGTCTCTTCTCACCATGGGGCTATTGATTCATTGGAAGAGAAGTGGTTTAAGTTGATCAACACTTTGGGGACTGAGAAAATTCCCGATTTCCTACGCTACTATTGGAACTCTCAAAACAAGACAGTGCGGAGTAGCAACCTATTTAAGGTTATAAGGATGTCGGTCAAAGACGCAGCTGGAGTGCACCGGTTGCTTGAAGACCTCCTGCAATACTGCGATGTGTACACGGCGCTCAATGACCCCGATAGCGACTATTGGGAACACGACGCTAAGGTGATGGAAGATATTGCGTTGTTGCGAATCTTCGGCCTAAAACAACCTTATTCGTTGTTGATGGTAGGCAGCAGATTGTTGCCCAAGGAGGTGTTTAAGAAGCTTTTGAAAGAGGTACTTGTTACCTCGTTTCGCTATAGCATTATCTGCACTCTAAATCCCAATGACATAGAGAAGGCATACAACGAGGTAGCTCTGTCGGTTGTCCAGAATCGGACTTACGACCGTACATTGTTACGGAAAGTGTACATAGACGACGCGGAGTTTGTGTCGGCATTCACTATTCGTAGTTTTGAAGTAAACTCCAGAACCACCAAACTACTTCGCTATATTTTGGGTGAGTTGGAACATTACCTGACCGGCCATCCGGTTAGCATTGTGGAAGAGAGCAATACGATAGAGCATATATTGCCGCAAATGCCCGATGAGGAGGATTGGGATATTGCATACGAGAAGGTGAACAGGCTCTCTTCTCGTTTGGGAAATCTCTGTCTATTGGAGAAACGCTTGAATAAAGAAGCTGGCAACAAGGGATACCAAACTAAGTTGAGTATCTATGCAAAATCGGCCTTTCAGACGACCCAACGCATCGGGGAACATTACAACGAATGGAATGAAACTACTATCCTTAGCCGACAACAGCAGATGGCCCTGAAGGCCAAAGGTATCTGGAAGATTGATTAGAAAGAACAAGGTAAAAACATGAAGAAAATACTATTTGTCTGCCTCGGCAACATCTGTCGGAGTCCGATGGCAGAAGGCGTGATGCGCCGATTAGTGAAGGAGGCTGGGAGGGAACAGGAGTTTAGGATTGACTCTGCCGGCATCCTCTCCTATCATCAGGGTGAGCTGCCCGATAGCCGGATGCGTGCACACGCTGCCCGTCGAGGCTACCAGCTTACCCATCGCTCACGGCCTGTACGTACGGAAGACTTTTACGATTTCGACCTCCTAATCGGCATGGACGACCGGAACATCGACGACCTACGCGACCGTGCCCCCTCACCCGAGGAGTGGACAAAGATACGCCGGATGACGGATTATTGCGCCCGCATCCCCGCTACTCATGTACCCGACCCCTATTACAGTGGGGCCGAAGGCTTCGAGTATGTCATCGATATTCTGGAGGATGCCTGTAGCGAACTACTCATGTCGTTATCATCCCCGCAATCTGCTCCAAATACTTAGCGTCCACCTCATCGAAGTTGCCTAAGCAGTCGCTGTCAATGTCCAGCACACCGATGACACGCCCTTGGCAAAAGAGAGGGACGACAATCTCGGACTTGGAGAGGGAGCTGCAAGCGATGTGGCCCGGGAAACGCTCCACATCGGGTACAATCAGTGTGCGTTCCTCCTTCCATACCGTGCCGCATACCCCCCTGCCCCACCGGATACGAGTACAGGCAATGGGGCCTTGAAAGGGAGCCAGCACCAGCTCTTCCGGTTCGTTGGAAAGATTGCTGTCCACCTTCGGGCGCACGAGGTAGAAACCCACCCAAAAGAAATGAAACGTTTGATGGAGGGCAGCGGCCACGTTGGCGAGATTGGCCACGAGGTCGGTCTCTCCGCTAAGCAGGGAGTGCAGTTGTGGAAGTAGCTCAAGGTATTTCTCCTCCTTGCTTCCAACGCTGATGGATAAGTTTTCGGCCATATTACAATAGGTATGTGAGGCGGCAAAGATACACTTTTAGCAGCCACTTCCTCTCTTTCTATCTTTAAAAAAGTGCTTCTCCTCCCTCCGTATTCCAAAACGTTTCGCTATTTTTGCGAAAATTTTCCTTTAATATGATTGAATGATAGAAAAACTGATTGTTTTGGAGGAGGTGGACCCGGTGGTCTTCTATGGCGTGAACAACGCCAACATGCAATTAATAAAAGCGTTATACCCAAAGCTACGCATCGTGGCGCGCGGCAATGTCATCAAGGTGTTGGGCGACGAAGAGGAGATGTGTGCTTTCGAGGAGAAGGTAACCAAGCTTGAGAAGTACGCCGCGGAGCACAACTCCCTGAAGGAGGAAGTCATCATTGACATCGTGAAAGGGGACACCCCGCAAGAGGAGCAAACCGGCAACGTGATTGTGTTCAGTGTCACCGGCAAACCCATCATCCCGCGTAGCGAGAACCAGTTGAAGCTGGTGCAGTCGTTTGCCAAGCACGACCTCGTATTCGCCATCGGGCCGGCTGGGTCGGGTAAGACCTACACCGCCATTGCCCTCGCCGTGCGTGCCCTTAAAAACAAAGAGATAAAGAAAATCATCCTCTGCCGCCCGGCCGTGGAGGCAGGTGAGAAGCTCGGCTTCCTGCCCGGCGACATGAAGGAGAAGATAGACCCTTACCTGCAACCGCTATACGACGGCTTGCAGGACATGCTCCCTGCCGCCAAGCTGAAGGAGTATATGGAGCTGAACGTGATACAGATAGCCCCACTCGCCTTTATGCGAGGCCGCACGTTGAACGACGCCGTGGTCATCCTCGACGAGGCTCAGAACACCACCACCCAACAAATCAAGATGTTCCTCACTCGCATGGGTATGAATACCAAGATGATAGTGACGGGGGACATGACGCAGATAGACCTACCCTCCTCGCAGAAGTCGGGCCTCATACAAGCGCTCCGCATCCTCAAGGGGGTGAAAGGCATCGGCGTGGTGGAGCTGAACAAGAAAGACATCGTAAGGCACAAGCTGGTAACACGTATTGTGGACGCTTACGAGAAGTTTGAAAAAGAACCCAAAGAACAAGGATAAATTACATTGTTATGAAAGCATTAACCAAAACTGAATTCAACCTTCCGGGACAGCAAAGTGTCTATCACGGAAAGGTGCGCGATGTGTACAACATCAACGGCGAGAAACTCGTCATGGTAGCCACCGACCGTATCTCGGCCTTTGACGTGGTACTGCCCGAAGGCATCCCCTATAAGGGCCAGATGCTGAATCAAATCGCCGCGAAGTTCCTCGACGCCACTACCGACATCTGCCCCAACTGGAAGTTGGCTACGCCCGACCCCATGGTGACGGTCGGTGTGCTGTGCGAAGGCTTCCCCGTGGAGATGATTGTGCGCGGCTACCTCTGTGGCAGCGCCTGGCGTGCCTACAAGAGCGGCGTGCGCGAGATATGTGGTGTGAAGCTTCCCGAGGGGATGCGTGAGAACCAGAAATTTCCTCAGCCCATCATCACCCCCACCACCAAGGCCGAACAGGGTTTGCACGACGAGGACATCTCCAAAGAAGAAATCCTGAAACAAGGCCTTGCCACCCCCGAAGAGTATGCCGTGCTCGAGAAGTACACCTTGGCGCTCTTCCAACGTGGCACTGAGATTGCCGCCTCCCGCGGACTGATACTGGTAGACACCAAGTATGAGTTTGGCAAGCACAACGGCACCATCTACCTGATGGACGAGATCCATACCCCCGACTCCAGCCGCTACTTCTACGCCGAAGGCTACGAGGAGCGCTTCGCAAGTGGCGAACCCCAACGTCAGCTTTCCAAAGAGTTTGTACGTGAATGGCTGATGGACAATGGCTTCCAAGGCAAGGCCGGACAGACGGTACCCGAGATGACACCCGCCATCGTGCAGAGCATCAGTGACCGCTATATCGAACTCTTCGAACACATCACCGGCGAGAAGTTCGTGAAAGAGGACACCGCCAACATCGCCCGTCGCATTGAGCAAAACGTAATAAAATATCTCCAAGCCTAAAGCAGTGGCAGAGCAGAGGTATCATTTTTTAATTTTTAATTCTCAATTTTTAATTTAAAGAGAATGGACTACCCACAGCAACACATCAAGCCTTACGGTGACGAGGGGAAAAAGACGGAGCAAGTAGAGCGTATGTTTGACCACATTGCCCCTACGTACGACCGCCTGAACCATCTCCTCTCCTGGGGCATCGACCGTAGCTGGCGAAAGAAAGCGATAGCCAGGCTACGGCCGTCGCATCCGCAGCACATCATGGACGTGGCCACCGGCACGGGCGACTTCGCCATCCTGGCCTGCCGCATGTTGCAACCGGCCGAGCTGATAGGAACCGACATCTCCGAAGGCATGATGGATGTGGGACGCGTGAAAGTAAAAGAGGCAGGCCTCTCGGACAAGATAAGCTTTGCCCGGGAGGACTGCACCTCACTCTCCTTTGCCGACGAAAGCTTCGATGCCATCACCGTAGCGTTCGGCGTCCGTAACTTCGACGACCTCGACAAAGGCCTCGCCGAGATGTACCGAGTGCTAAAGCCGGGAGGGCATCTCGTCATCCTCGAGCTGACAACACCCGACCGCTTCCCGATGAACATGCTCTTCTCCATCTACTCCAAAGTGGCCATCCCGCTATGGGGCAAGATGCTCTCCAAGGACGGAAGTGCCTACCACTACCTGCCCGACACCATTCGGGTCTTTCCACAAGGCGAGGTGATGAAAGGTGTCATCGCCAAGGCGGGATTTGGTACGGTCAGCTTCCAGCGCCTCACTGGTGGTATCTGCACACTCTATATGGCAACCAAATAAGGCACTGCATTTTATTGAAACAGTCACACTCTAATTAATTCTTTGCAAGTTATGGAAAAATACGGTTTGATAGGCTATCCGCTCAGACACTCCTTCTCCGTGAGTTACTTCAACGAGAAGTTCAACTCGGAGAATATCGACGCTACGTACGTGAACTTCGAGATTCCCTGTATCAACGAATTTATGAAGGTTATCGAAGAGAACACCGACCTTTGCGGTCTCAATGTCACTATCCCCTATAAGGAACAGGTCATCCCCTTCCTTGATGAGCTGGACCCTGACACGGCCAAGATAGGCGCGGTGAATGTCATCAAGATTATCCGCGGTCACAAGGGCAAAGTGAAACTGGTGGGCTACAACTCGGACATCATCGGCTTCACGCAGTCCATACAACCTCTGCTGGAACCACACCACCGCAAGGCGCTCATCCTCGGCACGGGAGGCTCGTCCAAAGCCGTGTACCACGGACTCCAGAATTTGGGAATCGAAACGACCTTTGTGTCGCGCACACATAAGAGCGACGAGGTGCTGACGTACGAAGAACTTACCCCCGAGATAATGGCGGCGCACACCATCATCGTGAATTGTACTCCCGTAGGCATGTATCCCAAAGTGGACTTCTGCCCCAACATCCCCTACGAGCTGCTCACCCCCCACCACTTGCTCTACGACCTGCTGTACAATCCCAACGTCACCCTCTTCATGAAGAAGGGCAAAGCACAGGGAGCCATGGTGAAGAACGGACTGGAGATGCTGCTGCTACAAGCCTTCGCGGCTTGGGATATTTGGCATCGATAAATGTACTACCTCCCCCAAGCAAGACTTATGAGACGTACAAAGAAAAGACTTCTCCTCACCCTCCTCGCGGTGATGGTTGTCTTTACCGGCTGCACCATCGGCGCAAGCTACTACATGCTCAACTTCTCCCTTACCCCGCAGATTCACAAGGAGGAAAAAGATAGCTCTTCATATTCTTTCATGTACCAGAACTATCCCTTCCTCGAGGCTTGGATGGACAGCCTACATCAAGCCCATGCCTTGCGCGACACGTTTATCGTGAACGCCGAAGGCAAGCGTCTGCACGCTTACTATATAGGCGCCGCGACTCCTACCCCCGCCACGGCAGTGATAGTGCACGGCTATACCGACAATGCCATCCGTATGATGATGATAGGCTACCTCTACAATCATGATTTGCACTACAACGTGCTGCTACCCGAGCTGCAATACCATGGACAGAGTGAAGGGCAGTCCATCCAGATGGGGTGGAAAGACCGCTTCGACGTGATGCAATGGATGAACGTAGCCAACAACCTCTTTGGCCCTCACACGCAGATGGTGGTACATGGCATCTCTATGGGGGCGGCTACCGTGATGATGCTCTCGGGCGACCCCCAACAACCTTTCGTGAAGTGCTTTGTGGAAGATTGCGGCTACACCAGTGTGTGGGATGAGTTCTCAAACGAACTGAAGTCCATGTTCTACCTTCCCCCATTCCCGTTGCTGTACACCACCAGCTGGCTGTGCGAGCAGAAGTACGGTTGGGATTTCAAAGAGGCCTCTTCCCTGCGACAGGTAGCCCAATGCCACCTGCCAATGTTCTTTATCCATGGCGACAAGGACACCTACGTCCCAACTTGGATGGTGTATTCACTCTACGAAGCCAAGCCGAAGCCCAAGGAGCTATGGGTAGTGCCGGGTGCCATACATGCCATGTCGTATAAAGAAAACAAACAGGAGTACACTGAGAAGGTACGCCTGTTTGTCGAACAATATATCAATCACGCTTCTAATTGAATCTCGCTCCTAATTCATAGGGATAGGTGTGTCTGCATCAGCATCGGACACAAGGATTCGATAATATTTGTTTCCCTCAAGTAGCAAGTTGGTATCAATGAAGTTCTTCTCTTTTCCGAGGAAGGTGGTGTAGGTACCACTTATGGAATGGCGATTGGCCATATCCATGCCGACTATCGACTTGACGATGCACCGATACGTGCAGTACTTGTCCGTGGTGCTCACTTGATAAGGTTCTATGTTGTCATGCCCTATGCTACCGATATAAAAGTTTTCAAGTGCAGAAGGCTGGTAGATGACACCGGTCCCCGCCTGATAGCTCTGATAAGGGATGGTAACCTCCACCAATGACATGGCGTGACTCATTTTGAACGACAAGACTTGACTGGTCAGGTTCGTGACAGTCGCTGTCATCAAGTCGTTCGCTTGGTACTTCTCGATTGTGCTCTGATCCACGTCGGGCGTGAAAAATGCCACTACGGAATCGGCCGCGGTGTACTGCAGTGCCGTATTGTCGGCGTTGTAAGGATACACGGCGAAGTAGGTAGCTCCATTGTACTTGTAGAGTGCATCGTCTGGTGTCCAGGTAGTGCCATTGTACTCACATCTTATGTTGTTCTGCACCAATTCGCCATCCACCACTACGCTGACACCTATCGCGTCGCCGGTTTCAAAGGCAGTGGTGTATCCGGCATCCGTGGCACGGGTACCGGCCCCGTAGGCGAAGTCCTGGGCGCTAACTTGCAGGGTGAGCGCGTTGTCCTGCTGGATAAGCGACGATGCATCGTCGTCGGAACATCCTCCTATCAGCAAAGCGGTCAGCAGCAGGGGGAGTATGTATAAGTTCAATAATCTGTATCGTTTCATTCTTCTGTATATTCTAAGTTACGCCCATTAGATATGGCTTTACCCCCAGTAAAAAGGAAACTGTAATCGTAGTCGGAGTTCAGTCCACCACGGTAAAAGCCGTCAGTTTGTGAAGAAGAGTTGCATAAGGTGATTCCTCCAGTGATGCAGATGCTCATCATCCCCGGGCCGACTCCATCACCCACATTGTTGATGCCTGGGCCTATGCCGGCACTTTGTTCACTGATGGCGTGGACAACTCCTCCGGATATATTGATAGAGAATGGATGCGTCAAGTGGCATCCTTCGCCCAAGCCTATGCAGGCGCCAGTATCGCTCGTTCCGGAGAACGTTCCGCCGGTGATGCGGATTTCGTCGAGCGTGCTGTCTCCGTATCCTCCTCCGATACAGGCTCCTTGGAAAGCCAGAAGGCCTAACTCACCTCCATTGACAATGACCGTACCGCCTGTTCCACCCACTCCGGTGCCAATAACGGCTCCTTGCGAATAGGGTGAAAAAGTTCCGAATATGGTGCCTCCATTGATAATAATAGTGCCTGTACCTTCATTCTCTCTACTACCGATTATGGCGGGAGTAGAGTTATCTGAGCCATGATCGCCATTGGAAATATCAAGCGTGCCGGTTCCGTCAACGGTAAGTTTACCGCCGGTAGCTACGTGAATAACCGGGGATGCGGGGTCGCCGCGCAGGAAGCTATCACCCATAAGCATCAGGTTGAGCGTAGCTTCGTTAACATTGATACATGGAGCCTGTCGTGCAGTCCTAATGCACTCCATCTTTGCGTTGCGAAGCATCACATTGGTAGGATGTGGTCCGTTCGCTATCTCAATGGTGTTCGGGTAGGCGCTTATTGGAATTGCCTCCGGATTGTCAGGGTCTACAATAACATTGGAACTACTTTCTCCTTCCACGCACACGCTTGCCCCATTGGCAATGGTGAATACCCGGGTATTAGGGTCATACGTCCATCCGTTGCCGGCCAACAGGTCAGAGCGCGAGATGTCGAGTGGTTGGTAGGTGCTTACGTTGTCGCTCTGCCCTATGGTCCATGTCGAGTTTCCGTTATCCAATACCGTTACCGAACTCCTGTGGAGGGTGACGGTATAGTTGTAGTGCATCCCGGCTACAAGCGTGCTGATTTTGGACGGGATGAACCAAGAGTAAGAGTCGTGGCCTATAGTAAAATACACTGCCGATCCAGAAGTGCTGCCGGGTATCAGGATTGCTTCGTAGGTGTGGGTGGTCGCATCTACCACCTTGGCATTAAAGGTCTTGGTTGCCAAGGAGTTGAACGCACCTGTCGATACGTCAAAGTTACCCTTGGCACTCGCCCCTCTGATGTCGACGGTAAGACCTTCGAGGCTGGTCACCGTAGCGCTCGTCCGGACCGTAACGGTGAGTTTGGACAGTGCGTGCGAAAACTCTAACTCCACGGGTTGGTCGTCTCTATGCACTCCGGTAGCATTGTTGCTATACAGTAGGTCGATGTTGCCAGGCGTGGATTGGTTGGTCACGTCTACGGGGTAACTATTCCCTGTCATTCCGGCTTTGTAGGGATAGCAAGCGGTGAAGCTCACCGTGCCGTCGGTTGCCGGATAGTAGACCCCGTCATCACCCGCAGGGATGAGGGCGCCACTTTCGGCATCGCTCACCTTGTAGGGGCAATTGGAGGCGGTAGCGGCCCCTTGCATGAAGAGACCTATCTCGTCGTTGTCGCTCCACTCGTTGCCGTCGGCTGTGGTGCGGGTTGCTATCTGCGCTACGCTATGGGCCGTGAACTGCACCGGTGTTAGCGAGGAGATGGGTTCAGAGAGGCCGTTCTCCTGCACACATCCTGTCCACAGCAACTGCGATAGGCATAATAGTCCAATGATTCTTTTCATAATCGTCGTCCTTTCCTTTTAGTTGGTGGCTGTTCCGGTGCCGGTACTGCCGGTGACCCACGGGTTGATGGTGGCGGTAGCCGATACTCCCTTGCGGGTGATGGTGATGTTGTATCTGTATTCGTTGCCGGGCAGCAAGTCTAACTTCTGGATTTGCCAAGTAAAGGTGGGCGAAGGATTGAGTGTCTTGTCAGTCACTTCAAATTCGACGTCCCCGCTGTATTGCTGCGGAATCAGGATGGCCTCGTAAGACTTTGTGGTGCTTGTGCTGTTGTCGTGGAAGGCGACGTCCGTCATACTGACCGGCTCCCCTACGAGTTTGCCTTGGAGGATGTCAAACGTCTGTATGCAATTTATCTGCTTGATGGTAACGTTAAAAGAGCCTACTGTCCCCACGTTGTCGGCCAAGGTAACATTCAGCACGACTTTCGAAAGCAGATGGTTGAACGCCAGTGCCACATCCGAGTATTCTCTATTGTATCCGTTGGTGGCATTGTTGGCTTTGGCCGCCATCAAGTCTATCTGCGGCAAGTTGCTCTGGTCTTCAGTGTTCCAAGTCAGCGTGGTCGGTTGGTCCGACGTAGCTGGGCCATCGGGTGCGGATGAGGGTTTTCGGTAGGGATAGTAGGCCACAAAGTCGAGTTTCTCGTCGGCGTTGGTCGAATAGTAGATGGCATCGTCATCAGTGGCGGGAGCAAAATACAAATCGCCGCTTTCCGTCTCATACTTGGCGTTGAAATTGGCAGGCGTGAGGCTGCCATGATTCAGTGCGCAGATACCGATGGCATCGCCCTGCGCCCAATCGGTATCGGTTGCTTTGGTTTGGATACCGGCGATGTTGGCATGGAAAAGAACAGCTACCGGTTGCTGCTCATTCTTCGTTGTGTTGTCGCTATACTCTTCGTTGCACGAAGTCATCCCGGCTAAGCATATCATGGCTACAGCCGCAAATAATGTCTTTGGTCTCATTTCGATAATCTTTTTATATTAGTACTCTTTCCTATTCTGCTCTATTCTGCGATGTGGTCGCCGCCATCCACTACCTTCCAAGCGTTGATGGTTGCTATCATACCCGCATTGGTCGCCGTTTCCACCAGCTCCCCGTCAAGCGTCAACGGGCTTTTCTTATCTTCGTTGAAGCCTTTCAGCTGAGTGGACAAGTCGCTGGTAAACGGAGTGTCTTCGAGTCTACCTTGCCGATACTGGATGCTGCCCGAGAAACCTTGTGCATCACCTATGATGCCCAGCAAACGTGTGGTCGCTGTCCAGTAGCCGTCGGCTCCTTTCGTGAACGAGAGTGAGACTCTCGAGGCATTGCTGTATGTCTCTCGGACAAAGTCCATACTGCCGGCCACTCCCGTGAGTATCGCCGTGATGTTTTCTACCATCTCGGTCGCATCGCCCGTAAGCTTCAGCTTCACGGTCAGCTGGCGTACTTGCTGGTGCATGTAGGCTGTGAGATAGTAGTCGGTGTCTTTGTTCAACAGCGTGTCCATGACGGAGGTGTAGAACCAGCCGGGCAGGGGGGTGACAAACGGCATATCGGTCGGGTT
>JAISIX010000094.1 GCA_031261805.1 Mediterranea sp. (in: CFB group bacteria)
CTCGCCGGTGATAAACACATCGGCACCACTGCTGATAGCTTTCGGCAATAGGAAGGCTCCAGCTCCTCCACAGAGGGCCACCGTAGACACTTGCCTCCCGGATAGCTGGTTGTGCTTCACGCAGCCCACGCTGAACGTCTGCTTCACACATTGCAAGAAGGTCCGTTCATCTTCCGATGTCTCCAGCTCCCCCACGATGCCCGCTCCGGCCTGTGCCCAAAGGTTTTGCAACGGATAGAGGTCGAACGCCGGTTCTTCGTAAGGATGCACCTCAAGCAAAGCGCGCACAACAGCTGCCTTCTTGAAAGCCGGCAGGATAGTCTCAATCCGCACTTCCGCCTCGTGGTGAAGTTCGCCAACGGTTCCGCAGAATGGATGCGTGCCTTCGCCGGCACGAAAAGTGCCTTCACCACGCAGGTTGTAGCTACATGCGTCGTACCCTCCTATGCTACCGCAGCCAGCGGCAAACAAGGCCTTGCGTACCTTATCGGCCTCGGCTTCGGGTACGAAGGTCACCAGTTTCAACAGGCTGTTCTCCTTAGGTTCCAATACTCGCAGGTTCTTCAGCCCGAGTTTCTCGGCCATCTTGTAGTTCACCCCACCCGGTGCATTGTCGAGATTGGTATGGGCCGCGTAGACGACGATGTCGTGCTTGATAGCCTTGAGGACGCAACGCTCCACATAAGTACGTCCGGTGATGGACTTATAGCCTTTGAAGAGGAGGGGATGGTGCGCTATGATGAGGTTGTACCCCAACGCGATAGCCTCGTCGACGACGGCTTCGGCAACGTCAAGACACAACAAAGCCCCTGTAACTTCCGCATCTGTCAATCCGATTTGCAAGCCGGCATTATCAAATCCGTCTTGCAATGGCAGAGGCGCGAATCGTTCAAGGGCATTCACTATTTGCCTAATTTCCATTATTCGCAGGATAATTCGGCGCAAAGATAATGAAATAAAAGGTACCTACACGCCCCGCGACCCTACTTTTTGCTATTTTTCTTGGGAGGACGGTCTACATCCAGTAGTTTGCCGTAGGCGTCAAACGACTTCCGCGAGGCCAGCGAGATGGTAATCATGAATGAGAGCATGGAGGCCACGAAGGTGATGACCATAATCATCATTTGGTATTTGATAGCCACGTTGGGGCTGCTTCCACCCAATATCTGTCCTATCATAGTACCCGGCAATGCCACCAGTCCCATCACGGCGATGTTGGCAATGAGCGGGCTGAACGACTTGATGATGGCCTGCTTAATGAACGGTGCTTGCGCCTCCTGCCTTGTGGCACCGTTGCCCAACAAGTAGCGGTAGAGTTGTTGTTCACGCTTCAGGCCGCTGTAGTAGGTGTTCAGCGCTATGACGTTGCTCGACAGCATATTGCCCATCAGGATGCCGAATATCGGAATGAAATACTGAGCACTGAACACATTGTCGAGTTGAAGCACCACACCGAGGAAGTATAGTCCCACCAGTACCACGCTGCATAGGAAGCCCACCGAAATAGGGATGAGGAGGATGCTGGTGCGCAGCCCCGTTCGCCCCAAAGCCGTCTGCCCGGCCACAAGTATCATGATGATGACCCACAGGAAATTAATCCATGGCTCGTTCCACAAGAAAAGGTACTTCAGGTACATACCGATAAGGAAGAGCTGCACAATCATGCGCAGCGTACCCACCACGGCGGGTTGTAGTAGTCCCGTCTTGAACTTCCACAGGTAGAAGAAAGGGATGACCAGCAGGCACAACCCCATCAACAGATCAAAATAAGAGATATCTATCGTAGCCATACATATTATAGTTCTATCACAGTACGGCATCCCGCCGCGAATTTCTTATCGTGCGACACAGCCAACACCGTGGCGCCCCGCTCCGCTTGTCGTTGGAAGAAGGCCAGCACCTTGTCTGTGCTGTCGGCATCAAGGGCCGAGGTTGGCTCATCGATGATGATAAGAGGCTTGCCCAGCAAAGCCGCCACGGCCAGCATGATACGTTGCCGCTGTCCACCCGATATTTCCGTCACTCGCTTGGCATACAGCTCCCTGTCCAGCCCCAGCTGGTCGAAGCAGGCGAAAAGCTTCTCTTCCGAGAAACGGGCCGAACGGTTCACCTTCAGGCCGAAGGGTAACTCCACCATCTCTTTCACCCACTCGAAAGGTAGCGCCAACTCTTGCGGAATCCAAGCGACCTGACGCCGCACCACGTCCACGGTGGACTTGGAAAGCAACGTGCCTCCCACTTTGATGGTCCCAGCCCTTAACGGCACAAAGCCCATGATGGCATTCAGCAGCGAAGTCTTTCCGCAGCCCGACTGCCCCGTGATACAAGCCGTCTCACCCCGTGCCAGCTTCATATTGAACCCTGACATGAGCACCTCCGAGCCGAACGCGATGCAAGCGTTATCAACGACTAATTCCAGTTCTTCTTCCATGAAAAGCAAATTTAGTCGGCAAACTTACAAATAATTTCGGAAGTAGCTGCCACGGTTCACACAGATTATTCCTTTCTTTCCTCCCGTAACTTCTGCATATACAACGTATCAAGCACTGCCCCCTCCCAGTTTATATCCGGTGGGTACTCTTTCCACCCGTCTTTGGGAGGAGAGAGCACCCATGAGGGGATGACGACTTTTACAACTTTAGAAAATTCTGGATTTATGGCTGAGTACTTGATTAACACTCGGAGCTTATCCTGTTGATAAGAGCTAAAATCAATTCTCGTCGATGCGGTATATTCTACAGGTCCAACTCTATAAGAGAAATCATACGTCATCTCTGCATTTCTCCCAATAAGATATAGTTTCCCATTATATCTCCCAATCGTATATCTCACATTTTTATCATTATAATAATAATACTTATCTGAGAAGTAGACTGCAACCATCACAACCATAACCATAGCAACACAGAGGTGCCATTTATAATAATTGAGCCAATGTAGGAACTTATACATCATAGTCACGCCTATTTAGTTTGAAAATCAAGTTACCAATCTCCATAAAAGTCTGACACATTGCCCTATTACTGATTGTTTCAAATATTATTATTGACTGTTTGTATACCACTTAGGAAAAATAGGGGAAGGAAAAAGAGAAACGCTCCATATAGTAAGAGGGAGTCTCTCTGTTGTAAGGGGACTGGTTGCTTTCATTAGGCGAATTCATTTCTTTCTTTCCTCCCGCAACTTCTGCATATACAACGTGTCGAGGACTGCCCCCTCCCAGTTTATATCCGGCGGGTACTCTTTCCACCCGTCTTTTGGGGGAGAGAGCACCCACGAGGGGACGACGACTTTCAAGACATCCGAGAAATCAGGGTCGACTGCCGAATACTTTATTATTACAGGAAGCCCTTCTATATTTCTCATATCTTTTGTTGTTAAAGCTATGTATTGCTTACCTTCTACTAAATAAGTAAATCTGTAAGTCATCTCCGAACTCCGACCTACAAAATATATCTTATCCTTATATTTGCCAACCGTATATCTTACATTCTCATCATTAAAGTAATAGTATTTATCAGAAAGGAATACGGCAGCTGCTGCAATGGCAAAGAGGATAACTATCAAAGTCCAACAGTTAGATTGTAGCCAATGCCCAATCTTAGCCAATGTTGCATAATAATTACTGAGTGGCATTAACGTTTATATTTGTTATTCAACCATGCATCC
>JAISIX010000116.1 GCA_031261805.1 Mediterranea sp. (in: CFB group bacteria)
CGTCTAAATCAGCACATATCTCTTGATTTTACGCGCAAAACAGCAGGATAAGCAACTGTGCGGCGAGCACGCGCAAGAACATCGTCAGCGGATAGACGGTGGCGTAGCCCACGGCGGGCGCATCGTTGCCCGCAGCGGCGTTGGAGTATGCCAAAGCGGGAGGGTCGGTGGTGCTGCCCGCCAACAATCCCATGAGCGTGAAGTAGTTGATGCGAAAGAACACCCGCGCCACGAAACCGACAATCAGTAGCGGGACAACCGTAATCAGCACCCCGTAGCCTATCCATGCGAAGCCGCCGCGATTGACCAGCGTATCCACAAACGCTTCGCCCGCACCCAGACCGACGCAAGCCAAGAAGACCGAGATACCCACTTCGCGCAACATCAGGTTGGCGCTCAGCGTGGTATAGGTAATCAGCTTGTAGCGATAGCCGAAGCGACCGATAAGTATAGCCACTATCAGCGGACCGCCCGCCAAGCCGAGCTTCACGGGTTGCGGGATGCCGGGGAACGTGAAAGGGATACTGCCCACCACCACGCCCAGCGCGATGCCCAAGAAGATGGTAATCAGGTTGGGGTCGTTGAGGTGGCGCGACGAGTTGCCCATCAGCTCCGCGATTTTGTCGAGCGACGGTTCGCTGCCCACCACGTTCAGTTTATCGCCCATCTGCAATATCAGGTTCGGACCTGCCACCAAATCGCCGCCCGCACGGGTTACGCGCGTTACGTTGACGCCATAGAGGTGGCGCAAATTCAGGTCGCCCAGTCGCCGACCGTTGACCGCCGATTTGGTGATGATGATGCGTCGGTGCGCCAACTGGCTGTCGGTGGGCATCCACTGTTTGCGGTCCATCTGCACCACTTCGCCGATAAACGTCTGAATGGTTTCGATGTCGGCTTCGGCGGCGATGACGAATATGCGGTCGTTCTCGTGGAGCACCGTCTCGCCCGTAGCGATTTCGATGCGTCCGCCGTCGGCATACCACACGCGCGAAACGACGAAGCGGCGATGTTCGAGCAACGCCGATACGCCCGCGATGCTTTTTCCGAAGATGGCGGGATTGCGGACGAGCAGCGAGACGGGCGTTGCGCCGTCGGGCTGACGGTTCTCGTTGTCGGCAAGGCGTTGCGCTTCCTTTTGCAGGTTGATGCGAAACGCATAGCGGAAAAACACAATCGTCAGGATGATGCCCACCACGCCCAACGGATAGGCGACCGCATAACCGAGGGCGATGCTGTCGTCGTGTACGCCGATGCTATCGGCGTAGGCTTGTTGCGCCGCGCCCAGCCCGGGCGTATTCGTAACCGCGCCCGATAGGATGCCCACCATCGTACTCATCGGCACGTCGGTGGCGAAATGGAGCACAATCGCCGTGCCCACGCCGAGCAGTACGACGGCAGCAGCCAGCATATTGAGCGTGATGCCGCCCTGCTTGAACGATGAGAAGAAACCCGGACCCACTTGCAGTCCGACCGAGAAGACAAAGAGTATCAGCCCGAACTCTTTGAAGAAGTGTAAGACTTCGTCGTTGACCAAGAAGCCGAAATGACTGAGCAGAATGCCCATAAACAACACCATCGTTACGCCGAGCGACACGCCACATACTTTCAGCTTCCCTAATTGGATGCCCACTGCGATAACGAACGCGAGAATCAGGATAGAGTGTGCCACGCCATCCTGCCACAAGAGACTGTTAATCCAGTTCATAAGACCTTTCTCCTTAAAACAATACTATATACCTATATTTAATTAGTCGGTTGAAACTGTTTATGCCGCCGCATCCGCATCTGTCGGTGCAGTTTCCGACGGACATAACGTCGATAACGCTTATAACCTATCCATCCGCAGCAGACAAACAGGGCGATGACCAAGATTGTCGTCATGCCGAAGCCGAGATTGTCGCCTTTGACGCGCGACCACATCGCCATCACTTCGCGGGTCTGGTCGCCGAAGTCGCGTATCATGGCGCAACGGTTCACCACCGAGATGTCGGGATAGCGGATGCCGTCCACCTGCACGTTTCGGCCTTCTTCGCCGAAGAAATAACTGAGGTCGGATGTATATTCGAGCGTTGTATCTATTTGCGATTCGAGTATTTCGGGGGTGGCGATGGCGCTCACGTAGCCGATGGCGTCCATGTTGCGCAGCGCGATGTCGGGGCGGCACATGAAGTTGATGAAATAGCTGGCGGCTTTGGGGTTGCGCGCGTATTTCGGTATCACCCATCCGTCGTACCAGACGTTGCTGCCTTCGCGCGGCACCACATAGTCGAGGTTCACGCCTATCTCTGCCGCCTCTTCTATCGACCACACGGCGTCGCCGCTCCATGTCATGTTGATCCACAGCTCGCCTTTGGTCATCATCTCTTTGCCGAAATCGGTTTCCCATCCCGCCACGTTGGGTTTCAAGGCTTTCAATGTTTTCTCTACCAGCTCCATGGCTTCGGGCGACTGGTCGTTCATCAGTTCGTTGACCGTCAGCGTGCCGTCGGCAAGCTCTTTGGTGTGCGCATAGATGATGGCGGTACCGTAGGCGTCGCGCGAACTTTCCTTCATCAGTATCTTGCCTTTGAATTTCGGACCCCAGAGCGATTCCCACGTCGAGGCTTCTTCGCGCGTTACGTGCGCCGTATTATAAAGGATGCCCGCCGTTCCCCACATATAGCCTGCGGCGTAACGGTTGGCGGGTCGCCCGGGCTGACTGATTTTGTCGAGCTGTTCGCGGATATAGGGCGCGATGTTGCGCATCAGGTTCGAGGCGTTGTTGAACACCGTGTCGATGGGCAGTAGCAGGTCGCGCTTCAACATGCGTTCGATGATGTATTCCGAGGGGCAGACGACGTCGTAGTCTTCGTGTCCGCGCTCGATTTTCGTCAGCATGATTTCGTTGATGTCGAACGTCTGGTACACGATACGAATCTCTTCACCCGTCTGCTCTTTGTAGTAGGCCTGGAAGTCCTCCAGCACGCCGTCGCCTATGTAGTCGGCCCAGTTGTATATCTTCAATACATGTTCCCGTTCGTCGCCGGTATTGTAGCAGGCGTTGAGCAGCGGTAGGAGGAGCAGTAACAGGATGGCTTTTCTCATTCTTAATTCTTCGTTCTTAGTTCTTCATTTTATTCCGTGTCCGGTAGTTGATGACCACCAACAGTGCCAGCACCACCACGAAGATGATGGCTGAGAGGGGGCGTAGCTCCGGGGTGAGGCCTCCTTTGCGGGCATCGGCGTAGATGTAGGTGGAGAGTGTCTCCAACCCTTGGTTGCCGATGGTGAAGACTGTCACGGCAAAGTCGTCGATGGAGAGGGTGACAGCCAGCATGAATCCGCTGATCATGCCCGGGCGTATCTCGGGTATGATGACCTTGCGCAACGCCTGCATGGGGGTGGCGCCCAGGTCGAGGGCGGCCTCGTAGATGTTGGGGTTCATCTGCTTGAGGCGGGGCAGTACGCTCAGCACTACGTAGGGGGTGCAGAAGGTGATGTGCGCCAGCAATACGGTGAGGTATCCCTGTGTGATGCCCAGCGATACGAACAGCAAGAAGAGCGAGATGCCGGTGATGATGTCGCCGTTGAGGATGGGGATGCTGTTGACAAAACCCATGGCGCGGCGGGCACGCGACTTCAGGTTGTAGATGCCGATGGCGGCTACGCTGCCCAGCAGGGTGGAGGCCGTGGCGGCCAGCAGGGCGATGGTGAGGGTGTTCAGTAGCGCGTTCATCAGCGAGTGGTGCACGGAGGTGGTGAAGAGCGAGGTGTAGAGCTTGGTAGAGAAGCCCGTCCAATTGCCCAGCACCTTGGCCTCTGTGAAGGAGTAGATGACGATGATGGCGATGGGGGCGTAGAGCAGCAACAGCAGCACCCACAGGTAGGCTTGTGCCAGTATCTTCTTTACCATAGCCCTCCTCCTTCGTTAGAGTCGCCCTTGTCGTCGGCGCTAAAGAGCGAGGTGGCCGCAATGAGCAGTAGCATGATGAGCGAGAGCGCCGCGCCGTAGTTCCACAGGCTGTTGTTGATGTTCTCCTGGATGGTGGTGCCGAAGAGCTTGATGTTGTTCATCGTCAGCAGCTCGGCGATGGCGAAGGTGGAGATGGTGGGCATGAATACCATCATGATGCCACTCATCACGCCGGGCATGGAGAGGGGCAGCACGGCTTTGAGGAACACTTGCAGCGGGTTGGCGCCCAGGTCTTGCGCCGCTTCTATATAGCTGCGGTCCATCTTCTGCAAGGTGTTGTAGATGGGGTATATCATAAAGGGGATGAAGTTGTACACCATGCCGAAGAGTAGCGCCCCCTCGCCCAATGGCACCTTGACGAAGTCGAACAGTGCCACGGTGGCCAGCGTGCGCACCAGGATGTTCACCCACATGGGCAGGATGAAGAGCACCACCAAGGTCTTGGAGCGGTTGAGCTTGCTGTTGCTCAGGATCCAGGCGGCGGGGTAGCCCAGCAGGATGCAGAGCAGGGTGGTGATGATGGCGATGCCGATGGAGTAGACAAACGTGTTGATGGCTTCGCGGTGGGCCAGGAACTTCTGGAAGTTGGCCAGCGTGAGGTGTCCGCTCTCGTCGGTGAAGGCGTAGGCCACGATGAGGAGCAGCGGTATGACGACGAAGATGGCCGCGAAGATGGCGTAGGGGAGTGTCCAGCTCTTGCGCGAGCTGAAGAATATTTTCAGTCTGTTCATCTCTTCGCTATTCTAATGGCGTTGGGTGGGATGGTGATGCCCACACGGTCGCCGTCGTCCCATACGTCGTTGGTGTCTACATATACATCTTCGTCCCAGTCGGACAGTACGGTGAGGTGATAGTGGTTGCCTTTGTAGAGGATGAACTTCACCTCGCCCGTCAGCGTGCCGTCTCCTTCGTTGTCCTGCAGCACCACTTGGTCGAAGTCCACCTCCACCCGTACTTCCGTATCGGGTTGTATGTCCGGACAGGGCCGGCACTCGAAGGCGCAGCCGAGGAACTCCACGTGGCTCTCGTCCAGCCATCGTCCCTCGAAGGTATTGCACACCCGTTCCTTCTTCATGATGTGGATGTCGAACGGTTTCACCAGCAGTCCCACCTCGCTGCCCACCTCGAAGTGGTGGTAGTCCTGCACCACGAACTCATAGTCGCCGCACATCACGGTCATCTCGTAGTGCACCCCTTTGAAGACGCTGGTCTGCACCGTGCCGCGCAGCTGGGCGATGTCCGACACGGGGAAGATGTAGAGGTCCTCGGGGCGTATCACCACGTCCACCGGTTGTTCCTGCCCAAAGCCTTCGTCCACGCACTCGAACTCCCTGCCGCAGAAGCGCACCAGCCGGTCGTGTACCATCGTGCCGTTCAGTATGTTGCTCTCGCCGATGAAGTCGGCCACAAAGGCGTTCACCGGTTCGTTGTAGATGTCCGTGGGGGTGCCTATCTGCTGTATCTTACCCTCGCTCATCACCACGATGGTGTCGCTCAAGGTGAGCGCCTCCTCCTGGTCGTGGGTGACGTAGACGAAGGTGATGCCCAGCGACTTGTGCATCTCCTTCAGCTCCATCTGCATGTCCTTGCGCATCTTCAGGTCGAGTGCTGCCAAGGGTTCGTCGAGCAGCAGCACCTCCGGCTCGTTGACAATGGCGCGGGCGATGGCCACCCGCTGTTGCTGGCCTCCCGAGAGGGAGTCCACATCGCGGTACTCATAGTCGGTCATGCCTACCATTTTCAGCGCGGCTTTCACCTTTTTCTTAATGGTCTCTTTGGGGGTTTTCTTCAGCTTGAGGCCGAAGGCGATGTTGTCGTACACATTCAGGTGCGGGAAGAGGGCGTACTTCTGAAATACCGTGTTCACCGGCCTCCGGTGGGGAGGCGTCTGGGTGATTTCCTTGCCGGCGATGCGTATGTCGCCTTCCGAGGCAGTCTGAAAACCGGCGATGAGGCGCAGCAAGGTGGTCTTGCCGCAGCCCGAAGGCCCGAGGATGGTAACGAATTCACCTTTCTTTACGTTCAACGTCACGTCGTCCAACGCTGTCTTGTCACCAAAATGCTTCGACACGTGGCTCACCTCGATAATAGATTTGTCTGATTGCATACTTCTACCTAAAACTTTGGGGGTGCAAAGGTACACATTTCCAAAAAAACAATCTATCTTTGCCCTGCTTTATATTTACCCAACTAACAACAAAAGTATGAAGAAGCTAACTTATTTGTTTATTGCGACCGCCGCCGGCATCATGGCATCATGCGGCACCACACCCGGATACACCCTTACCGGCACTGTCGAAGGGGCCAAAGACGGTGATGTAGTTTACCTACAAGAAGCTACCGGCCGTAGCTTCGAGAAGCTCGACTCGGCCGTCATCAAAAACGGAACGTTCACCTTCAAAGGACGGCAAGATACGGTGGTCAATCGCTACCTCGCTTGTCAGGCCGACGGGAAGCCGCTGCTCATCGATTTCTTCCTTGAGAACGGAAACATTAACGTGGCGCTCACCCAAGAGAACGACTCGGCCACCGGTACCCCCAACAACGACATCTACCAAGGCATCCGCTCGCAGATGAGCGACTTGCAGAAGCAGATGGAAATTGTCTACACCACCTTGGGCGACACCGCCCTGACCGATGGGCAAAGAGCCGCCGAGATACTCAAGACCGACTCGCTCGAGACCCTCTACGCACAAATCATGAAAGAGAGCGTGCAGAAGAATATCACCAACCCCGTAGGCGTCTACCTCTTCAAGCAGACCTTCTACGAGAACAAACCCGACGAGAACGCCGCCCTGCTGGCGCAACTCACCGATGACGCCATCAAGGCCGACGAGGCGCTGTCGCGCATCCAGGAGATGACCGCCAAGCAGCAGAAGACGGCTGTGGGTACGAAGTTTATCGACTTCGAGATGCCCAACCCCGAAGGGAAGATGGTGAAGCTGTCCGACTATGTGGGCAAAGGCAAGCTGGTGCTCGTTGACTTCTGGGCAAGCTGGTGCGGCCCCTGCCGCCGCGAGATGCCCAATCTTGTGGAGGCCTACAAGCAGTACAAGGACAAGGGCTTCGAGATTGTCGGCGTATCGCTCGACCGCGACGCTGCCTCTTGGAAGAAGGGCATCAAGGACTTGGGCATCACTTGGCCGCAAATGTCCGACGTGAAGTTTTGGCAGAATGCCGCCGCGCAACTCTACGCCGTGAACAGCATTCCCCATACCATCCTGATTGACGGCGACGGCACCATCATTGCCCGTGGCCTGCACGGTGAGGAAATCCAAGCCAAGCTGGCCGAGCTGCTGAAGTAAGCCGGGCGAGGAGAGGCGGTAGCCCCCGATAGATTCTTAATAAGTTGCCCCCAAAGGTTGTAGCTATCTATGCTACGAGCTTTGGGGGCAATTTGTGTTTTGTTTGGAAGGTGTTCGGCCGTTTCGGATGTTAACCGGATTCCGTTGGTTTTAGAATCACTGATTCTGATTCGGGGGAGAGGATGATCGTGAACTCCACAAATGTAACGCAGGCAAAAGCTTTTGTAACATGCGTCCGCATCGGCGTAACTGCCTTAAAGGTTTGTGAAACAAAACTATTCTGTTCTATGGGGCAAGGTACCTATCTTTGCGGTGTACAAGGGCATCGTGCCCTTATGCCAATAATGAAACAAACTAATATGAAAAGGAGAAAACAGATATGAATGCGATGAGCCAAAAGGTCTCCATGGCCGAGAAAATCGGTTATAGCTTGGGCGACTGCTCTGCGAACTTGGTGTTCCAGATGATGATGATTTACCAAACCAAGTTCTACACCGATGTGTTTGGGCTGGAAGGGGCGGTGGCCGGCAGTGTGATGCTCATAGCCCGCATCGCCGATGCCTTTGTGGACCCCACCGTGGGTATCCTGTCCGACCGCACCCATACCCGCTGGGGCAAGTATCGTCCGTGGGTGCTGTGGACGGCCCTGCCATTTATGGTGTTCTACATCTTGGCTTTCTACAATCCCGGCATCGAGGATAAAGGGATGGTAGCGCTCTATGCCACTATCTCCTACACATTGCTGATGACGCTCTACTCGTTCAACAACACACCTTATGCCTCGCTGGGCGGGGTGATGTCGAGCGATATACGCGAGCGTACCAGCATCACCTCCGTACGCTTCGTGGCGGCCACCATCGCCCAGTTTGTGGTGCAAGGGCTTACGTTGCCGTTAGTCAGCAAGTTTGCCGACGGTGGCGACAAGGGGCACGGCTGGCTCTGCACCATCTCGCTCTTCGCCGCTATCGGCTTCGTCTTCCTGGTGGTCACCTTCTTCTCCAGCCGCGAGCGCATCACGCCGCCCGTGAGCCAGCAGAACAACACCCTCCGCGACATCAAGGATGTGTTGCGTTGCGTACCTTGGAAGGCAATGTTTGTGCTTACGCTCTTCCTCTTCATCACGTTGGCGATGTGGGGCAGCGCCATGAACTATTACTTCGAGAGCTACGTGGACAGCGACGCGCTCTACGCCTTCCTCGGCAAGATAGGGCTGGTGGGTACGGTGGCCGACACGGGCGTGTGGCACTCGGTGCTCAATGCCTTCGGGCTGGTGGTGACCAGTCCGGAGGGAGCCTACGAGGTGGGCTTCGGCGTGTTCAACATGCTGGGGGCGTTGGTGCAGTTCTTCGGGGTCATCTTCCTCTCCGGCTTCCTGGCCAACCGCTATGGCAAGAAGCGGGTGTTCATCATCTGTCTCGCGCTCACGGCCATCTTCACGGCGCTCTTCTACTTCCCCGAAGATACGGACATTGAGTCGATGTTTGTGCTCAACTTCCTCAAGAGCTTGGCTTATGCCCCCACCGTGCCGTTGCTATGGGCCATGATAGCCGACGTGGCCGACCACTCCGAGTACGTCAACTACCGTCGTGCCACGGGTTTTGTCTTTGCCGGCATCGTCTTCGCCCTCAAGGCGGGGCTGGGCCTGGGGGGAGCTATCTTGGGCTTCCTGCTTTCCGGCTTCGGTTACCTGTCGGGTGCCGGCGCACAGCAAAGCGCGGGTGCCATACAGGGCATCGTCCTCTCCTCCAGCCTCATTCCGGCGTTTACCTTCTTCGTTGGCGTGGTGGCGCTCAACTTCTATCCCATCACCAAGCAGTTCAACCAGCGGATGCAGGCCGAGCTGTCGGAACGGCGGAAACGGGAAGATTACTGATTCAAAGGGCAAATAGAAAATCGAGAATTGAAAAATGATAATAATAGATGTACTTATGAAGCTTAGAAACACAATTATTCTTCCTTCGCTATGGGTGCTGGGCGCTGTGGGCGTCTTGGCTTGCGGGGGAGTTCGTCCGTCGGCCACGGCCGACGAAGGGTCGCTGAAACAGGCTATTGGCGACCGGTTCCTGATAGGCACGGCACTCAATGTCCGGCAGTCATCCGGCCGGGATACCGCCGCCCTGCGGGTGGTGAAACGCCACTTCAATGCCATCGTGGCGGAGAACTGCATGAAAAGCGCGGAGATTCATCCCGAAGAGGGACGCTACCACTTCGACGATGCCGACGCCTTGGTGAACTTGGGCGAGGCCAACGGGCTGACGGTGACCGGCCATTGCCTGATATGGCACTCACAGTTGCCACGTTGGTTTGCCGTCGACAAGGAGGGCAAGCCTGTCTCCGCCGAGGTGCTGAAGGCACGCATGAAGGAGCACATCTCCACCGTGGTGGGCCGTTACAAAGGGCGCATCAAGGGATGGGACGTGGTGAACGAGGCCATCGTCGAGGATGGCTCGTACCGGAAGACTCCCTTCTACGACATCCTTGGCGAGGAGTTCATCCCGTTGGCGTTCCAGTACGCCCACGAGGCCGACCCCGACGCGGAGCTGTACTACAACGACTACGGCATGGACAACCCCGGCCGGCGCGACGGCGTGGTGCGCCTCGTCAAGCAACTCAAGGAACGGGGCCTGCGCATCGATGCCGTGGGGATGCAGGGACACCTCGGCATGGACTACCCGGACATCCACGCCTTCGAGACCAGCATGATGGCCTTCGCTGCCACCGGCGTGAAGGTGATGATTACCGAGTGGGACATGAGCGCTCTGCCTACCCTTACCCGGAGCGCCAACATCAGCGACATCAGCGATACGGCTGCCTTCCGTCAAGCGCTGAACCCGTATCCCGTCGCCTTGCCCGACTCCGTGTCCCAGCGCTGGAACGCCCGCATGAAGGAGTTCTTCAACCTCTTCGTGAAACATTCCGATGTGGTGACACGCGTCACCGCCTGGGGAGTGACCGACGGCGACTCGTGGAAGAACAACTTCCCCATGCCCGGACGCCACGACTATGCGTTGCTCTTCGACCGTGCATATCAACCGAAACCCTTTGTAAAGGAAATCATTACTCACTAATCACTACCCTATGCGTTATTTAGTTCCGGCCGACTACATGGCCGACCCTGCCGTGCACATCTTCGATGGACGGCTGTACATTTACCCCAGTCACGACTGGGAGAGTGGCGTTCCCGAGAATGACAACGGCGACCACTTCAACATGAAAGACTACCACGTGTTCTCTACCGACGACGTGATGAACGGCGAGATAGTGGACCATGGCCTCTCCCTCGCGGTGGAAGACATCCCGTGGGCAGGCCGCCAGCTGTGGGACTGCGACGTGGCCCGCAAAGGCGATAAGTTCTACCTTTACTTCTCGCTGAAGGACAAGAACGACGTGTTCCACCTTGGCGTGGCCGTGGCCGACCGCCCCGAAGGACCCTTCACACCGCAGCCCGACCCCATACGGGGCAGCTATAGCATCGACCCCGCCGTGCTTGACGATGGCGACGGGCACTACTACATCTACTTCGGTGGGCTGGGGGGCGGACAGCTGCAACGCTACCGCGACAACAAAGCCTTGGAGAGCGCCCACCTGCCCGAAGGTGACGAGCCGGCCTTGTACGCCCGGGTGGCACGCCTCTCCGACGATATGCTGCAACTGGCCGAAGAACCCCGGCCGGTAGTGATTCTCGATGCCGACGGGATGCCCCTGAAGGCGGCCGACAACGACCGTCGCTTCTTTGAGGCCAGCTGGATGCACAAATATGGGGGAAAGTACTACTTCTCGTACTCCACCGGCGACACGCATCGCCTCTGCTATGCCACGGGCGACAATCCCTACGGTCCCTTTACCTACCAAGGTGTCATCCTTACGCCGGTAGTGGGCTGGACCACCCATCATGCCATCGTGGAGTATCAAGGTAAGTGGTACCTGTTCCATCACGATTGCGTACCTTCGGGCGGCCTTACCTGGCTACGTAGCCTCAAGGTCTGCGAGCTGGAGTACGATGCCGATGGACGCATCGTCACCATCGACGGAGGGGGCGAAGGATGAAAGGCAAACGATGGCTTCTGTTGCTGTGGGTGGCGCTGCTCCCCCTTCTCGGCCTGCGAGCAGAAGGGGAGGGTAGTGGCTCCCACGGCTCCACCCGCCAGATAGCGGAGCAGGAGCTGCGGGAAGGTTGGCACGGTGTGCCCGTACACTTGGAACTGAAGCGGGAACGGCAACTGGCAGCGGACGGTTTCCGCATCCGTCCGGCAGCCGACGGACGGAGCATCCTCCTTACCTCGCCCACCGCCACAGGCCTGCTTTACGGTACCTATCGCCTGCTGGCGCTGCAAGCCGAGCAGAAGACCGTGGACCAAGAACTCATGGAAAGCCCGGCCTACACCCTGCGCATCCTTAACCACTGGGACAACCTCGACGGCACCGTGGAGCGCGGCTATGCCGGACGCTCCCTGTGGGACTGGGAACACCTCACGGACACACTGCGAGCAGACGACAAACAAGCAAGCATCACATACAAACGATACATTGCCTACGCCCGTGCCAATGCCGCTGTCGGCATCAACGGCACGGTGCTCAACAATGTCAATGCCTCGCCCCAAATACTCACAGCCGACTATCTGCGGCGGGTGAAATGTTTGGCCGACCTCTTCCGCCCTTATGGCCTGCGGGTGTACCTCTCCGTCAACTTCGCCTCACCCATGGCGCTGGACGGACTACCTACAGCCGACCCGCTCCACCCCGCCGTGGCCCGCTGGTGGAAGGCAAAGACCGATGAGATATACCGCCTGATTCCTGACTTCGGCGGTTTCCTCGTCAAGGCCAATTCGGAAGGGCAACCCGGCCCCTGCGACTACGGGCGTACCCATGTCGACGGAGCCAATATGCTGGCCGACGTGCTGGCACCCCACCACGGCATCGTGATGTGGCGTGCCTTCGTCTACAGCCCTACCGACGCCGACCGTGCCAAGCAAGCCTACCTCGAGTTCGAACCATTGGACGGGCAGTTTCGGCCCAACGTCATCGTGCAGGTGAAGAACGGCCCCATCGACTTCCAGCCCCGCGAACCCTATAGCCCCCTCTTCGGCGCCATGCCCCGCACGCCGCTCATGGTGGAGTTTCAAATCACGCAGGAATATCTCGGGCAGGCCAATCACTTGGTTTACCTTGCCCCGATGTGGAAGGAGTTCTTTGCCCTTGTGCCTCCCAACTTGCTCAAGGGAGTGGCCGGCGTGGCCAACATCGGTACGGATGCCAACTGGTGCGGTCATCCTTTTGCCGCGGCCAATTGGTATGCCTTCGGACGGTTGGCCTGGGACCCGTCGCTCTCTTCGGCCACCATTGCCGACGAATGGTTGAGGCAAAACTTCAGCAATGACGAGGCTTTCGTCACTCCCGTCCGTCAGCTGATGCTCGAGAGTCGGGAGGCGGCGGTGGACTACATGATGCCGCTCGGCTTGCATCACCTCTTCGCCTGGGGGCATCACTACGGACCGGAGCCGTGGTGCGACGTGGCAGGCGCACGGCCCGACTGGTTGCCTTCCTATTACCATCGGGCGGATACGCTGGGAATCGGTTTCGACCGTAGTCGCACGGGTAGCGATGCCGTGGAGCAATATCCGGACTCATTGGCGCTGCGATACAACGACCCGGCCACCTGTCCCGAGGAATATCTGCTGTGGTTTCACCACCTGCCATGGAGCTACCGCATGAAGAGCGGACGTACCCTGTGGGACGAGCTGTGCCGCCACTACGACCAGGGTGTGCGGCAGGTGCGTCGCTTTCAGCAGGTGTGGGATGAGGCCGAACCTTATGTGGACCCCGAGCGCTTCGCCGATGTGCAAAGTCGCCTACGCATCCAAGTCCGCGATGCCGTGTGGTGGAAGGATGCCTGTCTGCTCTACTTCCAGCGTTTCTCCCGCCGGCCTATCCCTTACGACATCGAACGTCCCCTTCATGAACTACATAGGCTTGAACTTATAAATCTGAATATCAGTAATTTTGAGTGCCCTAATGGAGCGCTTCTGGATAGATATAGGTAAAACATTTCTCTGCTATCTTTTGCCCTTTTTCGTTAAATGTGTTAAATGCGATGTGCCATAATACGAAAGAGAGTATCTTTGCGCCAATGTTGCTACAACTCTGTTTATGTAGAGGGTAGAGTATCAAGTGTATAGTGTATTGTAGAAAAAGAGAATAGTAATGAAGAGAAGTATGAAGGAAACGGTGGAAAACATTTTGTTCGTAGAGCTTCGTCAAGAGAGGCTTGAAAAGAACAATGGACTGATAACCGCAGATTTACATATTAGTAGAAGCGCCGACGCCACTGTATAGTACAGGAGCTTTTGCTATTGCCAAGGGGCAAATAAATAGCGTGCAGGAAGCATAAATCTTCTTGTTCGGAAGAGAAAGGTTTGCCCCTGGCATACCTAAAAAAAACCTAACCTTATTAGTAGATAGCATGTCTCAGCAGAGTATCCCTACCAGTTGGTATTACCTCTTTGTGCACCATAAGAAAGTGGAGCAAGTACAAGAGATTCTTCAACGTCAATATCCGGTTTTTATCCATACCAGCATCCGTTATAAACGAAGAGAGGGGGACAAGCGCGTCCGCAAGGAAGAGTGTCCCACTATTTCTGGCCTTATCTTTGTACAGGGCGAGAGTGCTGCCATTCAGACGTCGCTCTCCGATGTCTTTGCCGACCTCTATTTGGTGAAGGACTGCCTGACCGGGCAAACAGCTTGTATCCCCGACTGCGTGATGCAACCTTTTATATCGCTTTCGCAAATCAACCCCACCCGCATTCGTTTTATGCCCCATACCTTTGGATACTACGCCCAGGGCAACCCCCTTGTGCGCATTACCTCCGGCGCTCTGGCAGGTATGGAAGGCTTTCGGATACGCATCTCGCGCGATAAATGCTTTGTTACCTCTATTGGAGGATTAACCGTTGCCATTGGCGGCATCTATAAAGAGAATTTTGAGAACTTGGACGAATATGTGCGCATACGTCGGGAACAACTTCTTCCCAGCTGTCCCGTCAGGGAGGAGCGCACGCCCTTGCAGACAGAGATAAACAATAGTTTTTTCGTTCCCAGCACCCAGCTCGACGTGATGGCCATCGCTCAAGGCGCCATGCCGTGGGCCGTCGCCGCGCGTACAGCCCTTGGTGTAGGCTCGAAAGAGAAGGATGTGGACCGGGCCGCTGAGATAGCGCTCTTCCTGCTCGAGGAGATAGGGAGCCACTTTGATTCTATTTACGAAAACCTTGGCGACCAGCATATAGACCCCAAGGACATCACCTCCGTTTGCTTGGCTGCCGACGATGTGTTGTCGTTCCTGCTGCATAGCGTGGACGTGTCGACCGACCTGAAGGAGATTGTTGAGACCGGTCGCGAGTCGCTCACTCTCCGCTTTCCGTTCCTGCCCCTGTCGGCTTGTTAGCTATCCCCCTCTGAATCGTCCCTTTCCCTGTTTCTTTTGATAACCCCACACGCTTTCGTGTGGAAGGCCAATTCCTATCAGCTATGGATTATATTTATATTGTTGAAATCGTACTGACGTTTGCTGTCGGGTGCACTTTGTGTGCGCTGCTCTTACCGAAGATTTCTTTGGTTGCTTTCCGGAAGCGGCTTTTCGACCCGCTTGATAAACGCAAAATTCATACCCTTCCCATTCCACGACTGGGCGGTATCGCTTTTTTTCCGTGTATCATGATTGTGGCTTCGCTTGCCATCATGTTTCATAACCATTGGCAGGAGCATGACATGCTGGATCTTAACCTCACGATGCGTTGGCTTTCCATCACCATCTCCCTGATGGTGATTTATCTGACAGGGATGATGGACGACTTGGTAGGTGTGCGCTATCGTGCTAAGTTTGCGGTGCAGATTGTTTGTGTGCTGCTGATTACTTCTTCCGGGCTTTATTTCGACAATTTCTACGGACTGTTTGGTATCCACGAGATACCTGCCTATGTAGGTATTCCGCTCACGGTCCTTATCTTTTGCTATATACTGAATGCCATCAACCTCATCGATGGCATTGATGGCTTGGCTTCCGGCCTGAGCATGATAGCCTTCTTCGCCTTTAGTTGCATGTTTATCCGGTTGCATTGGTGGATGTATGCTTTTATCTCGGTGGCTTCTTTTGCCGTGCTCATTCCATTCTTTTACTACAATGTATTCGGTAAGCCCCGTCGTGGGCGCAAGATATTTATGGGCGACACCGGCTCGCTCACCATTGGCTTGTTGTTGGCAGTCTGTACCATTCGCCTCAGCATGGCTGATCCTGTGAAGGATAGCCTGCTCCCCAGCGCCATCATCATCGCTTTCTCCTTCCTGCTGGTACCCCTGCTGGATGTCGTGCGGGTAGTGTTCTGCCGTCTGCGTAGAGGTAAGAACCCCTTTGAGCCGGACCGGAACCATATCCACCACCGTTTGATGGCGATGGGCATGTCGCAACGCAAGGCTTTGGTCTGCATCGTGTTTGTTGCCCTCGCTTTTGTGGTGTTCAACATGGTGCTGATCTACCAAATCAGCCCTACCGGTATGCTTGTTATTGATGTAGCGCTCTATGGGTTGATGCACGTCTGTATAGCCGCGCGTATCCGGCAAAGACAATCAGCCGGAGAAAGTGGCAGAAGCCTTTGCTCCGCCATTTCCTCCCTCTTCCGTGCCAAAATCAGCGAACTGACTCAAAAGATATAAGCAATAAACAGAAGTTATGAACTCCCGAATCCTTTATCTGGTGCTACTCGTCGTAGCGCTTACCTCTTGCCGCACGTCGAAGAAGATTCTCTATCTTCAGGATGTCGTGCCCAATCATACCGAAGTCATTCATAATGCCCGGGAAATCACCGTGCAGCCGCAGGACCAAATCTCCATTGTGGTGTCGAGCAAAGACCCGCAGCTGGCGGCATTGTTCAACCTGGTGCGTGTGCAGTACCGAGCCGGAGAAACCGATTTGCAAAGTAGTAGTCGCAATGGCGAGGTGTCCGGCTATACGCTGGACGAGAATGGCGACATTGACTTCCCTGTCGTAGGCAAGATTCATGTGGCCGGCATGACGAAAAGCCAGATAGCGGCTACCGTGAAGCAGAAACTGATAGACGGCAACCTGGTGAACGACCCCGTGGTGACGGTAGAGTTTATGAACCTCTATTTCTCTGCCCTCGGTGAGGTGGCGCACCCCGGCAAATATGCCATCACCAAAGACCAGATTACGTTGCTCGAGGCGCTTAGCATGGCGGGCGACCTCACCATCTACGGCAAGCGCTTCCCCGTCTCCGTCACCCGCGAGGAGGATGGCAAGCGTGTCACGCATTGGGTAGACCTGCGTTCGAAGTACCTGTTCGACTCTCCGGTGTACTACCTCAAGCAGAACGATGTGATATACGTGCAGCCCAACAAGGTGCGTGCCGGACAGTCCACCATCAACGAGAACAACGTGAAGTCTGTCTCGCTTTGGGTAAGCATCGCTTCGTTCCTCACATCACTGGGAGTCTTAATCTTTAAGTAAACCTATCCTTTTCAGAAGAAAACAATGATAGAAAAGAAAACAACTGTAGCCGGTAGCCCTGCCAACGACTTTATTCGCATACAAGACCTATGGGGGATGTTTCTCCCTAAGTGGCGCTGGTTTGCTCTCTCTTTACTTGTCACGTTGCTCATAGCAACCTTTTACTTGCTGAGCACCCCGCCTGTCTATACCCGTACGGCTTCCATCCTTATCAAGGACGACTCCAAGAGTGGCTCTTCCACTGCCTCCGCCGATTTGAGCAACGCCTTTGCCGATATGGGCATCTTCAAGTCGAATACCAATATCAACAACGAGCTGCTTACGATACAATCGCCCACCTTGATGACCGAAGTGGTGAACCGTTTGTATCTGAATGAGATTTATACTGTCCGTCATGGACTGCGGACAGTAGAGTTGTATAAGGATTCACCTGTTGCCGTTGTGATGCCGCGTTCGGTAGAGGATGCCGTGGGCTTCGATATAAAGCTTACTTCGGCGCACGAGTTCACCCTTACGAACTTCCGGGTGGCTGATGCATCGACCGACAAGTCCTATTCGGGCAAGATGGGGGATACGATACGGACATCCGTAGGCCCTCTTGTCCTTACTACCACCAAGTGGATGAACGACGACTATCTCGGTAAGTCCATCCATTTCGATTATGCCGATATAGAAGCCGTTACGGATTACTACGGAAAAGAGCTACATGCCGAGTTGGGCAGTGATGATGCCACAATCATCACCCTGAGCATCAGCGACCCTTCTATACAGAAAGCCGAAGACATCCTGAACAGCTTGATTGCGGTGTACAACGAGAACTGGATTCAAGATAAAAATCAGATTGCCATCAGCACTTCACAGTTTATTGATGGCCGTTTGGGCGTGATAGCCAACGAGCTGGGGGTTGTAGACGAGGACATCTCCAGCTACAAGAGCAAGCACCTCTTGCCCGACGTGCAGGCGGCCTCAAGCCTCTATATGACGCAAGCCGCCGAGAACCGGAAGGACTTGCTAACCCTCAACACGCAGCTGGCCACCGTGCGTTACCTCCGCAACGAACTGAACAAAAAACCGCTGGATCAGCTTTTGCCTGCCAACTCGGGTATTGACAACACCGGCTTGGAGACCCAGATAAGCGACTACAACACCTTGGTGCTCAACCGTAACCGACTGATAGCCAACAGTAGTGTGAAGAATCCGTTGGTGATAGACATGGCTACCTCGCTGCGCGACATGCAGAAGACCATCCTCCAGTCCATGGACAACCTCATAGTAGCGCTCAACACGCAAATCAGCAGTATGCAGCGCCAGGAGGTGACCACCACCGATCAGCTGGCCTCCAGTCCCGACCAAGCCAAATACTTGATGACCGTAGAACGGCAACAGAAGGTGAAGGAGGCACTCTACCTCTACCTCCTCCAGAAACGGGAGGAGAACGAGTTGTCGCAGGCCTTTACGGCCTACAATACCCGGATCATTACCGCACCCCGCGGTAGTGCTCTCCCCACCGCTCCCCGCAAGATGAACATCCTGCTGGTAGCCTTTGCCATCGGCTTGTTGGTGCCGGCTGTCTCCATTTTCCTCATGGAGAATATGAATACCAAGGTGCGCGGACGCAAGGACCTCGAAAACATGTCGACCCCGTTCTTAGGAGAGATTCCTATGTCAGGAGACTCTCTTCGGGTGGGTAAGAAGAAACGTACGGAGGAAGTGGTGGTGCAAGCCGAAAGCCAGAATCTCATTAACGATTCTTTCCGGGTGGTGCGTACCAACCTTGAGTTTATGAATGGCAAGGAGCATCCCTACAAGATGATAATGATGACCTCCATCAATCCCGGTAGCGGCAAGACGTTTATCTCACTCAACCTCTCCACCACTTTTGCTTTGAAGAACAAGCGGGTGGTACTTGTCGACCTCGACATGCGTCGTGCCGCCCTCAGCCATGATTTGCACTCGCATAAAGTGGGTATTGCCAACTACCTGGCGGGTCGGGTGCCCGATTGGCACTCTACCGTGATACCCGGTGGAACACTGAATCCCAGCCTTCTGCCCGATGTGATACCCGTAGGTACTCTACCGCCCAACCCCAGCGAGCTGCTCTTCAGCCCTCTTCTCGAACAGCTGTTTGTAGCCCTGCGTGCCGAGTACGACTACATCTTTATAGACTGCCCTCCCGTAGAGATGGTGGCCGATACCAGCATCATTGCCCGTTGGACGGACCTCACCCTCTTCGTGGTACGTGCCGAGGTGTTGGAACGCGAGATGCTCCCCGTAGTCGACAGTTACTACACCGAGCATAAGTTCAACAACATGGCACTCCTCCTCAACGGTACCGCCAAATACGGTGGTCGTCATGGCTACCATTACGGGTACGGATACCATAAGAGTTGATAAATTAAAAATTGAGAAT
>JAISIX010000025.1 GCA_031261805.1 Mediterranea sp. (in: CFB group bacteria)
AAGATGCACGACCCCAACAACATCTTCCTCTCGCGCGACGTGACAACGATTACCAACATCTTCATCATCCCGGGCGACCCGGGTAGCTTGTACAACGTGCAGGACGTACCCCACGGAACGGTGGCACGCCGCTGGTACAACAGCCCCTCGCTGGGCTTCGAGCGCCGCATCACCATCTACACCCCGCCCGGCTACGAGGCCGGCAAGAAGTCGTATCCCGTGCTCTACCTGCTCCATGGGGCGGGAGGCGACGAGGAGGCTTGGATTACCCTCGGGCGTACGGCGCAGATTATGGACAACCTCATTGCACAAGGCAAGGCCAAACCGATGCTGGTAGTGATGCCCAACGGGTACGCCGACCAGAAGTCGGCACCGGGCGAAGACGAGCAAGGATTAGTGACACGACCCAGCCCCTTCGCCGGAGGACGCCGCGTCAAGACGCAGTCGCCCTACCACCCGAAAAGCTCGTACGAGCTATCCGTCCCCGACATCGTGAAGTTTGTGGAGAGCAACTACCGCGTCATCCGTCAGAAGTCGGCCCGCGCCATCGCCGGCCTCTCCATGGGCGGCGGTCACTCGCTCAACATCTCGAAAGAGTTTCCCGACCTGTTCGACTACGTAGGCCTCTTCTCGGCCGCCACCATCCGGATAGACGGAGCGAACAACCACTCGGACAACCCTCTCTACCAGAACGTTGCCGAGAAGCTGAAGACGCAGTTCGCCAAGCACCCCAAGCTCTACTGGATTGCCATCGGCAAGGACGACTTCCTGTACAAGGCCAACACGGAGTACCGGAAGTACCTGGACGAGCATGGCTACAAGTACGAGTACTACGAGAGCGAGGGAGGACACATCTGGCGCAATTGGCGCATCTACCTCTCCAAGTTCGCGCCGATGCTGTTTAAGTAGTCAGGTAGTGAGTAACTAATTAATAATAGGAGTAAGTAGGCGCTGGTCATCTCATGGCCAGCGCCTTGTTTTCTGCCTCCTCCATGATTTCCCGCTCGCCGGGGCCTTTGTCGTTGATGCCGCAAAGGTGGAGGATGCCGTGGATGATAACGCGGTGCAGCTCGTCATCGTAGGCGGTGGCGAACTGCTCGGCGTTAGTACATATCGTGTCGAGGCTGATAAAGAGGTCGCCCGAGAGGCGGTCGCCCTCACAATAATCGAAGGTGATGATGTCCGTGTAGTAGTCGTGTTGCAGATATTGGCGGTTCACCTCGAGAATCTTCTCGTCGGAGCAGAAGATATAGGCTATCTCACCCACCCGCTTGCCGTACGAGGCGGCTACTCTTTTTATCCATTCGGTTGTTTCCCGTTTCTTGATGGCGGGCATTGGGACGCCCTCTGTTTGATAAGTGACAGGCATAATGCTGATTCGTTGATAGATACGTTAGTAAAAGAATAAATAACTGATGAAGATGGCGGCGATGATGCCCGCCCCATCGGCAATGAGGCCACAGGTCACCGCGTTGCGGGTCTTGCTGATGCCCACGCTGCCGAAGTAGACGGCGAGGATATAGAACGTGGTGTCTGAGGCGCCACGCAACACGCAGCTCATACGACCCACGAACGAGTCGGGACCCATCTCCTTCATGGTGTCAATCATCAAGCCGTTGGCGGCGCTACCGCTCAACGACTTCATCAACCCCGTGGGGAGCGCCCCCACAAAGCTGGTGTCGATGCCCAACAGCCCCACCGCATAGCCTATACCACCCACCAAGTAATCCATCGCTCCAGAAGTGCGAAACACGGCGATGCCCACCAAGAACGCCACCAAGTAGGGAATGATACGCACGGCGGTGGTGAACCCCTCTTTGGCTCCACGGACAAAGGCGTCGTAGACGTTGACCTTCCGCCGCAGGCCCGACAGGATAAAGACGATGATGACGGTGAATAGCAAGACGTTGGCCACCAGTGTGGAGTAGGTCTGCATCTGCTCGCGGGGGAGGTGCAGGAAGAGGTATATCAGCGCGGCGAAGAAGAGGCAGGCAGCGCCTATCAGCAGAAGGATGGGCCGACAGAGGAGGTTGATGCGTTGCGCCACGCTCACGGCAATCACCCCTACCAACGTGGAAACGAAGGTGCTCAGGAGAATGGGCACAAAGACGTCGGTGGGCTGCGCCGCCCCCAATTGCGCCCGGTACACCATGATGCTGATGGGGATGAGTATCAGCCCCGAGGTGTTGATAACCAAGAACATAATCATGGAGTTGGAAGCCGTGTCTTTCTTGGGGTTCAGCTCCTGCAGCTCCTCCATGGCCTTCAGCCCCAAGGGTGTGGCGGCATTGTCGAGACCCAGCATATTGGCGGACATGTTCATAAAGATAGACCCCAGCGCGGGGTGTCCTTTCGGTATGTCGGGGAAGAGGCGACAGAGCACCGGGCTAAGGAAGCGTGCCAAGGCATTAATCAGCCCACTCTCCTCCCCTATCTTCATGATGCCCAGCCAGAGCGAGAGCACGCCCGTTAGTCCGAGCGAAATCTCGAACGCCGTCTTCGAGGAGTCGAACGTAGCGTTCACCAGCGAGGTGAATATCTCCGTGTCGCCAAAGAAGAGCACCTTGACGAGCGCCACCACAAAGGCGATGAGGAAGAAAGCAATCCAGATGTAGTTTAATACCATGGGGCTGTTGTTGCTTGGAACGATGCAAAAGTACGCAAATTCAAGCCAAGACAAGCAATATGGGCTACATAAAGTAAAAGCTGTGGAGAATCTTGGAATGTTAAATAGGCAATACGTGATGCGGATTTGCGGTATTTAACTTACATTTGCAGTGTGATAGAAGCATCTCATCTTCGCTAAAACTGTTTAAGCTTATAACCTCGAGCAGCCTTATTCTTAACATATTTATGATGTACGCATTGGCCCAATGCCTTTTAACAACGATAACAAGACGAACATGATTATCGATTTGGGAACAAAGATAAAACTCAAACGTGGAGAGCAACAAGCTTTCGCTACCATCTACTCACGTTATTGGGAGAGAGTCTATGGCTTCGCCAGGTTGTATGTCAATATCGAAGCCGATGCCAAAGACATTGTACAAGATGTATTCGTAAAACTTTGGGAAATGCGCGAGCATATCGACGAAAGCCAAGATCTGGACAACCTCCTGTTCATCATCACCCGCAACCACATCTTTCGCCTCAACCGCCGTAAAGTGAACCGCTCGCAGGTACACCTTACCGCTCTGCAAGCGCTGGATTATATCGAAGACCCGCACGATGTAGTACAAGACATCAGTGCATCCGAGCTAAAGCATCACATCGCCAGCATCGTAGACAGACTACCCCCACGCCGCAAAGAGGTGTTTCTGATGAGCTATGCCCAGAACCTTAGCCATGCCGAAATCTCTACCCAACTCGCCATAAGCGTACGTGCCGTAGAACGGCACATCTACCTGTCGATGGTCGAAATAAAGAAAGGACTGAAAGCCACTTACGGCGACCGGGGCATCGAACTGTTCCAGCTCACTCTTATCATAGCGCTCTATTATTATAGCTAAGCGACCGCCTGGCGTTCGAGAGAGAGGTCCAGAACAGGGTGTAGCTCCGTCCTTTCATTTTTAACACTTCGGGCTGTAGTGGTTGGTATGCCTAATGTGTATTTAGGGTATAAAGTCAACCAAACAGTCGGAATGAAGAACCCCAATCCCTCCATAGCCACACGTATCGTTCGGCTACTTACCGGAAAGCTCTCCGCCAAAGGAGAGCGACAGCTCATTGATGAAGCCTCCATGCAGCAAGCCATGCTACGACAATGGGACTCGCAGCCCGCCGCACGCCTCAACGCCCAAGAGGGCGAGGAGATGTACCAGGCTATAGAAGCCCGCATGGCCGGAGGAGCGGCTCCTCGCAAGCGCTTCCGCCTGCAAGGCTGGCGTGGCTATGCTGCCGCGGCGGTGGTGGGTCTCACCATCGGCCTGACAAGTTACCTGCTCTATCAGCGTGCCGAGCACCTAAAGCCTCCTTTTGTGGAAATAGCTGCCGGTGAGCCTATCCGCTATGTCCTTCCCGACAGCTCGGTGGTGTGGATGGGGCGAGGAAGCAGCATACGCTACGCCTCGGAGTTCAGGGCCAACCGCGATGTCAACCTCAACGGTAGTGCCCTGTTCGAGGTGACCAAAGACGCCAACCACCCGTTCAAGGTGCATGTCGACCGTGCCGCCATCGAGGTGAAAGGTACCATCTTCCAAGTAGATTATAAAGAGAAGAGGGGGATGTACAACATCAGCCTGTTCGAAGGCAAGATAGACTTTGTGTCCCAAGAAAACGGCCAACGCACCACGTTGCTAGCGTCGGAAACCCTTCGCTACAACCCCAGAAATGGAGCCATCTTCAAGGAGCAGCTGACCGACGACGTCAGTTGGAAAGACGGCTATTTCTCGTTCCGCAACGTCCGCTTGGATTATCTGATAAACACGCTTGATAAGTTCTATGATGCCGAAATCCAAATAAAAGCCGATGTGGCGCCCCAAACAGCCTTCACCGGAAGCTTCCGCGTGGATGAGAGCATCGGCGATATAGCCTCACAAATCTGTTACCTCCTGAACCTAAGAAAATACATCATTGATGATAAAACCATAATATTGTATTAGTTATCCTTTTTATTAACTCACTTTAAAACCTAATTTATGGGAATTACGCCTATCCTTAGTAAACTTAGTTGGAAAGGTATGCGAGGGCGAGTCTTGCTGCTCACCCTTCTCGCTTGCACGACGCTACAAGCAGCCACTCTACAACAAGTGTCCGTAACCGGAAAATCAATGTCGTTGGTCCAAGCCATCCAACAGATTGAAGAACACAGTGACTATCGGTTCGTCTATAAGACAGAAGACCTAAACATGGGAAAACGGAACATTGAATGTCATGGTTCGATAGACGAAGTGTTGAACAC
>JAISIX010000121.1 GCA_031261805.1 Mediterranea sp. (in: CFB group bacteria)
TTGATGTCGTAGTAGTACGCCAAGGTGGAGACCAGCAGGCTCTTGCCAAACCGGCGGGGACGCAGAAAGACCGGTGCTTTATATTTCTCCAGGAGGGGGATATACTTCGTCTTGTCCACGTAGTAGAATCCTTGCTCACGCAACTCTGCGAAGTTGGCAATGGCATAAGGGATGGTTATATCGGCTTGCATACTTTTCAATGTCTAAGTGAGTTATGATACAAATGTAGATAGTTTGCCGTTAGCATCCAAATTTAGGAAAGGGTTTCTCCTAATCTTCGTTGGTTGCTAAGCGTTCATTTCAGAACGCTCGACACCTGTATCTCCCCCTCCCCTCCTCGCGTCGCCCCCGGCAGCGGCGGATAAATCTCCACTAGGATGTGGTACATGCGGTTGCGGGTGGGAAGTGGGAAGTTAGTGCTGAGCACATACTCGCGGGCTTTGCCTCCTACCACGGTGTAGAGGGTGATGTGCGGCACACGGGTGGACTCGTAGATGTAGGCCACGCCGCTGAAACATTGCGGGCTACCGGTTTGCTGGTTGAGGAACACTTGGGGGTATTCTATCAGGTCGGTGACAGAGATGGAGAAGTCGGCGTTGGGCACGAAGTAGGTGTACGGAGCCACGTTCTCCACACGGAAGTAATTGTTGGTGCCTATCCACGAAGCGTCGGTGAAGAGGAGGTCGACCTGTATCTTGGCGCAGGTGCGCGCCAGGCGTATGTGCGGAGGGTCGCTGGCGGTATCGGTTAGGTCGATGTCGAGGCTCTCGCCGTACATGGGCAAGCCACGGGTGGTGGAGAGGCGCACCTCGTTGCGGAGGCGCGAGGTGGTGAGGGCCTGCAGGTCTGCCACGGTCTGTACAGCGTTCAGTTGGGCGATGTTGTCGTAGTTGGCTATCACGTAGATGTCCTTACGGGCCAGGGCGGCGGGGTCGAGCGGGAGCTTCACCTGCCGGCAACCCAGGCAGTCGGGCGAGGGCGACGATACGGCGACGGACGACTGGTAGACATACTTGTCCGTAATCGCCTCGTCGCCGGCATCGGCCATGAAAATGCTGAGATTTAGAATAGCGTATTCTTCGGGAAGGTCGGCTTCGTCTCCCGCGGTAGCCTCGGCCGAGAGCAGCAAGGTGACGGCGGGTGCGGGTGGCAGCGGCAACTCTTCCCCGGTGGACGACGCAGGAGCGCATCCGCCCAAGGAGAGGAGTACTCCGCCCAGCAGGGCGAATAGATGGAGTGAATGCTTGTAGCGGCACATAAGCTTCAGGTTGTTTTTACTCTACCGACCGCACGCAACGCGAGGTGGTCGACGAATAGTCGAACCGGTCGAACTCGCGATACAGTATCTTATCGTAGTTCCCTTCTTCGTTCACGTTCAGGTAGTCGGCGTACCAATAGCCCTTTATCTGGATGGCCACCTCCATGGGATACCACTTCTGCCCGCTGTTGTTGGCGGGGCCGTAGAAGGGCCACTCGTTGGGGTAGTCGCTCTCCACCACGAGTATGTCGCCCGGGGTGAAGTAGCGGTCGAGCATGCCGAGCTTCTCGCCGCCGATGTCGTCCTTACCGTTGTCCGACAGCGTGTACTTCGACATGTCCTGCCCCGTGAGCTTGCCCAGCAGCTCCTGCGCCTCCTGCCGGAAAGGGAGCGAGTTGAATTTCAGGCCGGAGTTCACCCCTTGCCACGTGTTGGACTGCCACACACGGTAGGCTTGGTCGAACATCTTGAGGAAGGACATCAGCTCGCAGGCGCTGATGAGACGCCAGCCGGGGCCGTACTTCTTCTCACAGTAGTAGGGCGGTTTGCCCTTGACGACGGTGGGGCCTTGCAGCACGGGGTCCCACCAGTTGATTTGGTCGCCGTAAGCGCCCATCAGCCCTTGTGATAAGGTCTCGTTGGTCGACAGTATCTCTACCTTACCGCAGTCCGTGGGCACTATCAGGCTCGAGTCGGTAGGCGTCACGGGCGGTATCACGATGGTGTTCCCCTCGTCTTGGAACATATATTTGTATTCTTCCCTCAGCCACGGCTCTACGCATACGTCCAGCTCAATGCCTCCCTGCGGCAGGAGGTAGGCATTGACGCGGTAGTGGTAGTTGCGCACCACGCTGTAGTTGGAGAGCGAGGGGGTGTCGCGTCGTTGTGCCCGCAGGCCCGCCCAGTCGCCTCCGGTGGTGAGGGCGAACGATTGGTTATTGATCCGCAGCCGGGTGGTGGCATCGCCGCCCGAGGCGTTAAGCTGCTCGGGGATGTACCACGTGAGGCTGCCTATGGAATCATTGTCGTAGTCGAAGTCGGTAGGTGTCACCGCCTCCGTGGCTTCGTTACCCGCCGTGTAGTAGTCGTCCAGCGGGGGGACGGAGAGGTATCGTGCTACGTTCTCGAGCTGTACCTCCTCAATGAAGCCGGTGGTAAGGTGGCTTCCCGGTTCTTTCTTCCGGAAAACCACCTCCACCTTACTTCTGGCTCGGACAAGCTCCACTCGGTCGGTTGACAGCACCAGCGGCTTAGGATTTTCTTCCGTACCACCAGCCTCCACCCGAACAGTGTTATAGCGTGCCGACATGACAAACCTGCCGCCCGTCGTCGTCCCGTCGGGCCGGAAATCCGGCTCGGCGAGAATCCGCCCGAAACGGCTGTCTACTGAAAACTGTGATGTGTTGGTCGTGGCGGCCAAGGCTGCCGAGAGATCGGTGCCTGCCGCTGTCTCATTGGCCACGAAGAAGAAGTCGTACACCCCCGGTGCGATGCGTACCGGCGCGCAACGCTCCCCCATCCCGTTTGGGAAGCTGAGGAGGTCGTTGTACACCACCGCTCCGCCTCTTGAGGCAGCTATCATACGCACCTCATCCACCCGGTCTTCCCACGTGGTGAGGTCTTCGTTGATTCCCGCGCCTGCCGCTTCGAGCAGGAGGTAAACCATGGCACCGTCGTCCATCGGTCCTTCCGGGTGTTCCTGCTGGCAGGCGCCAAGTGTGGCGACCGTCCCGCACAGCAGTAAGAGGATCTGTATGTATCTTCTTCTTCGCGTCATTCTTCTCTATTCCAAATCAGTGTCGAAACTATGCACCAGCCAGTCGTTCACCCATATCTGCATCACCATATAGGTGCCGCATTGGCATTGGTCTTGGGTGGTGAAGCGGATGGTAAAGTCGTGCTGGCACAGGGGATTCACGCCGGGGTTCTTGAGCAGCAACGTGCCCAATAGGTCGCCCCGGTACAGTTCCCTGCCAGTGGCTCGCTCGCGCACCACGAGCATGGTCTCCATGCCCAGTTCCAGCTGTAGGATGGTGAACGAGGCGGTGAGCAACGTGCCGGCGGCCGTGGCCTCGGAGGCGTACACCAGCGGCTCGTCGACCGTCGTCTCGCCGTCGTAGGTAGTGGCTCCCGCCGCCGACTCTATCACGATTTCGTACTCCTCCACGCTGGGTAGCCCCTCCACCTCCACGTGGATGCGGTTGGTCTGCTCCAGCAGGTTGACGGAGGCCGAACGGAAGAGGCTGCCATGCTCCTTGGGGTCGGGCAGGAAGACGGGTTGGCTCTCGCCGTAGTACACCCTACCCTCCCCTATCTGTGCGGCACGGCCCTCGGTCCGGCGCAGGCGGAACAGCAGCTCGTCCTTGGTGGTGACACCCACCCGGGGCGCTGCCACGTCGAACGTCCCAGCATCCAACCCTGCCCAAGCCACCACGGTGAACCACCCGTCCTGCACCTCCAGCGTGTGGGTGTATTCGGCCCGCATCCGCACCGCCTCGGCTGTGCCGTGGGCGGCCAGCAGGCCACGGTCGTCGAACACATACAGGCGCAACTCGTCGATGGCTGCGGGGTACAGCGTGTCGGCATCGCACACGGTCTTGGAGTAGAAACGCAGGTCGATGCCCTGCACGCAGTCCTCCAGGTTGTCCTTGATGCTCTGGCAGCTGCCCAGCGCCAGCAGTGCTGCGGGAGCTACCCATCGCAGGTGTCGGATGGTTTTGTTTCTCACTTTCGTTCTACTTTTGGGGGAATTGGATGGTCTCTTACAGTTCTATATCCGTAGAGTGTACCCTCCACGGCAGGGTGGCGATGTCGAAGCTCATATAGGTATCCTCGAGGCTCAGCGGGTCGCTGGGCACGATGGGACTCTCCGGTTCATCGCCGTCGGGCTTGGGGTCGGGGTTGTCGAGGCCCGGGTTGAGGGGATTCCAGTTGACACCCAGCTTGTTGATGGCGGTGATGTTGATGCAATAGATGTTGTTGCGCATGATGGGTGAGTTCATGGGGTGCTTCACGTCGTCGGGGTTGGGCCATATATAGTAGAGCATCTTGCCGCCAACGTATGTGTACACGGGCTGGTTCTTGGTGCCTATAGTCTCGTTCGTGGCCGCAGCAATGGAGGAATATATAACCCCGTCGGTGCCACCCACATAGAAGGTGCCGTCGGCAGCCAATGCCCCGCCGTCCCGGATGGAAGCCGCATCGGGGACGAAGGTGGTACGTACCAGCACGTAGGTAGTGTTGCCCTTACGGTAGCCGGTGGTGGTGGCATCAGAGCCTTCGGTATGTACGTTCTCCAGCAGTAGCTTGGCTTGGTATTGCGCTATGTTGGCGTTCATATCGGCCACGGTGCGGAGGTCGGTCTCCACCTTGCTGGGCGTATGCAGGTCGTCGTAGCAGTAGTACTGCCCCGAGGTGGCCAGGTAGGTACCCGTGGGCACGTACTCGCTCCCCCAGGTGGTATAGGTGACACCGTCGTCCTGCGGCAGGAGGTAGACGGAGAGGGCGCCTTGCGCCACGGAGTAGGTGATGTCCTTGAAGGTACCTCCCAGCTGGGTGTTGTTCTCCATGTCGGCCGACTTGGTGACCAGCACCTTGGAGGCCACACGGCTGATGGTGATGTCGATGCTGTTCTTTCCAGCCGCCACCTCGTCAGCGCTCACACCCTCCTCGATGGTCACCACCTCGCTCTTGCCGGTAGCTACCACCAGCAGCAACGTACGGTCGTAGGCTGCCTCGTACACATAGCCCGCGATGGATGCCATGGGGAGCGAGGCGTTGGTAGTGAAGCGGTAGTCGTCGGCGGGGGCGTCGGCCATCAGCGGCATGGGGCTGTTCACCACGATGGTGGCTACCTTGTCGCCGGCGGTAGTCTGCAACGCCTGCCTGGGCTTGATGAATTGGTTGCCGGCGGCATCGACAGCCGTTGTGAGGTCGTCGGCCGTGAAGCGGCGGCTCTCCAGGAAGGTGCCGTCGGGCGTGGTGAGGTAGAGGTCGATGGTGTTGAGCCACTCGTCGTGGTCACCTTCGTAGGTTCCTTGGTCGTTGTAGTCCGACTCATCGACACGGGTACGCGGGCTGTTGCCCAGCTGTCCGTTGTGCTGGATGGAGAAGGCTACGTACGTGCTCGCCCCGGTGGGGAGCGCTTTCTCTTCCGCTGGTCCATCGGTATCGGTGCAGGCGCTGGCCAGTCCCCCGGCCAACAGGGCCATGAGTAGCCATGGTTGTTTCCAAAATCTCTTCATAATGCTTGGGTTTAAGTGTGAATATCTCGTTTCATTTCTCATTCATCAGTAGGCAACGTATAGTCGATGCAATAGGCCGACACACGCAACTTGGGATATACATCCCGCAGCAACCACTGGTAGGTGCGCCCGCCACGATACGCCTTGAGACGGGCCTTCCGTGTATCGGGGTCGTCGGCCTCGAGGATGCTTAGCAGCTCCTCCCGTTCCTCGTCTGCCAGGTGGTCGGTAGTTCGGAGGACTTCGGCCAGCCCCTCCCAGTTCTCGCCACGTGCCTCTATGCTGACAAGGCTGTCGGGCAGGGCGTACACCTCGCACATATAGTTCCTCAGGGTCTCCGCCCTATGGATGGAGAGCGCCCGGTTGTGCGCCTCATCGCCCTCGGGCGAGGCATAAGCGCTTATCTTCACCTGCCGTATCTCGGCACCGGGGTGGCTTTGTATCTTCTGCATCGACCGCTCTATCTTCTGCAGCTCACGCCGGTTCTGCTCCATCTCCCGGTGTAGCACGAACTGGTTTACCGGGAACCAGACGCACGCCTGTCCACGTTCCTGCCGGTAGCGCACCGGCGGGGCGACCAGGAGGCTGTCGGCTACGGGTAGCTCACGGCTCACCTCCCACCCCGTGATGGGTGGCAGTGGCGAGGGGTGTGTATCCGCGAAGTCCTGCCGCACACTCATCTTCGGTTTCCGTCCGAAGGTATAGACCACCGCGAGGGCCACCTTGGTCACTCCCACGTAGTTCTTGCCCTCCTGCTTCAGCAGGCTGCCACATTTGGGGCACTCCTCGCCAATGCTGTATTTCTTATGGTTGAGGCGTGCATAGCCCACCCCTATCTCGGTCTCCATCCCCCACCGGTAACCGAAGTTCCAGCGGTAGCCGTAGGAGAGACCTCCGCCCAGCAACCACCCTTGGTAGCGGGCCTGGCCAAAGACGCGTGCCACGTTGTACTCCCCCACGTGCCCGTGTATCCCCCAGAAGCTACCACCCAACAGGCGGCTCGGCCAGTAGCGCAGCGCGGGCTGCACCAACCAGTGCTTCCACTTCCGCCCGCCACCGAAGGTCCACGGGTTGAAGTTCACCGGCACGTCGACACTGAACTTCCCGCTGATGGGCAGTTCCAAACCGACGTTGAGGGTGGAGGTAAGGTCGTACAGCAGGTTGCTCTTCACCGACATAGCGGGGGCGAAACGGCTACCGGCCGGCAGCTCCTGCGCTTTCATCTCACCCCAGGCGAGTGCGAGCACAACCCATAAGATACTTCTTTTGAACATATAGTTGAGATTAGGTGGCATTCGTCCCCGCGCACAGTGGCGGGCGAATGTCATATCACAACAAGTACAACGGCGGAAAGTTCGCCAAGAGAACAAAAAAGGGCGGGCAACAGCCAGCGCCTGCCACCGACAATGCCAGCCGCCCAACCAAGGCAAAGCGGAACGCAGGGTACCCACCTCCCCTCTACCCTACCCCACTTTGTATCGATTCTTTCCTCCAAGAGTGTAGGCTATTCCAAAAGAATTACTACCTTTGTCCCATTGCTACACACAAGCATATACATAAGACTCTTTTTATTTATATGCCGTTGCATACATATTAGTATTAACCCAAAACCTATGTGATGAAAAGAAAAATCACCCTAACCCTGCTGGCGGCGCTTGCTATCCTGTCGAGCTGCCAGAAAGATGAAACCATCTATCAAAGCACAGAAGCCACCTCCGTAGACCTGGTGGCAAGTAGTAACCAGGAAGCCACCGGCACGCAGCTATCCGTGACCTTCACGCCACACGCACAAACAGCTACGTACAGCTATGCCATAGGCACGGAGGCCGACTTGCCAAAGTTTGAGGCGGGCACGCTGGAAGGGAGCGTCGACATCGCCTCGCCCGAGACCAAGACGGTCACCTTCGACGGTCTTCAGCCCGGCACCACCTACACCTTCTTCGCTCGGGGATACAGCAACCAAGGCACCCCCTCACCCACCTCCATGCTACGCCTGCGCACCGCCATCGCCGAGCCGTTCGACGTGACCCCGCAGTATGCCACCGGCTCCTCGGCCGGGTTCGTCCTCCACTGCACGCAGCAGTACTACACCTTCCGATACGCCTTGGGCACAGCCGCCGACAAGGATGCCTTCGAGGCAGGTACGCTGGAGGGCATCGTGACACAGAACGAGGTATGGGACTGGAACGCCAACTACTTCGACCTGCAACCCAACACGGACTACGTGTTCTATGCACAAGCCACCGACCGCGCCAACACCCCCACCCCAGTGCTGACAGTGCCCATCCGTACCTCGGCCGACGCTCCCGACGCGCAGTTCGGCATCCATTACGACGACATCTTCCTCGGCCAGTACCTCATCAGCCCCAACGACCAGGCCGGCAAACTATCGGCCTACATCGGCCAGGCCGGCGCCATGGACAACGTGATGTACAACGCCAACGGATGGCATGGCGACCTCCTGTCGATGTTCGCCTCCTGGGCCAGCTCCAACATCTACGACACCATGACGGCCGAAGACGGCCCCTTGCAGATGGAGTACCGGCACGCACTGATGAAGACCGACGTGCCGCTGGAATGCTACGTGTTGGTGTACGATGCCGACAAGAAGCCATGCGCCGTGCGGAAGTTCAACTTCACAACTCCCAAGTATGACAGTACCCTACCAGATGGCACCGTGACAGCCCGCGTAGACAACACCACCTCCTATGGCGCCACCTATACCATCACCTCGGGCGAAGGCACGCTGGGCTTTATCTACGACACCGTGGACAAGGCTTTCTTCGAGAACGAGCTGGGCGGCGACCTCTCCAAGCTTCGCGAGACAATAAGCACACAGACCGGGCGTTGGGCCTATTCCGTAGGCGGCGTGACGGAGACGTACACCGAAACGGCGGCAGACCCCGGCACGGACTATTTCCTCGCCGTCTTCCCGGTAAACGGCAACGGCTTCTCCGACCCCAACTGGGGCATCGGCTCCATGGTGAGGATAGACTTCACCACCCTAAGCAACCTGACTCCAAGCACTCCCTCTTCCATCATTAAGTAAAAACCTGAACAATATGAAATCAAAGATAACCAGCTGCCTCTGCGCAGTAGCCCTCTTATGGACCTTAGCCGGATGCGATGACCAGATAACCATCGCGAACGAATACGTAAAGCTGAGCGCCCTCTCCTACTCCTTCGACGCCACGGGCAAGGAGACCTTTAGCCTCACCGTCAGCTCCAGCCCCGACAAATGGGAGATAGACGGCCTGCCCGACTGGATGACAGCCGAGAGGGACGAAACCAACCCCTCTACCCTACTCCTCAAAGCCGCCCCCAACCCCGACAAGGAGAAACGCACGGGGCAGATACGCTTCACCGCCGGACATGCCACCGAGACTTTCAACGTGGACCAGTGGGGACATGGCAAGGCCCAATACCATCTCATCACCGAATACACCTCCTTCGGCGTGTCACCCAACGGCGAATATGCCATGGGCATCGTGCCACGCCCGCTGGCCAATGGCGGCACACGCCACGTCCCCGTAGTGATGCGGATGGCCACTGGTGAGACCACCGAGTTACCCGCCATCTATGGCAAGGTAAACGACGCCGAGATAGAGACCACCAGCACCCCCCTCATCAGCAACCAAGGCTTGGAGGGCGACCTCTTCGTGATGGCGAACGCCACCTATACCCTACACTACTCCGCCGCCGACAAGAAATGGAAACCACTCACCGCCACGATAGAAGGCATCAACGCGAACATCGTCATTCAAGCCCTCTCGGCCGACGGCAACGTATGGGCTGGCTATGCTTCGCTCGGCTGGCAGGTGGAACGACATCCTTACCGCCCGGTGAAGTATGTGGACGGAACACTCGTAGAGCTGGAAACGCCCGACAACACCTCCTACGGCGAAGAGAACTGGAACGGCGCCATGGCGCGCGGCTGCTCCGACGACGGGACAGTCGTCTACGGCTCCGAATGGACCGCCTACAGCACCTGCTATTGGGACGAGGCAGGCAAGTGCCACTTCATAGCCCCCGAAAGCATCGTCAAGCATGACATCACCTACCCCAACGCCCTTGGCGCACCCATCACCGAAACGGTGTACGACTCGCCAACCATGACCGCCACCCTCACCAACCTCAGCGCCGACGGCACCACCCTGGCATACGGCTACCGCAAGTACTCCGTGGTGGACGATGCCAAGACCGACGCCAACAGTCCCGGCTTCTATAACCTCGCCACCCACACCAACATCCTGCTCACCGACGTGGCCGACGGCTCAGGCACAGGAGCCACCGACAAGTTCGGCTTCTACGGCACGCCCGGCAAAGGCATCCGTAACGGCTACGTGTACGACTTCGACACCCGGCAGTCCCTCCCTGCCAACGTATGGATTCAGCAGCAATACGGCCTCACCTTCGGCGATAACGACCTGTACATCTGCAAGTCCTACGGAGGCGGTAAGCTGCTGTTGGGCAACAAGGTGGTCGTCACCTCCGTAGGCACCAGCTCCGTGCCTTGGTATATATACGACGGAGACAGATAGAGACGGTCTTGCCGTCAAGCCGTCCGTAGCTGCCTTGGCATTACGGCGGCTATTGCCCTGGCATACAAATAGGTTCCCGACTTTCTCAAGCCGGGAACCTTCCTTATTAGAGCAGAGGTCTCAAGAAAATACTCATGAGGGAATGTAGCTGTTATCCTCTCTACCTGTGCCGATAACATAGATAAAAGCTCTCTCTATCACTTTAGAGATTAGAGCGTATCTATTTATGTTTGTCGTGCATAAGTCGTCTTTACTATATGTAGTGTGTGACGATGCTGGTACAAAGGTAAAGAGGAAGTGCAGGTAAAGATGTCGCAAATCGTACAACATTATCGCAAATCGTACAAGTTGTTGTTGGAAAACAGCAGAAAGATGTAGCGAATCGTACAAAACAACTCGCCACACCCCCTCCAAGCGGTTGCAAGCCTCCCCCTTGGCCTGTTTTTTGAGGCCTCAGCCCAGCACCTATATTGCGATTCTCCAAACTTTTTCGTTTCTTTGCCGTAAATTCCTAACGCCGCGGCCTATGAACCTATTTGATTTGCCCTTCGAGCTACCAATCACCAATCCCACTTGGGTGTTCTTCCTGGTGCTCCTCATTATCCTGTTCGCGCCGATGATTCTGGGGCGGTTGCACATTCCGCATATCATTGGGATGATTTTGGCCGGTGTGCTGATAGGCGAACATGGCCTCCACCTGCTCAACCGCGACAGCAGCTTCGAACTCTTTGGCAAAGTGGGCGTGTACTACATCATGTTCCTCGCCGGACTGGAGATGGACATGGAGGACTTCAAGAAGAACCGGGCAAAGAGCCTCGTATTCGGTTGGCTCACGTTCCTCATCCCCATGGCGCTGGGCGTGTGGAGCAGCATGAATGTGCTGGGCTACGGATTCCTCACGGCGGTGCTACTGGCCAGCATGTACGCCTCACATACACTTATCGCTTACCCCATCATCAGCCGATACGGGCTGTCGCGCCTGCGTAGCGTGAACATCACCATTGGTGGCACGGCGGTCACCGTCACGCTGGCCCTCATCGTCCTCGCCGTAGTAGGGGGCATCTTCAAAGGAGAGGCCGACGGGCTATTCTGGGTACTCCTGCTGGCCAAGGTGGGGGTGCTCACGTTCCTCATCACCTTCCTCTTCCCGCGCATCGGGCGTTGGTTCTTCAGGCAGTACGACGACAGCGTGATGCAGTTTGTCTTCGTGCTGGCCATGGTCTTCCTGGGCGGAGGCATGATGGAGTTGGTGGGTATGGAGGGCATCCTCGGGGCGTTCCTCGCCGGACTGGTGCTGAACCGCCTCATCCCGCACGTATCGCCGCTGATGAACCGCCTGGAGTTTGTGGGCAACGCGCTCTTCATCCCTTACTTCCTTATCGGGGTGGGGATGATTATCGATGTCAAAAGCCTCTTTGCCGGGGGCGAGGCGCTGAAGGTGGCCATCGTGATGACGGTGGTAGCTACTGCAAGCAAATGGCTGGCCGCCTGGGCCACGCAGAAGATATACAGGATGCAGCCCAACGAACGGGCGATGATGTTCGGCCTTAGCAACGCCCAGGCAGCGGCTACGCTGGCGGCGGTGCTCATCGGACACAACATCATCATGGCCGACGGCGAGCGCCTGCTGAATGAGGACGTGCTGAACGGCACCGTGGTGATGATCCTCTTCACCTGCATCATCAGCTCGCTGGCAACAGAGCGGTCGGCCCGGCGCTTCGCCACCGATGAGGCCGTGACCGACGACGAGGAGAAGGCCAAACGTAAAGCCGAGCGAATCCTCATCCCCGTGGCCAACCCCGAGACGATAGAGAACCTCATCAACCTCGGACTGGTCATCAAGGACGCCCGACAGAAGAACCCGTTGATTGCGCTCAACGTCATCAACGACAACAATAACTCGCAGAAGCTGGAGATGCGCGGCAAACGCAACCTGGAGCGGGCAGCACAGACAGGATCCGCAGCCGATACACCCGTCACGATGGTGAGCCGCTACGACATCAACATCTCCTCGGGCATCGTCCACACCGTGCAGGAGTACGATGCCACGGACATCGTCATCGGCCTGCACCGAAAGGCGAACCTCGTGGACTCCTTCTTCGGCCATCTGGCAGAAAACCTCCTGAAGGGGACGCATCGAGAGGTGATGATAGCCAAATTCCTAATGCCCGTGAACACGCTCCGCCGCATCGTGGTGGCCGTGCCGCCCAAGGCGGAATACGAGACAGGCTTCCCGCGCTGGGTGGCCCACCTCTGCCGGATGGGTAGCCTGTTGGGGTGTCGGGTACACTTCTTTGCCGGTGGGCCAACCACCGCGCGCATACAGCACCTGGTGCGCAAGAAACATGCCGGTACGCCGACGGAGTTCTCGCCATTAGACGAATGGGACGACCTGCTCCTCCTCGCCAACCAGGTAAATTACGACCACCTGCTGGTGGTAGTCTCCGCCCGCCGTGGCAGCATCTCGTACGACCCTACATTCGAACGTCTGCCGGGGCAGCTGGGCAAGTATTTCGCGAACAATAGCTTGATTATCTTATATCCCGAGCAGGGCGGCGAACCGCAGGAGATTGTCTCCTTCTCCGACCCGCGCGGGCACAATGAGTCGCAACACTACGAACAAGTGGGCAAGTGGCTCTACAAATGGTTTAAAAAGAACTGATGGAAGAAGACTGGAAACAACGAACGACCCTCCTCTTGGGAGAGGAGAAGATGGAACGCCTCTGCCGCGCACACGTACTGGTGGTAGGCTTGGGCGGAGTGGGGGCGTATGCCGCCGAGATGCTTTGCCGCGCCGGCGTGGGACGGCTGACGATAGTAGATGCCGACACCGTGCAACCCACCAACATGAACCGCCAACTGCCCGCCATGCACTCCACCTTGGGACGGCAGAAGGTGGAAGTGCTGGCCGCCCGTTACCGCGACATCAACCCCGAGATAGAACTAAAGGTGCTACCCGTCTACCTAAAAGACGAGAATATACCCGAGCTACTGGAAGCCGACAGGTACGACTTCATCGTGGATGCCATCGACACCATCAGCCCCAAGTGTTTCCTCATTGCCGAGGCCATGAAGCGCCGCATCCGCATTGTGTCGAGCATGGGGGCGGGCGCGAAGAGCGACATCACGCAGGTGCGCTTTGCCGACCTTTGGGAGACGTACCATTGCGGACTGAGCAAGGCGGTACGCAAACGCCTGCAGAAGATGGGGCTGAAACGGAAACTGCCGGTGGTGTTCAGCACCGAGCAGGCCGACCCCAAGGCGGTGCTCCTGGCCGAGAACGAGCGGAACAAGAAGTCGACCTGCGGCACGGTGAGTTACATGCCGGCCGTGTTCGGTTGTTACTTGGCCGAGTATGTCATCAAGAGGCTGTAGGCAAGTAGTAAGAGTAGTTAAGTAGGATAGTAATAAGTAGCAAGAAGATGATACGATTGGAAGGAATCACAAAGAGTTTCGGCACTTTGCAGGTATTGAAAGGCATCGACCTTGAGATAAACAAAGGCGAGATAGTAAGCATCGTAGGGGCGAGTGGGGCAGGGAAGACCACGCTGCTACAGATTATGGGAACGCTCGACAAGCCCGACGGGGGCAAGGTAGAGATAGACGGCACCGAGGTGGGACGGCTGAAGGAGAAGGAGCTTTCGGCCTTTCGCAACCGCAACATCGGCTTCGTCTTCCAGTTCCACCAACTACTGCCGGAGTTTACGGCGCTGGAGAACGTGATGATTCCGGCGTTTATCGCAGGTGCATCGCCCAAGGAAGCCACGAGCCGTGCCTTGGAAATCCTCGACTTCATGAACCTGCGCGACCGCGCCTCGCACAAGCCCAACGAGCTGTCGGGAGGTGAGAAGCAACGGATTGCTGTGGCACGCGCCTTGGTCAACCGTCCGGCGGTGGTGCTGGCCGATGAACCATCGGGTAGTTTGGACACTCGGAATAAGGAGGAATTGCATCAGTTGTTCTTCGATTTGCGGGCACGATTGTCACAAACGTTTGTAATTGTGACACACGATGAAGGGCTGGCTTCCATTACCGACCGGACGATTCATATTGCGGACGGTATGATTAAAAAAGATTAATAACCACACCTCAACTGCTAAAAAAGCATACAATAAGTAACTCTTATTATAATGATTCCATACAATCACACTATCTTTACTAACGCTTCTCTATGGAAGTCTGTGAAGATGTTAATAGAGTGTTTGTTTTGTTTGTGTGTGATGCATTCTTATCTGGTGTGATAGGAATGCATCTTTTTTATGTCTATTGGTAGTCGATGTAGTGCCCTATCCGGAGTGGAATGTAGATGGGTAGGCAGGGATTTCCGTCTGCTTCCATCTCTATGGGAGTTTGTACAGCTCCCCCCAGCACGTTTTTTTTCGTGTTTTACCATCATACCCTCACTGTTTTCAACCAATAAACTGTAAATTAGCAGATTACACCGTGATGGTAACCGTGAGGGTAACTGTGAGGGTAAAGTTACTCTCACTTTATGGCGAATGAACGCTTCTTCCCCCTAAGCACACTTCTTGTCCCATTCGGTGGGACTTTTTTCCCAACACAATGGGACTTCTTTCCCAAGGCGGTGGGACTTTTTTCCCAAGGCGTTGGAACTTTCTTCCCAAGGCGGTGGGACTTCTTTCCCAACACGTTGGGACTTCTTTCGGCTGTAGTTAAAGATAGCGTTGCAAACTGTGATCTAAGAGAGATGTCCCTCGCAATCGGAAGGCCTGTAAGGCCCAAAGTGGCTGAAAGCCTTTGCCTGAAAGGCTCCTATCCCAGCC
>JAISIX010000194.1 GCA_031261805.1 Mediterranea sp. (in: CFB group bacteria)
GTTGAACTCCCTTACTGTCGGCTATTCAACCCCGTTCGGGGTTGAAGGATTTGACCCACCATATACCCCGGTTGCACCGGGGGTTAGCGAGATTCAACGCCTCCGGCGTTACCACTACCGACTTATGATACAGCCTCATTTCAGTTACCACCGCCGTGTCAGAATCGTGTACGGCTAATCACTAATCACTCACCACTAATCACTAACATTAGCCCCTCCTTGCCATTTCGATTTGTATCGATAATAGCTTCGTAGGCTGGCAAATCCGGCATCGTGTGATAGACGTTCCATGCTTTTGCCTCTATTCTCGGGCAGTGCGGCAAGCCGATGCAACTCTTCCATCCGGCATTGACCCAGCAGGTGTGTGAAGCTCGTATGGTAGGTGGCGCGTATAAAAGCTTGCAGGGTATTTGTATCTACGGTGAATGTGTCGGCCAGCTGTTCAATGGTGATCTCAGGATGGGTGTAGAGTTTCTTATCCCTAAAGAGTTGCTCAAAGTTCTCCTTGGTGAGGGAGGAAGGAGAAGACTTGTGTGGGGGAGGGGTGGGAGAGGCATCCAACTCGAAGAGTGACATCGGCTCTTTCAGGGCGAAACAGTAGATGAGTGTCACAATCTGGAGAGAGAAGAGGATGGAACCGACGTAAGCCCAGTACACCTGTTGCGTGAAGGGAACAAACAAGCCTATGGCGACTGTGATGAGCTGGAAGAGTTCGATAAGCCCCAAGATTGCTGCCCATCGCTCAATGCTTGGACGTGCTTGGGGGTGAATGAGTTGTAGCTTTAGCGCTTGGTTGTGGAGTTCCTTGGCCGTGTGAATGAAATAGAGGAGTATCAGCAAAAAGTAGGGGCCTAATAGCCAGACAATGAGCGTGGAGTTGTCCTTGTTTTGCAGCCATCCGTAGTAAAGGATAGCTGTTGCGAGGACATAAAGAATGGTTGCCTTGTGGCGTGGCACACAGGATAGTGGGTGACTCTCTTCGAACAAAAGGGTGTGGACGAAGCAGTGCAGGCTTATAGGCTGGCACAAGATGACGAAGAGGCTGAGGAGCCACAAGATGTGGAACAGGTGGGGCAGGAAGAAGTACTCGAAGATAGAGCCGTATGTACCGACGGTAAAGGCCAGACAGGCCATTAGGTGCTTAATGTACGCCTTGTGGGCGTAATTGTGGTGATAGGCAAGGAGCAAAAAGAGTATGCTGCTACTTCCCAATAATATCGGAGCTGAAATAAGCCCGACATGTAGTCCGTGTTGAAATGATAGTACCATAAGGTTGGTCGCAATTAGGTTGAACAATAATAAAAGTGAGGCAAATATACGCATTTACTCGTTTGTTTAGCACTTGCAACCAAGAAAAAAAGCAGCCCGTCCATCTTTTGATGGCGGGCTGCATAACCAAGATGGTTTTCATTAGCATTGAGATTTGTTACCTGAACTGCTTCGTAAAGGCGTCACCATATTGGGCGGCATTCACGATATAAGCCAGCAGATTAAGTAGGAACAAGCCTTCGTCGTCATTCTCCGTAAATTTGCTACCACCAGAGCTTGCATAGTCACGGTTGAACAATTGCGCATTTAGTACCATGATGTTGGTGGTGGGATCTATGCCGAGTGCGCAATAGGTCTTCGCGTCGTTTTTATAACTATTATTTAGAATGAGTGGAACAAATGTTTGGGGCCACTCAGATATTCCCCTTGCGCCGTGATGTGCTCCCCAGGGTGGACGATACTCTATCGTTTGTACAGAAAGAGGTGCCGCTCTACCTGCCGTGAATGGACCATCTTTGAGCAAGTAGTCCCATAGTTTTTGTCCAGTCTTATTCGTCTCACTGTATTCTTTAGCCAGCGTCAGCTTGTGCGGCATATAGTCAGAGAGGCTTTCTTGCGCAAACTCGAAATATCCAGCTTGGGCGTTATTAAGCATATTTTCGACCTTATTCCCATCGGAGTTGACAGCCATTGGGACGATTAAGAAGCGCCTATCCAAGCTTGGAAAGTCAGGATTGCTTGCTAAAGGAAAATTTTGGCCTTTCTTCCAAAGGGCACCAGGCCATATCTCAGCGTCTTTACTCAATCTATTGGCCCAGTAGATAGCATCTGTGGATGTGAACTCTTTGATGGATTCGTAGTCATTAGCATAGTGAACTGTAATGGCCGATTTCGTCTTTACTGTTCCCTTGGGGCCGAAGAAGCTGGGGTTGATAAGGAACTTGTACACGGCCTCACTGTCGTGCCACCACGAATGGCCACCTCCATGAAGTTCGTTGCCACCAGTGGACGAGCCAGTTTTTCCACCTTGTCCCAAGATGGTTATTGTTCTCAAGGGTAGTATCTCTTGCTTGATTGTGATTGTTTTTTCTACTTTAGTGCCGGACACATTCACCTTGACGGTGACCTGTGGTTGCCCTGTCGAGGTGTTGGGGTCGAAAATGACATGGAATGTCTCTCCTGATTTCCCGCTGTTATTGGATAGCTTTGCGAAGGGCGCACCTTGTGCGTTTTCGATCGATGCCACCCAATTTGCGGTGGAGCTGACCATTATCTTCTCCGAAGATCCTCCGGCGTGTGATACGTCGGGTATTCGTGCGGAGCTGAATGAAAGTGTATGTGATTCTTGTATGACTCTAAGGTCTCTACCCACACTGGGGTTTCCTGCTTGTTGGACACGCAGGTTGAAGCTTATCTCACCATCCTCCGGATTGTTGCTGGCTGTCACCGTGAACTGTTCACCATTGCTTCCCGTCGTCTTGTCTATCTGGAAGAGGTTGGGATGGCTGCCCGAGGTGACAATCTCCCAATTGCCATTTGCGATGGACACGGCGAATGTGTTGGTAGTGCCGGGAGAAAGAAGACCGTTTGCGTCGAAAGTGATTGCTTTCACGTCGGGCGTAAGGGTGATGCCACCTACACCTTGTTGTATCAGTTGGAGGGTGGCTACGGTCGTTGGGTCATTCTTCGGGCTAAAGCTTACGTAGGCACGGCGTACCGAGGCATCATTGTTGGCTGTATAGGTGTGCACGTGTATCTGGTCTCCATCTTTCCCGGTGGTGTGCTTCTGGTCCGACTGTTGGTTGTGGTCGAACGTGAAGCCCTCTCCTATAATCGTCGCTTCCCAATCGCCTGAGCTGGAGATAGTAATAGCAGCTCCTTCTATGTTGGCTTGGGAGGCGAAGATTTGTTGATTGTCGGGGGTTATCTTGATATAGGGCTGGAACTTTCCAGACTGTACGACGATGACGGTGGCTGTCAGCTTGCCGAACTCTAAGTCGATGGCACCAGAGCGTTCATCGTCCGCTTGTTCGGCTGTGATTTCCAGGAGGTGGCTGTTCGCAGAGCCTGCGTCAAGCACCAAGTTGGCCTTGATGCCGGCCGGCAGGTGCTGGGATTTGATGCGTGGCTCTCCTTGTCCGATGGTGAAGACGTGTACGAGGCGACTGCCACCTTGCGGGGTGAATGCCACCTTGGAGTAGCCGACTCCCAGTACGTTTCCCATGTTGTCGGATACGGCGGAGCCGCTTTCGTCCATGCTCCAGTAGTTGGTGTCGATGAGTAGTCCCAGCGTGGCTTGTATCATGGCATCCTTTTCGTTATTGTTGCCCTTGGTCAGCACACCCATGATGTTGACGTTATAGATTTTGTTTCGCTTCAGGTACTGCATACCCTCATCGTTCGTTATGTTGATACGATAGTAACGTATATCCTTTGCATCGGGTATCCGGTATCCGGCGGCATCGACCTCGTAGGCTCCGGTGGCATCTGTCTTGTAGGGCGATAGTCCCACGACCACGCAGGTGGTCACCTTGTCTTTGTTGTCGGCTTTTTGCACATAATTGCTTAGGGTGTATAGCTTCCCTCTGACGGAAGCGGTGTCGGTCATCACTCCGTAGAAGCGTTCGCTATGCGCCACTGCCCCTTGATTGAGGGTTTCCCATACGGGGGTGCTTGTGGCTGCGTTCCAGATGGAGGCTGACATCAACGCGTATTTTTTGTCGAGGTTGTTGATGTCGATTCGACCCACCAAGCGGCTCACTTGGAAGTCGAGCTTGTTTTGGTCGGCCTCTTTAATTGTCCGGTTGCTCATTACCAGGTTGTTGGACTCTATGGGTAGAGCGGTGTATAACGGGCTGTCGCCGTCGTTCTGTGGCGTTACTTGGTATAGATGTTTGAGGGAAAACTCCTCTTCGGTCCATCCGGCAAAGTCGTTGTCGCTACTGTTGTAGAGTGCTTGTGGAGCGTTGGCTACTGTCAATACGACGTAAGGGGCGCTTTTCGTGAGCTTTGAGGTGCTGGAGAAGTCAATATTAATCTCGCCGGTGGAGATACCTAATAAGCTGGGGTCGACGGTATAGGATTCCACAAACTTCCCGTTACCGCTTTTGCTGTACTCAAAGAAGAACAGGCGCATGGTGCTGATGTTCTTCTCCTCGTCGGTGGCGGGGAATACCGTGCGTGTCTTTACGCTTGATGTGGTCATTGGCTCCGTGGAGAAGCTGATGGTCAGGCTGTTCTTCGATGCTTGTGACGAAATGTCCTGATGGTCGATGGGGGCTTGGCAATTCGTCAAGAACAGGACGGTTGCCATCATGCAGAATAAAGTTATTCGTTTCATAAATAAGTTCTTTAATGGTTCTTTGTGAAAAAACTAATGTAAGGTGGGACTATAGCTCTCTGCCTATCTCGTAGCCTTCGTCCCAGTCATCGTCGGCACCTTCTATTTGGGTCGCGGTGATGGTAAACAAGAGGCGCCCTACGCTGACCTCGAAGGTGGTGGATAGGTCGTTGGCTGCGGCTTCGTAGGCGAGCTTGGTGCTGACCTCGAAGTAATGATGTAGCTTGCCTTCGTTGTCTATCTCCTGTTTGCGCTCCAGCTTGAAGCGTGCATGTTCGTCGAGCGTCTCGTTGGCTGCGGTCGTTCCTCCCTTTAGCTTCATCTTTATATCGGTGAGGGCGTAGGAGGTGCTAAAATAGAGTTTGTGCGAGGCACCGATGTAGCGTGGCAGTGTCACCTTGTCTCGACGGCTGTCGATAAAGAAATACTGTGAACCGTCTATGAATACGTTATCGGTGGTCTCATTCCAAGGCACTACCTCGTAGGTGAGGTTCACCTCTTCCGCTCTCTCTGCTTCCTCGTAAGTATCGTATCCGTTGCCATTGACGTTGGTTACCTGGATGAAGAACTTGGTATTGCGTACCACAGGTTGCTTTTGTGTGAGGGGAAGTGCAGGGTCGCGGAGTGCCAGTGGGTAGAAGGTGGTCTTGCCCGACAAGCTGTACCTCCCTTGGAGGATGACTTTTGTCTCGTTGGGTCCTACCTTGTTTTCGTAGATATAGAATTTGTTGAGGATGGCTTTTTCGCTTTGCGATAAGCTATAGTAATCTTTTGTGTACTGTGTGTTGGCCGGAACATTCGGCTGTGTAATATAGATATTGTTGCCTTTCGTACCGGTATATGCAGGCTCATAGGCTAAGTATCCGGCATTGCTGGCCGAGGAGATGTACCCGGCTTCAAGCTGGAAGTTGGTGGCCGTTACTGAGATGTTGACAGCTGCCACGGCCCGTATTAGCTTCACATCGGTGTACAGGATGCGCGTGCTTCCGGCGGAGATGGTTTGATTCAGCAATTGCCCCCAAAGGGGAAGTCCCTTGGTCTCCAAGCTTGCCCTGAAGTCTCTGGGATGGTTCGTCAGCAACAGTTGCTCTTTGGCCTGGCTCCACGTCGTCCCTACTGCCAAGTTGTTGAACAGGTCCTCGTCGGCATTGGCCGCGATGTAGATGTTCAACCTTTCTCCTTGAATCAGGGTGCTCTGGTAGGTGGTGCCGCTTCTTAGCCAAGCCTTGCGCCAGTAGGCGAACTTGGCATCGGCGGTGTCGGTAGTCCCTTTCCCGTCGAACACCAGTAGGTGGACGGAGTGTATAGCCGCTTCTTGTTGCTCTGGCGTAGCGGCGCGCGTGATAGGTTGGAAAGGGACATTCAGCTGCAAACTGACATCGCACTCGCCGGTATGGGCGCGTGCATGGCCGGTTGTCTCCTCCCTGTTTGTGCAAGCGGCGCTTAGCGCAAGGAGTGAGGCGGTTGCCAATAAGATGGGTAGCTTCTTCATAATCTATAGCTTTACGATTCTTTCTGTTATAAGTTAAATTTACATCTGTGAAGGTTCGTTTTCAGTCTCCCATTCGTTGATGGAGATGTTGACCGAAAGGTTGTCTTCGTCGTATTCGAAGAGGATATAATCACCCAACTTGGCGGTGATAGGTTGCCCGTCTATCTCGTTGAGTCTGATGATTTCGTTTCCATTGTCGGAGATGACCACCGATACAGTTTGGTCATTCCGTGAGGGTAGCGTAGGAACAATCCCGGTGTCATAGTGCCTTGGGTTGTTGGTACGTCTCTGCATCGGAGTGTGCACGGGATAGTTGTTTCCTATGCCCTCTCCGAGTAGGTTTATTTGGGTGGCTGTCCCTTCTATCAGGGCCGATAGGTCATCGCTCTCCCGACTGGTATAGATACGTACCCTGATTCGGCATATAGCAGGCGTGAGTGGTACATCGATATAGGTACGGGCATCGCTCACGTAGGCATTCACCACCCGGAAGTGTGGGACTGGGGGGAGTAACTCTGTCCACTCGGTTGCGGCTCGAGTGATGGGAGGCCTTGTCAAGAACATGTCTTCCAGTTTGGTGCCCGTCTCTACAGAGGCGTAGATTCTTGATAAATCTGGTGTGTCAGGGTGTGCTCCCCAAGCGGCGAACTGCACATTACCTTCTGTACCTTCCGGTTTCTGGAAGGTATATTCGCCGTTGTGAATCGCATCATGGGGGATTAGCAAAGACTTTATTACTTTTCCATCTCGAAAGACGGTAAGCTGAATGTCGTTGCCGATTCTTGTGTGAAGGTCTCCCGCCTCATGCTTATCTTCGATATAAAAACGCAATGTCAAGCACTGGTCGTCGTTTTCGTTCAGGCAACTGCTCAAGGCAAGGACCGCTGAGCATACAAGTAAGAATTGTCTCATAAGAATAGAGAGGTTAAATGATGATTACTAAGATAGGCTATCGCATACAGCAGATGGCTGTATGTGCCGTTGTGAGGGGGTCAATCTGTTCCATAAACATTTGTTTTTTTGAATTTATAAATCGGGTTTGCCTGCAAAAATAGGGAGGTAGCGCTAAAGGCTGTCGCTAAAACATAAAAAAGGCAGTGCCAAAAAGAATGGTTACTTTTTTGGCACTGCCTTTCTTTTGGTTAATGCTCTGTTTATGGGTACATTATCTTGCGTTACGGGTCACCTTTTGGCAAATAGGCTCTTGGCATATTGGGGCTTAACGGGAGAACTGTAGTGCGGTTTGCCTTATGCCTCTTCGCTCTCTTTTGTCTTTAATTCTTGCTGTTTGCAGTAATAGAGGTAACTTCGATAGGAGGGGAAGCCGGCTGCAAGGGCAAGTTCCACCTCGTTCATCGGTCTGCTTTTTGATAGTTTGCGTAGCTCTTCCATCTCTTGCATGCGGAGGAAGTTGATGTAGCTTCTGAAGTTCATGTTATATTCCCGATTGATGAATCCGGAGAGATACTGTCGGTTGGTTTGGAAGGGAAGTTCTGTGATGAGGTCGGTGATTTTCAATTCGGGGTTGAGATATGGCTTTTGCTGGAGCATATAGGCCTCGAAAGCGGCTTTGACAGTTTGCTCCATTTCGGATGATTGCACGTCTGTTGTTTTTGTTTCGATGGCTTGTATCTGAGCCGCTGGTGCGGTCTTGTAACTCTCTTTGGCCTCAAAGGAAGCGATGGATTTCAGCTCCGAGCGATTGAGCAATAGGAGTACTAAGACTGTTTGTTCGATGACGATTGTCCATGCCCATAGATAGGGTATGACATCTATGAGCCAGTCTATGCTTTGATCTGTGGCCAGCCAAGCCATGAATGGATAGATGCTAAGCAGGGAAAATAGCATATAGACGAGGCGGAACTTATGGATATGCTTGTGAAGTTGACGCAGTCGGAGGTAACCATATATGTATATTGGTATCAGAGAGAGGACGACCGGCAACTTCCATTCGATACTTAGGAGTGGCAGTAGGCAGGGCCATAGATAATGGAGGATGAAGGACTTCTGGTGTACTCCACCACTGGTGAGCTGGATGGTCAGGCTCCAAGCGCAAACCGTGCCCAGCGTGAGGATGGTGTAGAAGAGGGGACATTGAAACTCGTGTATGCCGTAACGTTGCGACGTGTCGAACTTGCTGGCCGCTATGGCCAGCAGGGCATATAGTATCTGGGTGTTGAGCAGGTGCGCATGTTCTTTGGATACCTTCTGGTTGTGTTTGTAAGCCAAAGTCAGGAAGATGAGCAGTGTGCAGTAGTAGGGCACGAGCCATAAGTTTGCTATGAGAATAGGATTGTTGACTGCCATGGTTTATATCCCTTTATCTTTTGGTTGTTGATATAGTGGCTTGTATCGATAATAGCTACGCAGGCTGGAAAAGCCTGCTTCGCGGGCGAGAGTCTCCAAGCTTTTGTCTGCGTTGGAGGGTAGGGAGGCTATTCGTTCCATCTCTGCGATGCGGCATTGGTTGAGTAGTTGTGGAAAGTTGCTCTGGTAGGTAGTGCGTATGAAGGTCGACAACGTTTGTCGCCCTACTTGGAGCCTTTCCGCCATTTCTATGGCAGAGATTTGAGGGTTGGTATATAGCTTCTGGCCGAAGAATAGTTGTTCGAAATCATGCTTGTTCAGAATTCCGTTTCTGGATTTTGTGGGTGTCTCTGAGGGTGCTGGTACTGTGTCGGTCTGGCACTGTTTGGTAACCGTTAGCATGGATTGTGTCCAATAGAACAATGTAATGTGCTTCTTCCAAATGGAGCCGTAGGTGAGCGTGATAATCTGAGCCACACACAGTATGGCTCCCGCGTATGCCCAGCCGATGTGTTGGCTACGATCCGTGAAAATCGGTATAGCTACCGTGAAGAGCTGTAGCTGTGTAATCAACCCTAAAAAGAGAAGCCAACGCTCCACGTTGAGCTGTGCCTTCGAGTATTTTATTTGTAGTCGCCTGCCTCCATGATGAATCATTCTGAGAGTCTGTAGCGAATAGCACAATGTCTGTAGAAAAAGGAGACAGAGTAAGAGGGTGGAGCGTTGTATATGCCTCAGTGGCCAAAAACCGAACGCTTGTGTGATGGCTATGAAGATGGCGAACAATACCGGAGGATAGTAGTGCCAAGAACGAAAGAGGGGATATAGCCTATCGTTCAAGGCGCTATAGATGAATCGGTAAAGGGATACCGGTTGGCATAATACGAGTAGTGTGTTGAAAAACAGAGCAGTGTGGAAAAGCTCGGGATAGAAAAAATAGTGGAAGATAGCACCCCATATTCCCGCTGTCAGTAGGAAAAAGAGCATAAGAAACTTGGTAGCAATCTGCCTGTGCGGAGTACTGTGCCTATTGGCGAAGAACAAGAAGATCGTTCCGCAAAATCCAAATAGGGCAGGGGCGGCTATAATTCCTATCTGATAAGGATTGTGTAAGAATGTCGTCATCAAGCAAAGAATTTATGTCTGTACTTCAAGGTTGATCTCTCTGAATGTATAGTTACAGTTAAATAATATGCAAATATATCCAAATAATATGGAATATCCTCGTTTCTCCCCCAAAAATATTAAGCTTTTGTGCCTTTTTAGCCCGATTTTGTGCAGTGGAGTACTCCTACATCTCCTTTGCTATCTCCGTGGCTTGCCGGATGCGGTCGGCCATGCCGATGCCTCCCTTGAGGTTGCCTGCCACGATTAGTCCCGGGTATTGTTGTTGTAGTTGGTCGATGGTGGCCAGCCTCTCGCCACTGCTTAACTCATACTGTGGAATGGCGTGTTTGTGGCGGAAGATGCGGATGAGGTCGGGCTTGATGGCGGCAGGGTAGTGCAGCATGGAGTGTAGGGTCTCTTGTATCAGCATGCGAATGCCGTCGTCGTCGAGCGTCGCCAGTTCGGGATGCCTCATGCCACCGATGAAGTAGGAGAGGAGTGCCCCGTCTTGTGGTGCCCGCCCGCTGAAACAGGCCGACGGGAAGAGGATGCCCAATACAGGTTTCAGCTCGCACGAGGGCACCAACCCGCCAAAGGCGAGGTATCTCTTGCCGTGTGTGTTGCGTAGTCCTACACTGACCTGTGTCACGGGGGCATAGCGTAGGTTGCTGATGTGCCGCATCTGTGCCTCGCTCACGAAGGGGAGCAGGGCGGGAAGGACGTAAGCGCCGACGGTGGTGACGACGGTGTCGGCCTCTATCCGGCACGGCACTCCATCGTGCCGATAGTTCACCTGCCAGCGGACATTCTGTGCAGAAGGCGATGCGGGTCGGACCTGTACCTCCGAGGCCCCGGTCACGATATGTTGCGTTCCGATGCCTTCGCCCAGCGCCTCTACCAACCGGCTTAGCCCACCCCGGGCGGAGAACACCTTCTTGGTGGCCAAGCGGTCGCGGTCGCTCTTGGGTTGCTTGGCTTTGGCCATGGCCCCCCGCACGAAGCTGCCATAGTCCTGCTCCAGCCGGTATAGCTTAGGCAGGGCATAACGGGTGATGAGCGTATCGGGATTGCCGGCATATACACCCGAGAGGAAGGGGTCGACGGCATAGTCGACAAAGGAACGTCCCAGTCGCCGGCGTGCCAGGCTGCCTACCGATTCGTCGGGGTCGGTGCCCTTGGCTCGCCAAGGCTCACCCAGTATGCGGAACTTGTCGGCAAGGGTGAAGAGTGGCGTGCCGATGGCCGATAGCAGTCCCGACGGCAGCGCCCGGAAGCGGTCGCCTTTCCAGATGTGGCGTTTGGCGGCTGCCTCTTGCGCCGTATCCAGCTCGCAGCGGGAGGAGAGCGCGTCGAAGAGTTCGGCTACTTCGGGGTAGGACACCACGCCGGTATTCGGTCCGCTCTCGAACACGAAGCCTGCTTCGGTATGGCTCTCTATCTGTCCTCCGATGCGAGGCTGTTGCTCTATCACTGTCACGTCGAACCCTCTTTGACAGAGGTGGTAGGCGGTGGTCAGCCCGGTAAGTCCGGCACCGATGACAACGATTCTCTTGTTCATGATTGTGCGTTTTATAAGGGTTTGGAAAATGCAAGTGGGCTATGCTCCATCAGCTTGTCGAGCGAGGCTGCCACGTTGCGTACGAAGGGGTAGCCGGCGGGTGTCATCTGCAAGGTGTCGGCATCGTGGGTGAGCAGGCCGTCCCGTTCGAAGTCGAGTATCTGCTCTTCCCGGTAGTTGGTAGCCGCTTTCAGCTCGTGGGCAGGTACACCCAAGCGTTCGGAAAGCTCGGACCAGTGCACGCAGTAGTTGCACATCAGCATCTCTATGACCTCGCGGGCGAGCTGCTCGTCGCGGCTGAGGGTGTAGCCCTTCTTGATGCAGAGGTCGTGGCGCTGGAGGAGCGTGTCCACATACTCGTCGATGGACTTGCTGTTCTGCATATAGGCAGTGGCCAGCTGGCTGATGCCGGTGACGCCGAAGGCATAGACCTGTGCGGTGGTGCGACGGGTGCAGTAGCCTTGGAAGTTGCGGTGCAGGCGGTGGGTATGGAGGGCGGTGTTCAGCTCGTCGTCGGGCAATACGAAGTGGTCCATGCCGATACGTACGTAGCCGGCCTCGTGTAGCAACTCGGAGGCGCGGGCGAACATCCGGCTCTTCTCGTCGGCGGTGGGGAGGCCTGCTTGCTCCAGGACTCGTTGCCGCGGGTTGACCCACGGTACGTGGGCGTAGCTGAAGGTGACGATACGGTCGGGCTTCAGGGTGATGGCACGGGTTATGCTGTGGGCGAAAGATTCGGCCGTCTGTCCGGGCAATCCGTAGAGCAGGTCGAGGTTGATGCGGGCTTGGGTGCTGCGCAGCAGGTCGAATATCTCCTCCATCGGCAGGCGCGAGGCCCGTCGGTTCACGGTCTTCAGCACTGCCTCGTCGAAGTCCTGCACCCCAATGCTGTAGCGGTTGAATCCACACCGGGTCAGCTCCCGCCAGTCGTCGGCACTCAGGTATCCCGGGTGGCACTCGATGGCTATCTCGGGCTGGCCGATGGTGGCGAAGGCCGAGAGCAGGTGGTCGTTCAGCTCGTGTATGTGGTGCAGGGGCAGGGCCGTAGGGGTGCCTCCGCCATAGTGGATTTGCGAGATGAGGCGATGGCTGTCGAGCAGGAGCAGCACGAGGTCGATTTCCTGATGGAGGGCACGCACGTAGTCGTCTATGCGTTCGGGGCGTGCCATGGGGTAGGAGTTGCATCCGCAGTAGTGGCACAGGCGGGGGCAAAAAGGAATATGTAGGTAGAACGACAGGTGGTTGTCCGTCGCGTGGTTGGATTGTCGTACCGCTTCCCGATAGGTGTCGTTGTCGAACGCATGAAAATAATTGGCCGGAGGGTAGCTGGTGTAGCGCGGCACGGGTACGTTGTACTTCTTATATAGTTCTGGATTCATCATTCTTTATTCTTCATTCTTAATTTTCCGGGGCTGGCGGAAGAAGTAGAGGACATAGGCCACGGAACATCCGGCCAGCAGTACCACGAAGGCAAACAGGCCACGAAAGCCGAGCCAGTCGCCCACTCGTCCGCAGAGCAGCACCGTGAAGATGCTGCTGGCATGGGTGAGGACAGTCTGCACGGTGAAGTCGGTGCCTTCGCGTCCCGGCCGTACGCAGTCCATGGCGGTGGTGTAGACCACTACCGACGACATGCTATAGCTGCACCACAACAATACGTAGCCGGTGCAAATCGCCACGGTGCCCGGATGCATGAACGACAGCAGCAGGAAGTAGGCCAATGTGCCAAAGGTGAAACAGGCGAATGTCAACCGTGCCCGGTGCCTGCCGATGCGGCGCACCAGTCGGCCGATGGGGTAGGAGATGACGAAGGCCGCTCCGGTGCCCAGCATACTCATCATGCCTATCTGGGGCATGGTGTATCCCAAGTCCACCAGCCACGGGCGGAGCATAGAGAGTGCTCCGGTGATGCCGGCGTAGTAGAGGATGAGGAAACCTACCTGCCTCCAGATAGAACGCTGGGCAAAGAAGGAGAGGAAGTCGGTGGGTCGTGCCCGTTGGGCAGGCTCTTTGGGTGCGATGGTAAGGTGGCGGTTCAGCGCCAACGGCAGGATGGCCAGCAGCACGAACACGGCCAAGAAGGGTGTCACCGTCTGCCATCCATAGCTATGGAGCAACACCAGCAATACGCCGCTCCCTACCAGTGTGCCCCCGAAGCTGCCCATGGTCTGCATGGAGTTGACGATGCTCTTCTCGCGTCGCTTGAACGAGAGTGTGGCCAAGGCGTCGGTCGCTATGTCTTGTGTGGCGGAGGCCATCAGCGAGAGGAAGATGAGCACGGCGATGAGGTAGAGGTCGTTCTCCAGCCGGAAGAAGCCGAGCAAGAGGATAAGTGCCGCATACACCAGCTCGGAGGTGACGATGGTGCGTCGGTAGTCGCGTACGGTGAGGCAGTGGCGGTCCACGTAGGGTGCCCAGGCAAACTTCAGTATCCAAGGCAGCTTGACTATCTGTAGCAGGGCGATGCTCGACAGCGAATAGTCGGCTTGTCGCATCATCACCTGTATGGCAGTCGAGAAGAAGGAGGCCGGTATGCTCTGGGCGATATAGAGAAAGAAGAACGTGCTCAGGTTCATCACCGTGTCCGCCCGTTCTGTCGTCTCCAGCCTTCTTTCTGCCATCTTGAGTGTTTGCTCTTCCATTCTCTCTTATTTTTTAATTTTCAATTCTCAATTTAAATAGCGATGACGATGGCCGTCCCTACGCTGACCGGCTTGCCCAGTTGCGCGAAGCCGTCTTTGCCCAGCTTGAAGTAGTAGGTGTGATAGCGGGTGTTGGTGAGGTTCTTCGTCCATAGTTCCCAGGTGAAACGCGACTTGGTGACGGATAGTTTCAGGTTGAGCATCGCATAGAAGGGTTGCTTCACGGCGTTGTCTTCGGCCCAATAGATGTCGCCTGTGGCCGAAAGCAGTCCGCTCAGGCTGAGGCGGTCGATGGCTCGGCAGGGGCGCATCCACGAGTAGGCGGCGTCGATGGCCAGCGTATGGCGTGGCACCAATGGGATGAGGTGGTGCGAGTAGTCGGTTGTCTCGTCCTTCCGGTAGTTCAGGAAGCGGGCGTAGGTGTAGCCGTAGTTCAGTCCGATGCGTAGCTGGCTGGTGGGGCGGTATTGCAGCGACACCTCGCCCCCTTTGCTCTCCGAGTGGCCGGCGTTGCGCTGCACATTGCCCACGCCGGGGATGTATTGCGGTATCTGTTGATGGCGCCAGTCGATGTAGAACAGGGCTACCTCGGCGGAGAGTCGGTGGTTGAAGGCTGTCAGCTTGGCTCCTATCTCATAGTTCCAGTTGTACTCGGGCTTGAAGGTGCGGGTGTTCTCGTCGTCACTGGCGAAGGCGTTGTTGAAGCCCCCCGTCTTGTAGCCTCGTGCCACGGTGGCGTAGAGTTGTCCGTCGGCGGGCAGGCGGTATTGCAGGGTGAGCTTGGGCGTGAGCTGGCTGAAGCTTAGGTGGCTGTCGGCCTTCCGTTCGCGGGCATGCTCGTAGTCGTAGCGCAGGCCGAGTAATATGGAGAGGGAGTCTACCAGCCGCAGCGTCGACTGGTGGTAGAGTGCCAGCCCGTAGGTGGGGATGTCATAGGGCTTGTTGGTGCCGGCCGTGCGGTTGGCCACCTCCTTGTCGATGTCCTGGTAGAAGCCAAACACGCCTGTGATATGTTGGTAGCGGCTACGGCCCACCGACTTGAGGGTGACCTCCTGGCTTGCCAGATGCTGTTTGAGACGTTGGGTGATGAAGGTCTTCTCCTCCGGCGTGAAGTCCTGGTCGATGTCCTGTCGGTCGCGGATGTATTGGTAGGCGGTCTGGCTGTTCAGGCTGATGCAGCTGTTGGTATAGCGCAGGTTCAACCCCGAGGTGACGATGGCACGGCGGTACGAGCTGTAGTCGTTGTAGTTCACGGGGGCGGTCTGGCCGGTTGCCTCGTCGTATTTGCCATACGGGTATCCTCCTTGGTCGCTGTAGTCCACCGTGGTGTTGAGGCGTGCCAGCCAGTGGTCGGCAGGTTTCCATACGAGCGACACAGCGCCCGACCCTTCGTTCATGTTGTCGGCTTTCCGGCCGGTGCAGATGTTTCGGAAGAAGCCGTCGTTGTGGTGGTAGTTGCCCCGCACGGAGAATCCGAAGCGATCGCTCAACTTGGTGTAGTTGGTCACGGAGGCCTGCACGTCGTTGCGGCTGCCGTAGCCGGCGCGGATGCGTGTCTGCTGTAGGTCAAGTGGGGAGTAGGTGTACACGTTGATGATGCCGCCTATGGCGTTGCGGCCGTAGAGCGTGCCTTGCGGACCACGCAGTACCTCTATGTTGCTGATGTCGGAGAGGTCGATGTCCAGCGCCGACCGTTCGAACCTGGGCACTCCATCGACATAGAAGCCCACCGATGGGGCGTTGATGCGCGAGCCTATACCTCTTATATATATAGGTGATGTCTGTCGGGAGCCATAGTCGGGCATGTAGAAGTTGGGCAGCAATACGCTCAGTTCCTTCACCGTCTGTATCTGGTTGGCACGTAGGTATCGGCTGTCTAAGGTGGAGGCCGACAGCGGTTCCTGTTTCAGCCGGTCTTGCTTGAACCCGGTCACCACTACTTCCGACAAATCTACTTTCTTATAATCTGCCGTGTCTGTCGCCTCGTCCGTATATGCATAATACAACGTATCTGCCACGGCGGCCCGTGTCAGCAGAGGTAGTAGTAGCGTGATTCCCAACAGGAGTTTTTTCTTTCTCATTTGTCTCATTCCATTCATTGGCTATCGTGTGGCAAAATTACTCTGTTATTTTGGGTTGCGCAATCCTCATTTATGAGGATAGTACACATAAAAATAATCCGGCTCGACACAGCGCATAGAGCGCGTGGTCGAGCCGGATTTCATTTAGTCAGTAGCGGGCAGTCCGCTTCCTTGGGTCAGACCATCGGTTCGGGTGCTTCCGGAATCTCTTCACCCTTTCCGTCGCCTTTTCCATTTCCTTCAACAGGATTGCCTGTTCCAGGACTCTTGGCGTCTTCCAGCTTTCGGATGCTGACCTTCTGAATCATCTCCTTCAGCTGTTCGCCAGGCGTAAAAGCTATTCTGCGCCTTTTGAGCGTGTCGGCTGTTACGCCTTCTGCTCCATCCTGGCTCTTGCTGCCGAAGGTAGGACGGAAAGTCCCAAACTCCCCGAGGCTGACGGAGGCCCCGATTTCCATGTAGTTGATGAGCGAATCAATCAGCCCGTCGAGTACGGCTTTCACCGTTCCACGAGGCACAAACGCTACTTTGGTTACTTCGTTGCACAGCTTCTTGAAGTCTACATTGACTACATTGAACGGACGTGCTACATACTTCTCGGCTTTCTTATCGTCAAAGCCAAAGGTGGTTTTCTTGATGACATACTTTAGTGCCATAAAATGATAATTTAAGAGGTTAGTAAAAAAGTTTATTTGTGTAATCGATTACATTGCAAAGATACAATGCGGAATAGCCATCTCCAAATTTTAGAGGCCAATTCAGACGGGTGAAAGTTAATATGTTATACATAAATATCGTCTTTTATACCACCAATTACCGGAAAATGGGTACAACCTATATAAGAGGTTGGTCCGTGTGTTAAAGAATCGTAATTTCGTGTATGGTTACAATTCGGAATTCCTCCCTCCCTCCCAATCCCGTCAGAAGCCTACACCTGCCCGAAATCTTTCTTCCTGCTCACCAGATTGGGGTCATGTGCAAAAGGAATGCTTGGAGAGGGAAATTGCATTTTTCATTGCTAAGCAGAGGACTTGGCTCCATCTATATTGCTTGAAGTCGATTGGACTTGTACGTGGATGTGTGGCGGATTGTGATGCATAGATGTATATCAAGATGCCTTGTGTTACATAAATAGCGCCCATGTTTAACCTGTTCCTTATTATTAATATTCGACTTATCGATTGATAAACAAAGATAAATGATATTCTGATTACTGCTAAATTTTCTATAGAATATGGTTTTATGGATTTGGATAATATTTTCCCATAATGTCATTCAAACCTGTAGATGGAAGCATTGTAGTCCAACTCTTTGATAACCTCCATGGCTTTGGTATGTGAGTAGTTCTTTGAGGTAAGCAGACAGTAGATATTCGCCATCTCGTTATAGATGTTGGTGGCGAAGATGCCTGGGTCGTCCGTCCCAACTACAATAGGGGGAATGCAGTGCCCCTCGTCGCGCCATTTCAACCAGTTCAGCAGGTGGTATGTGCCGAAAGAAAGGTGATGACTGATGCGTACGTTGCTGGTGGGTAAAGTCTCAATGACAATCTCCTTGCGGTGGAGGTATTTCAACATGCGAAGCTGGAGTAATTGTAGCTCCTCGCAGGAAAAGCACTCTTCGGTTTCTACTACAGTTAGTTCATTATACTTTTCTCTGTCTTCTTTGCTGTTATAGTGCTCTATCAAGAGATTGAGAGTCTCGTTGTTCTGAGTTTGCTTGCCTATTTCTTCGCGAGCCAAACAGAACTCTTGAAAGTCAAAAGTCGCTAAACCTTGTGCTTGTTGGAGGGCTGTTTCCATCTCTCTTATCTCCTTAGGCTTTTTGCCTTCTTTGCACGTTTCAAGAAATAGGGAATAGGCGTCTCTGCCGGACTGTTGGATGCTGCGGAGTAGTATGGGGCAAAACCTCCTGAGCTTCCAAGCATTGACAAGTTGTGTGATGGAGTAGTATTCCCCATAGACCTTGTAACCATATTCCTGTACCTTTTGGGATAGCATGGGTAGCTTGTCGACCAACGAGCAGGTCAGTGCATCTTTTCTGCCATCCTCTGCGATGAGACCGTAGGCGAAAAGCAGGTCATCCATGTATTCGCCTTGCGGCATGAGCAACACGTCTCCCAACCGTTCTTTCCACATCTGCGTGGAAATGCCGGTGGCAGTGGCATGTCCAATGCGGTCGCCACACCTTAGGTCGCAGAAGTCCACAGCCTCGTAGATAGCTCGCAAACCACTTAGAATATGGTAATAGTCTTCTCCCGCATGATAAGTGAAGTGCTTGAAGCCATTCCGCCGTAACATGCGGTAGATGGTGGCAAAAACTTCGGGTGGAGCATCGAACTCGCTGGAGGCCGCATCTATACCTACCACATCTTTTAGATATGGTGCTTCCTTTTTCTTCAAGAATGAAAGCGTTACAGCTTTGCGCCATATATCCAGGCGTAGGCTTTTGTGTCTGATGAATGGGTCTCCTTCGTCCGCTTTTTTAATGAAGTGGGCTATTAGCCGTAGTTGGGGAAGTTCTTTTTCCTGTTCTTTGCAGATGCTTTTTTTCATCCTTTCCCATCCGTCTTCAATGCAGTAGAGTAGCTTCTCCATCTCTTTTGTTGTACCTTTTGGGGCAAACCTCCCTTCGAGGAAATGGATGTAATGCCCATCATTACCTTGCAGTTGGAAGAAGCGGTTGCGATATTCGCATTCACTCATTCTACGTAGGTCGTTGTAGGTGATCTTTTGGAACTGTGTAAAGCCTTTTTGGTTGGCCTGTTGCACCAGCAGTTGGTTTGTCTTCCCCAATATCAGTAGGTAGAAATGGAACAGAGAGGCGAGTGTCTCGTTCTCTGTCTGCTGAAGATACTTAAATAGCAATATGTACATCAGAGCTTCGATGCTAAGCAATGACAAGCTGTGTGTAGGTTCTCCATCGTTGTAAATCAACGAATAGAAAGGATGTTGAGCCGATTCTCTCAACATTTCAACATTCTGTATCTCTGCCCCGTGGAGGATGTATCCCCGAAGCATTTCAGGGGTGATTGTTGTTTTCTCCTTTGGGCCGCTGCATGGAGAGAGAAATAGTACGTAGAAGAAATAGGAGCGTAGTCGTCGTGCTGTCTTGAGCAAGTTCCAATAATCCTTGGCCGACCTTATCACGTAAGCCGTCTGTATGTACTGTTCCTTAGTAAGTCCTTTCCCGAACCCACCTCTTATTTGTTCGTAAGCGCAGTATGGATTAGCGAGGAAGTCTTGCCACACCCTGTCGGTTTCTGTCGTTCCATTGAGGTGCTCGTGCAAGTCATGCAGTCCTTTCTGTTGGTTTATGTACTGCTCCAGTTGGGGAACATAAGGGGTTACCAATGCGGTGTATCGTGTGTTGGGCTGTATCCATTCTTTATAGAATTTACGGATGCTTACTATATCCCTGAGGTCTTCACTATACTGCTGAAACAGCGCTGAGGCTATGTAGAGCAGTGGTGGTGCGTAGGTAACCAGCTCTTGCCATTGGTTAATCATCCCATGCCGCACGTAAAGACGTTGTCCGTGTAGCTCCAAATAGTCGTTGGCGATACGCAATAATCCTTTGGTCAATACTTGTGTCAGGTTATCTATTTTATGGAACGAATATTGCTGATTCAGCCGATAGTAGTTGTCGGGCACTCGTATATCGGTCTGCCTGTCTATAAGGAGCAAGCGGCGTTTCACGTCGTCCAGTGTGGGGTACGGCCGTTCGTTGACATAGTCGAACAAGGATTCGTCGTCGCAAAGAAGGTATTTAATGATGGCTGTCTTTTGCATGAATTATTTCTTTTTATCTTCTGCTTCTCTCCAAGCGGCAACAGTTTTATCCGTTGAACTATCTACTTGTTCGATGAAAGTTCGTAAATCGGTAACATTTTTAATAGGCTTGTCTATCTTTTTTGTTATTTCTTTTACTCTATTTACTAAAGGGTGGTTATGTACTTTTTCTTTGCTTTCTGCTATATTTTTGCATTCTTTATAAGTAATGTCTTTCCCAAAGGAGCGGATACAATTGATAATTTGTTCATCAGTATATGAATCTCTAACATCACTTTTAGGCAAAGAGACTTTTTTCAATGTGTCATATACGCAGTGCTTACGTACTTCATCATTTATCACAGGCAAGCTGATTTCACTCTTGACAAATATCTGTAGCAATGGACATTTTAGTATCCATTCAGAAAAAGAGAGCACTTCAGGAAAGGAGATAGCTTCCTTATTGGGCACTTTGTTTTGATCATCTTTCTTATTATTATTATTCTGACCTTCTCCAGTCTCCTCATTCTTTTGCATAGATTGTTTCCTAAGTTTGTTTAGATTATGTGTAAAGTCATCATCCTTCGTAACCGGATTGATATGATGCAACTTGAGATTGTTGAGTTCCTCTATATCTAAATTCCCTTTTGCATCCTCTAACAAAATAGCATGGAAAAAAGCTATTACCCGTCGGTGCATAGCGTCCCCCAGATTATTTGATTTATCTGTCCCTTCTATATCTCGAAGTGTATAGAAGAAGCGAGTTATAGCCTTTCCTAATACGTAAGGAGCTATCTTTAATTCAACGGGATAATTTCCGATCCAGTCAAAAATCCAATTTGCTAATACTGAAGGCTCATTTGTCAAATCCCCGAATTTGGGATCAGAATCTGGCGTATTAGTACTTTCGTAGTCAATGCCTTGCTTATTATGGGGCATTGGGTAAGTACGAGGTTGAGATAAAGAAAGTATAGCTTTTCCTATTTGCTCCTTTATGTCTTTTTCTTTTTTCCCTTTTTCTTCTTCATTCAAG
>JAISIX010000200.1 GCA_031261805.1 Mediterranea sp. (in: CFB group bacteria)
GGACTTATGTTCCAGTCTGTCGCCCAGCCCTACGGCTTTCAGTGCCTCGATGGCTCGCCGCCGGCGTTCGGAGGCGCTTACGGCAGAGTTGTACATCAGTGGTAGCTCCACGTTCTCGATGGCGGTAGTCTTGGGGAGCAGGTTGTAGCTTTGAAACACGAAGCCAATCTTCCGGTTGCGCAGGATGGCCCGTTGGGGCTTGCTCATGGTGCGCACGGAGATGCCGTCGAGCAGGTATTCGCCGCTGGTGGGGGTGTCGAGGCATCCCAGCGTGTTGAGCAAGGTGGACTTTCCCGAGCCGGAGGTGCCCATGATGGTGACGAACTCTCCCTCGTAGATGGAGAAGGTGATGCCTCGCAAGGCATGTACCGTCTCGTCGCCTACGATGAAGTTCCGCTTGATATCTTTGAGTTCGATAACTGTCTTAGCCATTGTTTACTTGTTCTGGGTCGTCTTAGCGTTGTTGTTCCTCCGTCGCGGGCCGGGCATGAAGGGACTTCGGTCTTCGCCGCCGGCTGTGTCGGGGCTTAGGCTGGGCATACCGGCCGCCGTGGCTTCGGTGATGACCTTCGTCCCTTCGGCTATGCCACCGGTTATCTCCGTGGCCACGCCGTTGGTGATGCCCGTCTGCACGGCGTGTGCGGTGAAGGTATTGCCTTCGAGCGTCCATACCTTATGGTTGCCTTGGCAGTCTTTGATGGTCTCGTCCTTGCCTATCAGGGCCGGTTCGGGCGTGAAGCGCAACGCTTTGTTGGGCACACAGAGCACCCCTTGCTTGTCGACGATATAGATGTTAATGTTGGCCGTCAGCCGGGGTTTCAGCTTGAGGTCGGGGTTGGGGGCGGAGATGACTACCTCGTAAGTCACCACCGTGGAGCTGCTGGAGGTGGTAGAACTGCTGCTCGAGGTGCTGGCATCGCCCAAGCGGATTTGCGTCACCTTGCCTTCGAAGGTATCGTTGGGGTAAGCGTCGACGGTGAAGCTGGCACGTTGTCCCACTTCCACGCCGCCTATGTCGGCCTCATCCACGTCGGCCACAACCTGCATCTGCGTCAGGTCGGCGGCGATAGTGAAGAGGGTAGGGGTCTCGAAGCCCGAAGCCACCGTCTGCCCGGCTTCCACGTCGCGGCTGATGACCACGCCGTCGATGGGTGAGGTGATGGTGGCGTACGAGAGGTTACGCTGTGCCTTGGCCAGCGATGCCTTGCTGCTGTCGTAGCTGCTCTTGGCATGTTGGTAGTTGTATAGGGCCGTCTCGTAGTCGGTGTCGCTGATGAGTTGCTTGTCGTGCAGTCCCTTGTTGCGTTCGTAGTTCTTCTGCTGGTACTCATACTCGGCCTTGGCCCCATCGAACGTGGCTTGTTGCGAGGCCAAGTCGTTCTGCAGGGTGATGCGGTCCATCTCGGCTATAAGCTGGCCTTTCTTCACCACCGAGTTGTAGTCCACGTAAATCTTATCGATGATGCCGGATACCTGTGTACCTACTTCCACCTCGGTCACCGGCTCGATGGTGCCTGTGGCGGTCACCGAGCTGGCAATGTCCGCCTTGCTCACCGTAGCCGTGGCATAGCTGATTTTGTGCTTGGCTGCCGACCCGGAGAAGAGCCATACACAGACACATACCGCTGCCACCACAACGACAGCGATAAGGATAATCTTCTTTGTTTTCATTGATTCTATCTTGTTTCCTTTATTTATATCGAAAGTTTCTCGCCCTCGTAGAACTTCAGCAGTTGGGCGTTCAGTATCGCCATATATTTGGCTTGTAGCTGCTCTTGTTGCGCTTGCAGCAGGTTGTTCTTCTCTGTCAGCAGGTCGATGGTGTTCTTCATGCCGGCATTGAACTGCTGGCTCACCAAGTCGTAGCTGATTTGCGCGCTCTTCAGCTTCTCCACGGCGGCGGCGTAGCGTTGCTGGGCGCTGTGGGCGTCGAGCCAAAGACCTTCCACCGTCTGGTAGAGCGTGCTCTCGGCATCTATCATCGAGAGCATGCTGGTGGTACGTTGGAGTTTTGCCTTCTGGATGGCGGTCTTCGTCTGCCGGTTGTCGAAGATGGGCATGCTCACGGTGAGGCCGATGCTGTTGCCCCAAGCATCTCTTAGCTGGTTGAAATAGGCGTTTTGGCTACCGCTCATGCCGTTGGTGCTCATGCGGGCACTGAGGCTGATGGTAGGGGTGTATCCCGCTCTGGCGATGCTGATGCCCAATTCGGCAGCTTGCAGGTTCAGCTTGCTGGACTGAATCTCGGGGCGTGTGGCCAAGGCGGCCGTATAGGCTTCTCGTTTGGAGGGAAGGGGCGAGAGGACGTTGGCGTCAGAGAGGGCGGGGATGTAGAGGACCATCTCGTCCTGACTGTTGAGTTGCAAGAGCTGCTTGAGTTGCAGCTTGTAGTTGTCGAGGGTGGTTTGCGCCGTCACCAATTGGTAACGGTCGTTGCTCACCTGCGCCTCCAGCTGAGCCATGTCGCTTTTGGAGATGCTTCCTGCGTCGAGCATCTGCTGACCGCGGTCGCGCTGTGCGATGGAGAGCTGCAGGGTATTCTGGTTTACTTTCACCGACTCGTCGGCATAGAGTATTTGGATGTAGGCTTGTGCCACGGACTGCTGGACATCGTTCTCGGACGAGGAGACCTCCAAGTTGGCTATCTCGTTGTTGAGCTTGTCTTGCTTGATGGTGTTGAGCCGCTTGCTACCGTTGTATAGGGTCCAGTTGGCACTAAGGTTGTAGTTACCGTTGTAGCTGGTCTTGTTGTTCGTGGTTTTGGTCTCGTTGCCCACTACGATGGTGGTGTTGGCACGATAGGGATAGTAGGTAAGGTCTTGGCCGGTGGAGAACGACAGGCTTGGGAAGAGTGCCGCTCTTGATGCCTTCACATCAATTTGTGCGCTTTGTGCGTCCACCTTACTTTTGCGGATAGTGATGTTTTGCTGCAAGGCATAGTCTATGCATGCTTGCAAGTTCCATTCGGCCGGTATCTTGTCTGTGGTCAGTGTGTCCGCTTCCGCTTGCGCGACAACGTTTTGGGCAGACAGGCCCGGTAGCATTCCTGCTGCCAACAATGTAGCCATTGTTAGTCTTCCTATTCTTATCATTAGGCTCCTAATATTGATATTCTCTTTCGTTTCTCTTTGGGCATAGCTCCTATTATGCCTACCCAGCAAAATTACTATACCTATTGTATATACACAAACACAATAGACCGATATTCGGTTTTCACCGTTGAAGAGTTTTTTTCATCCGATAAGTTCTTTTGCCTATACCGACAGTCAAACTGGTTCTGGAGTTCAGCAAGTCACGCCGCATGAAATAAATGCGGCACGATGACTGCACAGCCAGTATTGCGTTCCTTTGCTTTCTCCCTCCCAGAGTGTTTTTTTCGTCTTTTACCCTCATACCCTCACTGTGTATGGCATAACGCAGTATAAACAAGATGGTTAGCCCGTGAGGGTAACCGTGATGGTAACAGTGAGGGTAAAGTTACTCTCACTGCGTGTCTCGTCCTGATTTTGGTTGACTGGTTTGACTTCTTAATCCTACTATTGGTTGTCCAATATTGTTCCTTATACTTTGCCCGGGATGGTTTTGTGCAATCTGGTTCGCTGATAAATTGGAGTTTAGGGGAGTGATTAGCGGTGAGTGATGAGTGATTAGCAGTACAGGATTCTGACACGGCAGTGGTAACTGAAATCCTCCTCTCCCGCGGAGGGGAGGTGCCTGAAAGGCGGAGGGGAGGGACAAATAATGAACGTATATATTAATGTTATATCATCGAATACGCCTTCCCTACCTGATTATTGT
>JAISIX010000252.1 GCA_031261805.1 Mediterranea sp. (in: CFB group bacteria)
GCACAACAGCACACCCACCAGCATATATATAGGTACGCGCGAACTCATCTGTATCACATTGCCTGCAAATCTACAAATATTTCCGGTAAGATGACGGCAAAAGCATTTTTTAAACGAGAACTCCTTCTAAATAAACATAGAATTGCCTACCTTTGCAGGCAAATTCACAATAGGTATTATCTATTATTGATAAAGATGAGCGAAAAAGCACCTTTTAAGGTATTCTCGGGCACCAACTCGAGATATCTGGCAGAGAAAATCTGCACCAGCCTCGACTGTCCTCTGGGAAACATGAACATTACCCATTTTGCCGACGGAGAGTTTGCGGTTTCTTACGAAGAATCAATACGCGGTGCACACGTGTTCTTGGTTCAGTCCACCTTCCCCAACTCAGACAACTTAATGGAACTGCTCTTGATGGTAGACGCTGCCAAACGCGCCTCGGCCAAGAGTATCGTAGCTGTCATCCCTTACTTTGGATGGGCGCGACAAGACAGAAAGGACAAGCCCCGTGTGTCCATCGGCGCCAAACTGGTGGCCGATATGCTCAGCGTGGCCGGTATCGACCGACTGATAACGATGGACCTACACGCCGACCAGATCCAAGGGTTCTTCAACATCCCTGTAGACCACCTCTACGCCTCGGCGGTCTTCCTGCCCTACATCCAGTCGCTGCATCTGGACGACCTTGTCATCGCCACCCCCGACGTGGGCGGTTCCAAGCGTGCTAGCACCTTCTCCAAATACTTGGGTGTACCCTTGGTGCTTTGCAACAAGTCGCGCGAGAAAGCCAACGAAGTGGCCTCCATGCAGATCATCGGCGACGTGGCAGATAAGAACGTGGTATTGGTAGACGACATCGTGGACACGGCCGGTACCATCACCAAGGCCGCCAACATCATGATGGAAGCAGGTGCGAAGTCTGTGCGCGCCATTGCCAGCCACTGCGTGATGTCCGACCCCGCCTCCCTCCGTGTGGAAGAGTCCAAGCTCACCGAGATGGTATTCACCGACAGCATTCCTTACACCAAGAAATGCGGGAAAGTGAAACAGCTTAGCATCGCCGAAATGTTCGCCGAAACCATCCGGCGGGTGATGAACAACGAGTCCATCAGCTCGCAATACATTATTTAAATAAGAAGACAACAATAGCTCGCTGCGAGGAAGAAGACACCACGTTCTGAAATACCTTCGGCGAGCTACTGTCTCTCAAGCCCAAACCAATACAAATACATCACAAACATGGAAATAATAGTATTTATTATATTCAGCGTATTCATTCTTTTAATCCTGATTGTAATTGGAGTGCAATCGGTCAGTTCCAAGCTATCAAAACAGTCGAGCCTACTTGAAAACGTGCTCGACAAGATACAAGACATGTCCAATCAGCTTTCCTCCACGAAAGCGCCTGAAAAAGCGACAACTACTGAAACAGAAACCGGAAAGGACTTGGCAGCCGACACCGAGCCAACCGAAACAGTTCTGACAGAATACCCCCTTTATGCCATAGAGGCCGACGAAACTCCCGAAACGAGCTATCAGCCTAACGAAAAAGCAGAAGAGGAGAACCTCTCTGAAGAACAGTTTGAAAGAACGATGGAGCTGCCGGAAGCACTTGAAGAGCCTTGGGAGAAGCCCTATGCGTTTGGGGATGAAAGAGCTTCTACATGGGATGAGGCAGAGAGAGCCGAGGAGCGCCAAGAAGAAGATGATGATGATGAAGAAGATGATGATACCACCCCTAAGCGTCAACGCCCCTCCATCAATTACGAGAAATATATCGGCGAAAACCTATTTGGCAAGATAGGTATCCTTATCTTCGTCATCGGCGTGGGATTCTTCGTGAAGTACGCCATCGACCAAAACTGGATTAGCGAGACCCTACGCACGGTACTCGGGTTCCTGATAGGTGCCGGACTACTATTTGTGGCGCAACGGCTGGAGAAGAAATACCGCACCTTCAGCTCCCTATTGGCCGGAGGTGCCTTCGCAGTATTCTATCTCACGGTGGCTATCGCCTACCATTATTACCACCTGTTCTCATCCACCACTTCCTTCGCCATCTTGGTAGGGTCAACGCTCTTCATGTCAATCCTCTCGCTGCTTTACGACAGGCGCGAACTGGCCATCACCGCACTGCTGGGTGGGTTCATCGCCCCATTCATCGCATCGAGCGACAGTGGCAACTACCTGGCACTACTTAGCTACCTGTCCATCCTGAACATGGGGATGTTCGCCCTCACCTTCCGCAAGCCTTGGCGCGAATTGCCTATCATCTCGTTCGTCGCCACATGGGCCATCACGATACTTTGTATCAACTCTATAGACATAGCCTCCATACCGACATTGGCCTTCGCCACCTTCTTCTACCTCATATTCTTAGTGCCCATCCTCGTCCTAATCAAGGACGAGAAGGAGTACATGCGGTGGATACTGATGCTTCTTATCGTCATCAACAACTTCATCTACTTAGGCGTAGGGATGCACTGCCTGCACCTGATAGATTCGGCCATCGTGCTCGACGGTCTACTCCCCCTTTTCATCGCCTCCGCCAACATGGCCTTGCTGATGTGGCTCCGCCGCAAGAATAAGCAAGAGAACCAATCGCTCATCCACACCATGCTGGGGATGGTGGTGACATTCATCTCCATCACCGTGCCCTTCCAGCTCGAAGGTTCTTACATCACGCTTTGCTGGAGCGCCGAAGCGGTGTTGCTCCCATGGCTATACGCCAAGTCTCGCATCCCGATTTACGAGTTTGGAGCCGTGGTGCTCACACTGCTCACGGGCATCTCGTTCTTGCTGGACACGCAAGCCTTCCGGATAGAAACGGTCCCTGACACTATCTTCCTCAACCACACGTTTGCCACCTCAATGTTCGTGGGACTATCAGCCGCCGCCTTCGCTTGGCTGATGGAGCGCAAGAAGGAGTTGTTCAGCACAGGGACACGCACATTGCGCTATAAGATATGGAACCCACTGATGATATGGGCATCCATAGCCATCATCTACTACGCTTTCGTATGGGAGTTCTTCATGCACTTGCCCAACCCCTCCGGGGCTATCCTGCTATTCACCAATGCCTCGTTTGCTGCACTCGTTTACGGTTTGGAGCGGCGTTTCCGCATCACCCGCCACACCAGGTCGTACGTACTCAGCATGCTCGACACGACATTGATTTATATCCTTTTCTTCTACTTCGAATGGCTACAATGGGGACCGGGCGAATACTTCTTTCCCACACATTGGTTGGCTTTGGCGTGCATCGTCGTGCACTGCATTATCGTCACCCGCCAATACCATGCCGCTTGGGGCCTGAACACCCGCTTCATCATATATCTCACGATATTGAGCACGGTACTTTGGCTCGTTACCGCCAACCTCCTCGCCGTGCAAGTCGACCTGTACAACTATAGCGCCCTCTTCTCCATTGCCTTCACCATCGCTGGCTTCGTGCAGATGGCGCTGGGCATGCGCTTTCACCAGAAGTCGATGCGCCTGTGTAGCCTCATCGTATTCGGGGTCGTATTGCTCAAACTGCTGCTGATTGACTTGTGGGCAATGCCTACCATCGGTAAGATTGTGACATTCATCCTCTTGGGAGCCATCTTGTTGGTGCTCTCGTTCCTCTATCAACGACTGAAAAATGTCCTCTTTAAAGCAGACGATGAACCCATACATGAAGACAATTAAACTCCTCTGCCTGCCGCTCCTCATCCTCTTGTGGGGAGCGGCGGCTAACGCACAGCCTGGCTACAGGGCTTCGCTGCCGACCGTCCCCACCGACGGCTTCTACGCCATCGACCTGCCTCAAGAGGTACTGGGAGCCGCCTCGCCCAACATGAAGGACATCCGGATCCTCGACGCGCAAGGTGTCGAAGTGGCTTACCAACCACGCCAGGACATCATGTCGAGGAAAAGTAGCGAGTGGACACCAATGCCCATGGAAGTGCGGGCATACCCCCACCGCACGGAACTCATCATCACGCCAGATACGCTCCCTCTCTCTTCCTTTATCCTACGTGCCAAGAATGCCGACTTGCAACGAAAGGAAGCGGTGCTGACCGGCAGTGACGACAAACAGCACTGGTACGGCGTGCGGGGACGCTTTGACCTCAACGCCCTCGGGCGTGGCGAAGGCACCGAGACGCTATTCGACCTCTCGTTCCCCCGTACCGACTACCATTACTACAAGCTGTCCGTCAACGATTCGACGACTTCGCCTTACCATTTTATCGATGCCGGACGAGTAAAGGTGGAGTCTTACTATCAGCAATACCTGCTCGAAGTGCCGTTTGTCCAACACCTCAAGCAAGAGAAAAATACGAGCGAAATCCGCCTCGATTTCCAGCATCGTTACCAGCTTTGCAGGCTTGATTTCTACGTTTCGGCTCCCCACTATTACCACCGCAACCTATCCGTGAAGACCGATGAGCATCTCGCCTACGTGTCGCTCTCCAATGAGGGCGGTCTTCCGCAATCAATCCCCATCACCCTCTATACCGACACGGTAAGCTTGAGCATCTACAATGGCGACGACCGACCGCTGACCATCGACTCCATAAAGGCCTACATCCACAAAGTATACCTGATAGCCGAGTTGAAGCAAGGGATGCGGTACTCCCTCACCTACGAAGACCCACGGGCCAAGATGCCGCAATACGACCTTACCTTTACCCAACAGTTGCCCGACAACCTCCCCCACATCTCCGTAGGAGACATCGAAACCTTGCAACGGATAGTCGTTGCCCCCACGCCCGACCCACAATGGCTCACCTTCTTGAAAACCTACGGGGTATGGATTGTCATCCTCCTCGTCATGGCGCAATTGCTCTATATGGTGTACAAGATGTTAAAAAAGGAATGACGCATCCTATCATAACGGACTCCATTTCTCCCTCTCAGCTACCTCCCTACAGGGGGAGGAGAAATGGCTTTTGAGCGCATGCCCATCCGCCCACGAGCCGAAGGGCATGCGCGTGAACGCCGATGGGCACGTGCTCATGCGTTGATGTTCAGCGGCGTAACTACAGCCCCCTTATCCTTTCTTCCGTTTAAGCAAGTCCGTTGGACTTTCGCCATACTGTTCCTTGTAGCATTTGGCAAAGTACGAGGGAGAGGTAAAGCCCACTTCGTAGCCTATCTCGGCTACCGACAAGTCCGACGAGGCAAGCAGCGAGGCAGCCCTACGCAAACGGGCTATGCGCAACAACTCATTCGGTGAATAGTTGGTGAGCGACTTGAGCTTACGATAGAGCTGCACACGGCTTAGCCCCATATCCCGCCCCAGGTCTTCTACATTCAGCCCCGAGTCACCCATCTTAGCCTCTATCAAGGACTTGAACTTCTCCACAAACTCCTTATCCATATCGCACACATCTTCTTTACTCAACGCCTGGGCATCGCCAAAGAGCTGCTTCAGGCGCCGGTGCGAATCGATAAGATTGCGCACACGGGCCAACAACAATTGCGAATTGAAAGGTTTGGAGATATAAGAGTCCGCCCCGCCGTCGTAGCCTTGGATGCGTTGCTCCTCCAAGGCACAGGCCGTGAGCAGGATAATAGGGATATGGCAGGTCTGTAGTTCGCTCTTCAGCCGGCGGCAACATTCTATACCATCCATGCCGGGCATCATCACATCCGAGATAATCACATCGGGAACATACTTCATCGCCTTGCGGATGCCCTCTTGCCCATCGGCTGCCTCAAGCACCGTATAGTCCGATTGCAGTAAGCCCCGGATATAGGAACGAATGTCGGCATTGTCGTCCACCACCAACACACAAGGTTTGGTAGCGTCGTAACACTCCTCCGGCTCCACCTCTTCCACGAAGGGAGCGGAGGAAGTGTCCCCATCAGCTTCCGGTGTTTCAACCGGAGGTTCAGCCAGCTGGATGGCAGGCTCTACCCGCTGTGGCAGCTCTACCTTGAAGATGGTTCCCTGCTTCTCGCCACTCTCCACCGTGATGTTTCCTCCGTGCATCTCCACAAAGGCTTTTACCAAGGCCAGGCCAATGCCTGAACCGGTGTGGTGAAGGTCTATCTTGTAGAAACGGTCGAAGATATGCCGGATATGATCCACCGAAATCAACGAACCCGAATTGGCTACCGTAAAGCTCAGCCAAGGTTCCCCTTCCTTCATTGCCGCCGAAAGGCGAACTGCTATTTTCCCATTCTCGGGCGTAAACTTAAAAGCGTTGGAGAGGAGGTTGAAGTAGACTCGCTCCATCTTCTCAGCATCGGCCATGGTGCGGTAGTCGGCTTCGGGCATTGCCTCAAACAAGAAGTGGATATGTTTTTTGCGGACCGATGCCTGGAAAGATTCATTCCAAGCAGCAAACGAGGAGGAGAGGTTCAGCTCGACGGGCGTGAACTCCATCTTTCCGTTCTCATACTTTCGGAAGTCAAGAATCTGGTTGACAAGGCGCAACAGGATCTGCACATTCTTCCGAACAAGGGTAAGCAGTTTCCGTTGTTCATCCGTCAGCGTCTCTTCCTTCAGGAGCTGCTCCACGGGGTCGGCCACCAAAGTGAGCGGCGTGCGAAAGTCGTGCGAGATATTGGTGAAGAAGACGAGTTTGGCGTGGGTAGCCTCTTCCAGCTGGTGCGAGAGTTCTATCAGCTGGTCTCGTTGTTCCTCCAGCTGCTTCTTCTGCGTCGATAGTTCTTTGTTCAGCCTATTCTTGGAACGCAGGGATAGGTACACCACTCCCAATATTCCTACTACCAACAGCAAGATGACCAAGCCTCCATACAGCACCACCTGTTGGGTGGCTACCCGTGAGAGGTATCCGCCGATGCGTCCGTTCAGAGTCTCTATCTTGCGGTCCAGCTCGTCTATGTGAGTCGTCTGTAGCTGCATCACCCGGGCGTTGGTACGGTCCACCACGGCGGTATTCATCACCGTCTCCCGTGGATAGGGTTTCTTCTCGAGGATGTTCATGGCCAGCTGCATCACCTTGTCGCCATTGGTAGGATAGATAAAAGTAGCCGTCAGCACACTGTCCAGCACCATCTCCAGTCCGCCTCCCTTGCCCGGCAAGGCATCGATACCTACAAACATCATCCCCTTCGCCCGCCCCGCCTTCTTGGCAGCCAGGTAAGCTCCGTAAGCGATGCGGTCGTTGTGTCCGTATACGGCATCAATCCGTGGGTGGCGACGAAGCATCTCCGCCATCTCCCGCTCGGCCGGCACAGTTTCCCAGTCGGCCTCCGCCTCGTCTACCAAATGGATATTCGGGAATGCAGTCAGCACATCGTGAAACCCCTTCCGGCGTTCCATGGCGGGCGTAGAGCCTTTCAAGCCCGCCAGCTCCACCACGTCGCCCTTACCGCCCAGCCGGGTAGCGATGTAGTTGCCCACCGCCCGCCCGATGGCGTAGTTGTCGGCACCAATATAAGCGGTATATTTGTCGGATAGTATCTTACGGTCCACCATAATCACCGGGATGCCTTTCCCGTAGGCTTCCTCCACAATGGGTGTCATTGGCGCGGCCTCGTTGGCTGAGATAATGAGCAAGTCGACCCCTTCTTGCACGAAGTGGCGCACGTCCTCCGCCTGTTTCCGATTGTCGTCGTTGGCCGAACGTATCTCCACGGAGACACCGTCGTAGAACATAGCCTCCCTTAGTATCTCCTCGTTCATCTTATGTCGCCAAGAGTCGTCGCTGCACTGCGCCACGCCGATGCGATACTTGGGCGTCTCCTTTCGACACGCCATTAGACTGATGCAACATAACAATCCTATGAATATCCGTAGCCCTCTTTTTCCTTTCATGTCATTAGAGATTAATTCAGGGGACAAAAATAGGCAATTTCGGGTAGGGACTGCACAGATTGCAGGCTTCTTTTGCGGCGTTTCAGCTTTTTTGCTAACTTTGCAGTATTCATTTACTCAACTAACCCGATAAATATGAAAGAAGAACTCGGCAAATAGATGATGGACATTGCAAAGTATATGGTAACTGTTCTCATCATTTCATCAGTGTTTAATGATATGAAATCCATTGGGATGCATATCATTGCTATTTTGATTATAATCATAGTGCTCGGTGGGGGGCTTTACCTCGTCCGAGATAAAAAGGAAGGAGCATAATGATGAATTGGAATTTTATTATTGCATGGGGAACCCCGGCTATCATCGCCGTAGTAGGAGTTGTCTATTTCGTTCTCCAAGACAAGAAAGAGGCACGCCGCAACGCTGCCAAGCAAGGATAGCATCGCTATCCAAAGAAAAGCGGAGCTTCCCCCATTTCTTCCACTTATCAGGAAGGAATGGGGGAAGTTCTTTTTTATACCCGTAGCCTCAACGCATCCGGCAGCTCGGGCATGGCACCGCTCTGCGTGCAGACGTAGGCCGACACTTCCACCGCCAGCTTATGCGCCTCTTGCACCGACGCGCCTCGCAGGATGGCGGCCGTAAAAGCAGCGGTGAACGAATCGCCCGCTCCCACCGTATCGGCTACCGGCACTTTCGGCGTCTCCTGAAAAGAGACAACCCCGGGAGTGAAGACATAACTACCGTTGATGCCGCACGTCAGGATAAGCATTTTCAGGTTGTACTTAGCCAGCAGTATCCAGCATTTGTCTTGCAGGTCGATGCCCGGGTAGCCAAACATACGGCTGATGGTAACCAGCTCCTCATCGTTTATCTTCAGCACGTTGCAGCGCTGAAAAGAAGCGCACAGCACCTCCTTGGTATAGAACGACTGCCGGAGGTTGATGTCGAATATCTTGAGCTGTCCATCCACGTCGGGCATGGTGTCGAGAAAACGGTTGATGGTAGCCCGGCTCACGCTGCTGCGTTGCGCCAGCGAACCGAAGCAGACAGCCCGCGTGCTGAGCGCCAAGCGTTGCAGCTCGTCGGTAAAGGGGATGTTGTCCCATGCCACCCCTTCTTTTATCTCATAGCAAGGCACCCCCTCGTCATCGAGCGTCACCTGCACCGTGCCAGTGGGATAGTCCACCCGTTCGATGCGTCCTTTCAAGCTCTTCTGACGGAAGACCTCCAGAATCTCGTCGCCCAACCAGTCGTACCCCACGGCACTCACCACACGGCTGTCGAAGCCAAACTGCGACACATGGTAGGCGAAGTTCGCCGGAGCGCCCCCTATCTTTCTTCCTTCGGGCAGCACATCCCACAGTGCCTCGCCCATTCCTACAATAATTGTATTCATCGTTATACCTTATTATATTCATTGCTTGATGCGAAACGTATAGCTCAGCAGGTAGAGCACGCCCACCGCCATCACGGCCACTGCCCCACTCTGCCCCATGGCATCGGAGGCCACGCCCATGGCCAGCGGGAAGAGCGTACCGCCAAATAGTCCCATAATCATCAGCCCCGACACTTCGTTCCGTTTCTCGGGCAGGTAGAGCAGTGCCTGCGAGAAGACTACGGAGAAGACATTGGAGTTGCCAAAACCTATCAGGGCGATGCAGACGTAGATGACGTCCTTCCCATCGAGCATGAGCAGCCCCGCCATGGCCACCAGCATCATCGCCACGCTGATGGCGAAGAAGAGCTTGGCCGACATGCGCCGCAGGATGAAGCTACCCAGGAAGCAACCCGCCGTACGGAAGATGAAGTAAAGGCTCGTGGCAAACGCCGCCTCGTCCAGCCCCATGCCTACCCGCTCCATCAGGAGCTTGGGTGCCGTGGTGTTCGTACCCACATCGATGCCCACGTGGCACATAATGCCGACGAACGAGAGCAGAATGAACGGCTGTCCCAGTAGCGCCAGGCACTGCCCGAAGGTGGAAGGCCGGCCCTCCTCCTTCTCCTCCGCTATCGATGTGGCGTTGAGCCAGAAGATAGCGATGATGCCTATCACCATATACACCGGGAAGAGTACCCGCCAGCCCAAGCCCAGCGAGGGGATGGTCTGCGTAGCTCCCCACATGGCAATGTAGGGAGCCGAGAACGAGGCAATGGCCTTGACGAACTGTCCAAAGGTAAGGCTGCTGGCCAGCCGGTCGCCACTCACGATGGTGGAGAGCAATGGGTTGAGCGACGTCTGCATCAGCGTGTTGCCGATGCCCAGCAGCGAGAAGGCAAGCAGCATCAGCAGGTAGCCATCGCCAAAAAGGGGCAACAGCAGCGACACGAACGTCACCACGAGGCTAAGTAGCACCGTCCG
>JAISIX010000130.1 GCA_031261805.1 Mediterranea sp. (in: CFB group bacteria)
ACTTATAAATTGGTGGTTACGTTAGTGATTATCGTTAAGTTATGAGCCGTATACGATTCTGAAACGCGAGTGGTATCTGAAATCCTCCTCTCCCGCGGTGGGGAGGTGGCCGCAGGCCGGAGGGGAGGGACAAAAAATGAACGTACATATTAATATTATATCATCGAATACGCCTTCTCTGACTGATTATTGTATTAAAGAGGTATTCTGCTTTTTTGTCCCTCCCCTCCGGCCTGCGGCCACCTCCCCTCCGCGGGAGAGGAGGATTTCAGTTACAACTGCCGTGTCAGAATCGTGTACGGCTAATCACTCACCGCTAATCATTAATCCCTAATTTACCGCACCTCTCGAACACCCTGACAAGTTTTCCTCAATATACAGGAGAGTTGCTTCCCCATGTACGGGAGGCTTGGCAGGCCGTAACGGTAAGGCCATCCTATCGGCTGCTTCCTCCGTCCTTCCAGTTGCGTGGGGTGGGAACGGGTGGCAGGGATTTCCGTGTCTTCAGCTCCTTGAGCACCTCTTGTATGGCGGCGTTGAGCTGTTGGTCTTCTCCGTTCCATTCCTTCACGGGGTCGTTGTCCACTACGATATCGGGGTCCACGCCGTGGTTCTCGATAATCCACTGTCCCGTCTTGGCATCGTAGCTGGTGAACATGGGTACACGGAGATTGGTGCCGTCGATAAAGGGCAACGAGCCACCGATGCCGATGATACCACCCCAGGTACGCATGCCGACGAGCTTGCCCAGCCCGAGGGCGCGGAATCCCCAGGGGAAGAGGTCGCCGTCGGAGGCAGAGTACTTGTTGATGAGGCATACCTTGGGACCGGTCTGCGTGGCATCGGGCACAGTGCCTACATGGGTGGAGCCGCGGCGCATCGTAAGGCGGTAGGCCTCGCGCGAGAGGCGTTCGAGAATCATGGGCGATACATTGCCGCCGCCGTTGTTACGGTCGTCGATGATTAGACCTTCCTTGTCGAGCTGCGGGTAGAAATAGCGGGAGAACTCGTTCAACCCCTCCACGCTCATGTCGGGGATGTAGATGTAGCCTATCTTTCCACCGGAGGCTTTGTCCACCTTGCGGATGTTCTCCTGTACCCAGGCGTAGTGGTAGAGGGGGTACTCGTCGGCGATGGGGGTGATGACCACCTTATGCGCGCCGGCTGCCTGCGCCTTGCTGTTGACGGACAGCTCCGTGCGCACGCCGGCCTTGCCCACGAGCAGGGCGTAGAAGTCCTTCACGCTATTGGTGGGCACGCCGTCGATGGCTACGATGTAGTCGCCTTGCCGGGCCTTCACGCCCGGCTCGGTGAGGGGTGAGCGCAGGGTGCGACTCCACGAGGCACCTTCCAGTACCTTCTCGATGCGGAAGAAGCCCGTACCGGGGTCGCGTGACAGCTCCGCTCCCAGCAGTCCGGTCTGCAGGCGGGTGGGTTGGTCGTAGTCGCCGAGGTTGACGTAGGCATGGCCGCAGGTCAGCTCGCCTATCATCTCGCCGATGACGTAGTTCAGGTCAATGCGGTTCTTAACGTAGGGCACCAGCTTGCCGTACTTGGCCTTCATGGCGTTCCAGTCGATGCCGTGCATGGAGGGCTGGTAGAACCCGTCGCGGAAGGCACGCCAAGCCTCATCGAATATCTGTGCCCACTCCTTGGGGTAGTCGGTACGTACGTTCATGTCGCCTGTGTAGACGGCATCTGCCAGGTGTGCCGGACCGGTGGACAGGGCGCTGACGTACAGGTTGTCGCCCTTGAGGAAAAGGACATGGGAGGGTTGGCGGTTGCCGGGCACTGCCATGTATCCGTCGGCTACCTCCTCTTCCTTCTGGCTCTTGAGGTCGAAGCACTTTGTCTTCCCTTGGGTGAGGTAATAGATGTGTGTGCCGTCGGCGTAGCAGGTGGCGTAACGGCCCGGGCGGATGGGCAGGCTGAGGATGCGGTCGCCGATGCCATCGGGGTCAACGCTTACCAGGGAGTCCTTGTCGGCCTTGGCGGGGGTGGTGTTCACCTGCGGGTCGGGGGTGAGGAAGGGTGAGGGCGTGTCCTTGCGCAACAGGGCGAGGTAGACGTTGCCCATGTTCTTGTACACGTGGTTCCACTCCAGCGAACCATAGATGGGGTCGAAGTCGCGGTCGGAGGTGAAGACAAGATACTTGCCGTCTCTGCTGAAGAGGGGGTTGGAGGAGGAGTACCACCTGTCGGTGACGGGGTATTCTTTCCTGTCGGCGATGTTGTAGACGTACACCACGCTGTACATGTTCGGCGCCGGTCGGCTGTAGGTAAGCCAACGGCTGTCGGGCGAGAAGCATACGCTGCGGAACTCGGCCTGCGGCTCCTGCTGCACGGTGCTTTTCCGTCCTGTGGCCACGTCGACCAGCACGATGCGGTTCTGGCGGTCGGTATAGGCAATCTGCTTGCTGTTGGGTGCCCAGACGAAGCTGCGGATGTAGGTGTCGTTGTCGCGGGTGAGTTGTCGGGTCTGCCCGTCGGCCACGGTGTAGAGGTAGAGTTCGGTCTCGCCGGTGGCATCGGAGATGTAGGCGATGGCTGTTCCGTCGGGCGACCAGTCGGCATCCCTCTCGTGGGCGCCGGGGCTGCGGGTGATGTTGCGTGTGACGCCTTTGGTGGCGGGCACGTCGAACACGTCGCCACGAGCCGTCACGGCGAGCCGTGTGCCGTCGGGCGAGAGGCTGGCGGCGGTGATGTCGTCGGCTACCTTCTTCACCTCGCTGCGGGCGTAGATGTTGTCGGAGGCGAGGGTGACGTTCACCTGCTCGGCCTTTCGGCTCCGGGTGTCGAACTTATAGAGGTACCCGCCTTTCTCGAAGACGATGGTATGCCCGTGTATGCTGGGGAACTTGATGTCGTAGTCCGCATAGTGCGTCACCTGCTCGGTCTGTCCGCTCTGGCGGTTGTACACGAAGAGGTTCATGGTGCGGTCGCGGTCGGAGAGGAAGAAGATTTGGTCGCCGTCCCACATCGGGAAGATGTCCTGTGCGGGGTTGTCGGTCACCCGTTCCACGCTCTTCTTCTGGGTGTTGTATATCCACACCTCGGCGGCTTGCCCACCCCGGTAGTGCTTCCAGGTGCGAAACTCGCGCATGGTGCGGTTGTAGGCCAGCTCCTTGCCGTCGGGGGAGTAGGAGCAGAAGCCCCCTTCGGGAAGCGGCAGCACTTGAGGCATGCCGCCTTGCGGGCTTACCTGCCAGAGCTTGCCCACGAAGCCGTCGCCGATGCGGTTGCGGTAGAGCACCTCCTTGCCGTCGGGTGTCCAACCCATCACGATGTTGTTGGGACCCATGCGGTCGCCCAAGTCGTCGCGGGCGTTGGTGGAGGTGTAGGTGAGTCGTAACGGCTCGCCACCGTCAGCGGGGATGGCGTACACCTCGGTGTTGCCGTCGTACTGGCCGGTGAAGGCGATGGTCTTTCCATCGGGGGAGTAGCGTGGAAACATCTCGTAGCCGATGTGCGAGGTGAGGCGTATGGCTTCTCCGCCGTTGATGGATACTCGGTAGAGGTCGCCCGCATAGGAGAAGGCAATCTCCGTTCCGTTGGTGCCGGGGAAGCGCAGAAGTCGCGCTTCGGGCGTGGTGGCAGCCCGGCTGGTGGCCGGCGAGAGAGCCAGGATGGCTGTTGCCGCAAGGATAGATAGTTTGTTCATGATAAGGGTTATTTCCCGCAAAAGTAGCTAATACGATGCAAATTCACCTCATCTTTCTCTATAAATGATAAGCTTATTGAACTTTATCATAGTAATGAGAGAAAGAAAATGCAGAACTTTGTGGCCGAATAAGGCCCAACCGTTAACATGGAAAGAAAAAGAAAGAGAAAACAAATTCAAGAGTATACAATGACTAAAAAGAAGAGAATGACATTCTTCCTATCAGTCGTGATAGGAACCTTCCTCGCTGTAGGATGTACAGACAAGGAGGAGGATGAACTACGTGCGCCCAGCGATGGCGTGATGGTAGAATGTAACTTGGACATCGCCGCGGCGAGCAACGTGACCCGCATGACCAACGGAGCGAGCACGGAACATGCCATCACGGCCCTCTCGGCCTTGGTGTTCGACTCCAGTGATAAATACCTGTATCGCTCCTCCGTCAAAAACATGACGACCACAGCGACCTCCTGCAAAGCTTCCTTCAAGCTGGAGGAAAAGGAAATCGAACAGCGTATCGTACTGATAGCCAACAGCGATGTGGCCAATACCACCGTCTTCACCAAAGGTAATAGCTGGGACGCTATCGCCAAACAGATCCTTTTCGACACCAAAGGCAAAGTGAGCTTAGACGCTAAGCAACCCATCCCCCTGTTTGGGCAGACGGAGTTGCTGACCATCGGAGAAAACACTACCTCTATCACTACCAAAGTGAAGATGGTACGCGCGCTGGCACGCGTGGACGTGGGGATGTTTAAGCCCTTCGCCAACATGAGTAACATCCCCGACGCGCCCGAGGCAGAAGCCCTGCCCGACGGGAATGGCGGAACATACACCTTGACATCGGTCGACCTCTACTACTCACGCACCCAAGGGTTGGTCCTGCCATACAAGGCGGCCATACCCTCTACCTGGAGTAACGCGGAGAACACGCGTGCCACCTCGGTAACCGCTACCTCTATCCCTCCCACCAGCGGCATCTACGCCGACGAACAGGGTGGACCGAAAGCCATCAGCTACACTCCCACCGGCAATGCCTCGACAGGAGCCATCTTCTTGGCCGAAAACGATGCCGAGGGCGCTAAAGTAGGTACCACCGACCAGCAACCCACCGTCCTTGTAGTAGGCATCACCTACAAAGGCAAAGTAAACTATTATCGTATCGACTTCTCCACGAGCGAGAAGGATGCCACGCGCCTCCCGATACTCCGCAACCACCGATACATATTCAGCATCAAGGCGGTGCGCGGACATGGCGCCGACTCGAAGGAGGAGGCGTTGGAGGCAGGAGCCAACAACCTGGAGTACTACCTCGACATCACCGGCTCGTACAACACCGGCTCGTACGTATCGGGCGACAAGTACTTCTATACCAACTATAGCGTGACGGTGCCGGGCAACCAGAATATATATGCGAAGGTCAGCTTCAAGACCAACATCACCTCCTTTGCGGAGAGTAATGTACAGTTGCAGAAGCAGGCCTCCGACGGTAGTTGGGAAGATGTGACCACACCGTCCGATAAAGGTTTCACCTGGAAAATTACAATAAATAACGACGCCTCCACCAACGAGGTGAAGGCTGGGACGTTTGATTTCCACTGCACCTCGGACAACTTGGATGCTCCCATCCCCTTCCGCCTGAAGATAACCCTCGACCCTCTTGATGTGTTCTACATTGACTGCACCCTCGACATCGGCCGGTTGCAATACGACATAACCGACGTGAAGGTGAACGGCCTCTACCTGCCCACCATGAAGCTGGGCGACGTATCGACACCACATGCACTGACAGCCGACAATACCCTGACAGTCACTCTCCACACTAACAATGCGGACTACGAAAAGGCTGATGCAAAAGGAAGGACACAATATTGGGAACTCTCCACCAACAGCATCAATGGTTATAGCTTTCAGGGCAAGGGGACGTTCACAAACGGGAAACAAGCTACCGGTGGAGGGATAGACTACACCGTCACCCTCGAAGGGACAGGCATACCGGAATATGCCGGCTTCAACAGCTTCACCCTCTCAAGCGACGGCATGACACTGGATGACCCAACTGTGCCCTCCGTCTACGACAAGAGCGTGCTGGTACCCGTGGGCTACACCCCCAAGACGATGTTCACCTACTCTTGGTGGACAGGAACGTTCGGATATGCCACCGAGAGCGGCGGCTCCAATAAGTTTGTCTCTACGGCCAAGAACATCGGCTTCGAACCCAAAAGTACCCTGCCTCTCCGCCAGCTGACACGTATCAACCAAAACGGATGGCTCAATGAAACGAACTTCATCAAGGAGGTGAACGCCAACCCCGACTTGATACTACTGGGCTTCGACATCACCATGACCCAGAAGGTAGGACAAGCATTGGCCGACTATGTGAACCAAGGCGGTACCGTCATCTTCCTTAGCGACGGAGCGGGAGGTACGGCGCAAGGTGGGCTGGATTACTTCGTCTCGAAGATAGACGGGCTTAGCGGCCTGAAGGTAGGTGGTTCGTTTATCTCTGGCACTGGAAACGGTGGTTGCTATTCCTTCGCCGCTGTGGGAGAAGATGGCGTAACCGCTACCGACCCCATCATGGCCGGCCCGTTTGGCTCCTTGTTTGGTAGCTATTGGGGACGCGACCGCAACAATCTCGTAGGCGTGGATGTAACCACACTACCCACGGCCGACAAAGACTTAGTGATCTACAGCTATGACGGCAGCCGGACAGAAAAGAAGTACGCCACCTTCTGGCGGTACAAGGGCCTGCTGTGGATAGGCGACGGTGGGTTTATCGCCCAATCCAACAAAACCGAAGGCGATTACGACAACCAACCTTTCTGGATTGCCTCCGACGGAACGCCCATACCGGACGCTGACATCAAAATAGATGGTACCCTTGGTGCCGAGAACTCCAGAACCTTCGGCAACATCCTCTACTGGGCGGTAGACCGGGCCGAACAGCGCACGCAGGCAGCAAAGGCCGCCGGCCAGCCCTAATCAACCCATACCTATTACAATAAAGAAGAAACGAAATGAAGATAAAGAAGATTGCATATTATGCGATAGCAGCCTGCCTCACGCTCCTGTGGGGTAGCTGCTCCGATGAGCAGGACAACGGCCTCCGGGGGCCGGAAGGCAAGATGCGCGTCAAGCTCAACATGAACGTGTCGCAGGCGGTGGGCAACAGCGACCAAAACACCCGCAGCCTCACGGGCGAGCAAGAGAGCAATATAAGTAGTGTCTATGCGCTCGCCTTCACCCGCAACAAAAACACTAACGACGAGGGTACGCTCACCCAAGTAGTGCAGGGCGATGTGAAAGACGGGAGCAACAGCAGTTACGACGTCTCCTTCGACCTCAATACGGAAGCGGGCAAAGAGGTCAACCTGGTCTATATAGCCAATGCCCCCAGCACTGTAATCAGTGCCTGCCAAGCGCTCATAAATAAGGGAGAGACGAAAGAAGCCCTGTACGAAGCCGTCACACTCTCCACCTCGACCCAATGGACGGAGACCGAGCTTCCCATGTGGGCCGAAAGCCCTTACGAGGACATGGAATCCGACGACGACACGCAGCCGGAGGAAGTGACGATGCTCCGCGCCTTAGCCCGCTTCGACGTAGGCTTGGGCTACAACAAGAACACCGGCATGTTCGACGACATCGACACGAAAGATCACAAGTACAAGCTAATGGCAGTGTACGTGCTCCGCGTCAATGACAAAGCGCGAATAGCCCCCAGGGCCGCCAACTTCGATAGTGACAAGGTGAAAGTCTCCTCGGTCAGCATACCCTCTACTGCCACCGTGCAACACCAGGGCGACATAGGGAGCAGCGACTTGGGATTCAAGTACGAAACACTCCCGACAGACACAACCGCGCTAACCAGCACCATCTACGTGCCTGAGTCTATAAACAAAGCAAACGAAGCCACAGTACTGGTACTAGCCATCACAACGGACGGCAATCTGGGCTACTACTGCGTGCGCAACCAAACTGCCAAGGCCGAGCAGAAGTCCGTGTTCCGCAACTACCGCTATATATTCGATGTGCGGAGCATCGCTGGCGAGGGGCAGTCCGATGTCATCTCGGCCCTCCACACCACCCGCTCCGATATGGAGTACGTCGTGACGGAGTACGACGACAATAACGACAACCTCTACATGAACGGCAACTACTACGTCAAGGTGGCGCAACGGGAGGTGAAAATCCCCTCGCAAGGTGGCGTGGTGGATGTGGACTACGAAACCAACCTTCCCAAGTCGCTCCCCATCACTTGGGCTTGGGACACTCCAGAGACCACCATCCCCGCCCGGAAGGACAGCGTCACCTTCGCCGTGACCACTCCCGAGATGGACAGTGAGGGCATCACCAGAGGGCACCTTACCCTCAGCGCTCCCACCAATGGTTTAGAGGTGGATACCAACATCAAGCTACTCTTCAAGGCTGGCGGCATCAACGGACAGATAACGGTGGTACAACCCACCGTACCGATGAAGTACGGAATAACCGACGTCAAGGTCAACGGCACCTACCTCCCCTACAAGTCCGCCAAGGACGCAAGCGATGCCAACTACATCGAACTCACGCTGAACAACATCTCAGAAGAGGACCTGGGAGCCACGTGGAATATCGAAACCGAAAACAAATTTGGCCTGCACTTCTCCGGCAAAGGACTGCTGACCAACCCCGGCACGCAGGTGGTACGTATCTATCCCGATGATAGCATCTACCCCAATACGGATACGGATACAGAACCTAAACCTAAGCTCGGCAATGTGACACTGGCAATATCGAGTAACAGCAAGGTTCATGCCACGTCTACGGTCACTGTGCCGGTGGCTTATCGGAAGATGAGGTTGCTGTGTATAGGTTCAGGAAGGTATGATTCGTATGCAGAAGGAGGACAGTTGGATATGTATAAGACCGACGGCTTTAGGACTTATACTGGAGGGTCGTACTATTTCCTCACCAGTGAGTCCAATTATGGGTTGAGTGGAGAAGACGATGTATTCCCCGTGATGGATGGAGACAATGAATATAAACCCGAAGGCAGTGGACCTGTGAGAAGGAAAGGGCTGGAAGAAATGGCCTGTATCCGAAGCGATAACCTCGATGTAATGGTACCCGACCAAGGTGAGTCGCCTTACTATAGAAACCATCAAGCCGTACAGCTGGGATACTATCCAGATACACTAAAAGCCATCCTTACAGGCTCCAATCCTCCAGATATTGTCATCATAGGAGATACCGGCTACGGAAATACGACCAATGGAGTAGGTGATGCCATCAAAAAGTACGTGGACAACAAGGGCGTATTGCTCTTTTTCGACCCACATACAAGAGGCGATGGCACTAATGACAATTATGACATATTCGACGGGAAGGCAACCACGACAACGACTATTGGATCCATAACACCGAGAGCTTTTGCCATATCCGACCCCACAGGTGCGGATGACGACCCCATCATCAGTGGCAAGTTGGATAAACATCAATATTATGGTACCAATTCAGATATTACTGGGAAGATGATTGGCGTTGACTGGACGGACAATACCTATTTGGAAATCAAACCTGAGTATGTAGACGACTTTAAAGTATATGCCAAATCAACAGCCTTTAGTGGTGTGGGGGCCGTGCCCATCTTTGTACGTTATTTAAAGAAGAATATCGTATGGATTGGCGATGGAGGATTCTTGAGTAATCTTTCTCATGACACCGGCAGTGCACCTGGACTTGATGGTACAGAACCGTTTGCCATTAACTCGGAATGGCAGCCACAGGAGAGAACGGGCTGGAATGGAGGTAACGGAATCTCAAAAGTCCACAACTCCTTTATCTTCCGCAACATCATGGCATGGGCTATCTATACGGCCCAGTACAATGGCATCAACTCCAACACAGACGGTAGCTATGCCACGAAATAAGAAACGGGTGCTATCCGCCCATTCTTAGAACAAGCCCGATAACAGAGCGGCCTCCCTTGCAAGAAGTAGTTTCTTGTAGGGGAGGCTGTTTCGTTTATACTGTGCACGGGGTAATCTAATCTCCCGCAAATTGGAGCTTACGTTAGTGATGAGCGGTGAGTGATGAGTGATTAGCCGTACACGATTCTGACACGGCGGTGGTAACTGAAATCCTCCCCTCCGCGGGAGAGGAGGATTTCAGATACCACTCGCGTGTCAGAATCGTATACGGCTCATCACTTACCGATAATCACTAACGTAACCTCCAATTTATAAGTGAACCAGATGGTACAAAACCATCCCGATTACAAGTATATAGCGTATATTGATAACCAATCGTAAACATCCGAAAATGGGGTGGCACAGGGCGGCGAAAGCCGAAAAGGCTCGCTCTCTTCCACACTTTAGGGTGTGTTTCAGCTCTCCTCCCTACGTGTTTTTTTGCATTTCTACTCTCACTATTCTCATTATCGCCTGTTACTTATTGGCAATCAGCGCATTAAGACCATGATATTAGCCATGATATTAGCATGATATTAGGAGCTACTATCATGGTCCTTTCCCAAGCAAACATTTTACTCCATTCTGTGTAAATTATTTCCCTGCACATTGGGACTTTATTCCCAAGGCGGTGAGACTTTTTTCCCAAGGCGGTGGAACTTTCTTCCCAAGGCGGTGGGACTTTTTTCCCAAGGCGGTGGGACTTTTTTCCCAAGGCGATGGGACTTTCTTCCCAACGCATTGAGACTTTCTTCCCAACGCGTTGGGAAAGAATTCCCACCGAATGGGAAAAACAGTTTGCTTAGGGGGAACGCCTTAAAGACGCTGGGACGCTTCGAGATACGTAGGGAGAGAGGAGGAAATAAAGCTTCTCTGTATATTGTACTCGGGACGGTTGTGTGCAATCGGGTTCATCAATAGGATTGGAGCTTACGTTAGTGATTAGCGGTAAATGATTAGCCGTACAGGATGGGCAAAAAAAAAGGAGTACCGCTGTACTCCAACCTTTGTTAACCTTAAATCTAATACTATGAAAAACACGTTTCAAAGGTACGGCTTTTGGGGATACTTGCAAATAATCCAAGGAAAAAGAGCTGTTTTATAACATGCTTTAAGGATTGTGCGCAACTATTTAAGAGAATCTACCACCTTATGCGGAGCTGCAATTGCAAGTCTGCTTTCTTGTTGCCGGGTATCAAGTCGTCGCCGGAGCCTATCTCTGCACGGTCGGTGTAGGCAGTCTGCTCAAACTTGGCGAGCAACATCCAATGCCGGTTGGGTTCGTAGCGCAGGCGGGCGGAAAAGCGAAAGCCACGCCCCCGGAAGGAGGGGGCGGAGAAGGTATAGAGCAGGCCCGGCTCGGAGAGGTAGACCCGGCTGTCGTAATCGGTGGTATGGAAGTAGCTGCCTTGAAGGTCGGCAGAAAGGGGAAGGGTAGGTAGGCGAAGCGATATAAGCTCCGAAAATAGATAACCTTTGGAGATGCTTCTGTCCTGATAATGGAACCTGTTATAGTCCATGGTGGTGCGTGTGCCGAAGAGCGCTGACGGCACATAGCTCAACCGATAGCGCAGTTGGTGATGATGGGTGGGGAGCGTCTGCCTGGCGTCTCCTTCCCCCCAGTCGCGCTCTTTGCGCTTGTAGCGGTAGCGGAGGTACATCGACAGTTTGTCGCGGGGTGTAAAGGTAGCCTGTAGCTGCCCGTCCACACCCCGGGAACCACGCTTGCTGATGCGGTACTTCTTCCAGGGAAAAGAGAAAAAGTCGGCCGAGGCCGTGAAGTTCCAATGGCTAAAAGGAGAAGTATCCACGCCGATGTAGTAACCCTGTTCGTTTTGCACCGCACTGCCTTGGCCGAACGAGCGGGCAAACATCGCCCAATAGTTGTAGGAGTAGTAACGGTGGAGCAACATGAGGCTCGTACCTTGCACGGGAGAGTAGTAGAGGCGGTTGACCGACGCCCATCCTTGTCGCCCCCTGGCCGCCTCTCCCTGGAGAGAGAAACGCCCCTGTCGATAACCATAGTCGATGCCCACGTTGTAGAAGCGTTGCCCGTTCATAAGGTATGTGGAATACCCTGTTAACAACGGTTTGTAGGGACGGTTGAAAGCATAGTATAGAGCGGTGATCCCCAACTTGATGCGGCTCTGTTGATAAGTGACGTTTCCGCCGGCCATCCACAAGGCGAACGCTCCTTGCTTGGCGGCCTCTTTCGAGCTGCGGTGCAGACCGCTTTTATAGATGGAAGTCACCACGCCTTCTTTCACCGTCCCATCCATCGGACGGTACGAATAGAAGGCCGACGTTTCCCACCGTCTCCCCAGCGCCAGGGTAGCCGCCACTCCCCGAAAGTAATTGTACTCGTCGGTAGAGGCATGGTGCCTGATGCCGCTGCTACGCACGTTGAAAGAGGTGGCATAGAGGCGGTTGCCCATCAGGTAGTCCGTGCTCACCACCAGCCCTTGCCCAAAGCTTAGCCTATAGTTGCCCACCGCCAATGCTTTCAGTTTTCCACAGTTTTTCAACAGCAGGCAGAACGAATAGTAATCGTAGCCTTTCCGGTTGTGCAAAGCCCCGAAAGGCTCACCGGCATCTTTCTCCGCCACGAAGCTCGCATAGAGGTGCTCGCCGGCCCGAAAGGTGTACTTGAGAGAGTTGTAAACAGAAGGCCCTAAATAGCTATGTTCATAACCTTTGCGACGATAAAACGGTATGTCCATGCGCGTTAAGGCTTCGTGCTTGCCATACTTCGACGTCTCTTTCCACAGGCTTTTCCACTGAAAAGAAGATTGGCTGTTGACAGGCTCCACGCACACAAAAGGGAGCAGGTACCCGATGGTACGGCGATCCATATCTTCTACGAGCTGCAACTCGTAGAGAGTCTTCATCTCTCCGTGCAGGTAGACGTAAGCCAGCAGGTGTTCAATCTGCAGGTCGCTGAGAAAGGGAAAGCGTTCCAATTGTTCGCGAGTAGCAATGTTTAGATTTAGCGGTGACTGCTTGAGCGAAGAGAGCGCTTCCAGGGATTCTTCAAAGTTGGGCTTATCAACGTCCATGTTTGTTTCGCTGTTGATAGCTATATCCTCCAAAATATCTTCTAATGAAGAGGTAGGCTGGTCCTGCGCATAGCAATATGAGCTTATGAACAAACTGTTCACAAACATTATCCACCGGATGATAGAATAGTTCTTCATGGCCTAATCGAGTATCTATTGTTGGGTGTTTTGATTAATGTTTGGTGGCAAAGATACTTTAAATAGGTTAACTGTCGAAAGGAAAACACAGAATAATAAGATTTTAAGCGTACTTTTGCAGCATGATGAGCAGGAGATGCTACATAGTTTTTGCCTTGATGCTGTGTGTAGCCGGCTACTGTGCACCCCGCCTGCACGCCCAAGAGCCTCAACGCATCAAAGGCTACTTGGTGCCGATGTGCGCGTACAACGGCGACACCATTCCTTGTGTCCAGCTGCCTACCGTCTACATCTTCAAACCCCTCAAGTTCAAGAACGAGAAGGAGCGCCGCGACTTCTACAAGCTGGTACGCGACGTGAAGAAGGTCTACCCCATCTCGCTCGAGGTAAACCGTGCCATCATCGAAACTTATGAATACCTACAGACACTGCCCGACAAGAAGTCACGCGAGCGACACCTCAAACGGGTGGAGAAAGGCATCAAGCAGCAATATACGCCGGTGATGAAGAAGCTCACCTTCGCCCAGGGCAAACTGCTCATCAAGCTGATAGACAGGCAGAGCCACCAAACCAGTTATGAACTGGTGAAGGCATTCCTCGGACCCTTCCGTGCCGGCTTCTACCAGGCCTTTGCCGCCCTCTTCGGTGCCAGCCTCAAAAAGGAATACGACCCCACGGGCGACGACAAACTCACCGAGCGCGTGGTGCTGATGGTGCAAAACGGGCAGATTTAGCGCAACTTCCGAAACAAGTCCCACATCACGATTCCCGCTGTGACAGAGACGTTCAGCGAATGCTTCGTGCCGTACTGTGGTATCTCTATACATCCGTCGGAATGATCGATGACCACCTGCTGTACCCCTTTCACCTCGTTGCCCATCACGATGGCGTACTTCTTCGTACGGTCCGGCTCAAAGTGGTCGAGCATCACGCTTCCCTCCGCCTGCTCCACGGAATAGACCACATACCCTTCCTCGCGGAGGTTATCAACGGCATTCACAGCGTTATCAACATACTTCCAACTGACGGTAAACTCAGCCCCCAACGCGGTTTTATGCATTTCGGGATGCGGAGGGACGGCAGTTATCCCACAGAGGTAGATGCACTCTATGCGGAAGGCATCAGCCGTACGAAACACAGAACCAATGTTGTGCAGGCTCCGCACGTCGTCGAGCACTACCACCAGCGGTAGCTTCTCCGCTTCTTTAAACTCCTCCGCGCTGATGCGGTTCAGCTCGGTTATCTTCAGTTTACGCATACTATTTCTATTCTTTCTATGTAGACTCGAGGCAAAGGTACGGCTTTTCGGTTAACAGCGGTGTGGATAATGGTCGAAAACCTGTCGATACACAGGGGAAAGATATTCAAAAACAGAACTTGTATTATTCGAAATAAAACATAAAGAACGTCGTGAATGAACATTCCAAGAAAAGAAACGCCAAGTTTCCAGTCATCATTAAACACACTTTTCAGCCCTTTCATACCGGTTTATAGGAATTAAGTTTTTAACTTTGCGGCTTATCAACAGCAGGCTAACAACCTCACGCTTCCTATCCCTCTCTCGACTGATAATAAAGGATATAAAGCAAACATTATCGCTACCCGCATCGTTGATAACATAAGGATAAGCCAGAGGTATCTATTGATAACTTATTGTGCAAGAAAAATCGTATTTAGTTTCCCACAGTATCAACAGGCTATCATTACCAACATAGATTTTCTAAAAAGAAGAATAAATAAGAATATAATAATGAATGAACTGATAAAGGCTATCAAGGAACTGAAGCAAGAGAAGAACGCCATCATCCTGGCACACTACTACCAGGAAGGCGAGATACAAGACATCGCCGACTATGTGGGCGACAGCCTTGCCCTGGCTCAATGGGCCGCCAAGACGGAGGCAGACATTATCGTGATGTGCGGCGTGCACTTTATGGGCGAAACGGCCAAGGTGCTCTGCCCGGACAAGAAGGTGCTGGTGCCCGACATGGCAGCCGGCTGCTCGCTGGCCGACAGCTGTCCGGCCGATAAGTTTGGGCAGTTTGTCAAGGAGCATCCGGGCTACACCGTCATCTCCTACGTCAACACCACGGCCGCGGTCAAGGCGGTGACCGATGTGGTGGTGACCTCTACCAACGCCCGGCAGATAGTGGAAAGCTTCCCCGAAGATGAGAAAATAATCTTTGGCCCCGACCGTAACCTGGGCAACTATATCAACTCCATTACCCACCGGCAGATGCTGCTGTGGGATGGTGCCTGCCACGTGCACGAGCAGTTCTCCGTAGAAAAGATAGTGGAGCTGAAGCAACAGTATCCCGAGGCGCTCGTCCTCGCTCACCCCGAATGTAAGGGGGCACTATTGAAGCTGGCCGACGTGGTAGGTTCGACCGCCGCCTTGCTGAAATATGCCGTGGCGCATCCCGAGCATACGTACATCGTGGCCACGGAGTCGGGTATCCTGCACGAGATGCAGAAGAAATGTCCGCAGACGCTCTTTATCCCTGCTCCTCCCAATGATAGTACCTGTGCCTGCAACGAGTGTAGCTTCATGCGCCTGAACACGATGCAGAAGCTCTATGACTGCCTCAAGAACGAATCGCCGGAGATTACCGTCGACCCCGCCATTGCCGAGAAGGCGGTGAGGCCTATCCAACGGATGCTGGACATTTCGGCCAAGCTTGGTTTGTAAGGATAGAAGTAACTGTACTACCATCGGTTTTATTAACGACTTACCGATGTGAACCACGCCTTCATTGTCGAAGCTAAGGTCGGCAATGTAGGAGGTGCGTGGTTGTACTTTGTTCTTGTCCCAGGCAGACGTGGCTACGCAGATGTGCTCATCTACGGAGTAGAACATATAAAACATCTTTCGGGAGGGAATGTAGTACACTTCGGGTGCCCAAAACCAGCCATTACTATCGTTGAAACGGTGAGAAAGATAAATAGTAAATAGAACAATAGCCCAAAATAATAGAAGAAAACGCTTAAAAAGAAGACGAATCGTCCAATTTAAAGTTTTTATATGTACTTTTGCGCAGTAATTCAAGTTCTGCTTCCTAAACCTAAATGAGTAATTGTAAGAACATAGAAAGTGCAGTATCTGATATCCGTCATGGCTGCATTCGGTCGTTTAAGCTTTTGTTTGACGACTACTATCCGGTACTTTGCGTTTTCTCTTCTCGCTTTATCAACGACCGTGAGATGTGCAAAGATATTGCGCAAGAGACGTTGCTATCCTATTGGGAACGTCGTGCGGACTTCGATTCCCTGTCTCAAGTGAAAGGCTTTCTTTATACGGTAGTGCGCAATAAGTGCCTTAACATCCTTCGCCGGGAGCCTATAAGCGTTCACGATTACTATACAAATAGCATTGACGATGATTTCGAATCGGTTATCATCGAGCAAGAAACCTACACCATAGTGCGCCAGGCAGTGAACAACTTGCCCATGCAGATGCGCCGTGTCATCTTCTATGCCATGGAAGGAATGAAGAACAAGGAGATTGCCGAGAAGCTGGGTGTTTCGGAAGGAACGGTGCATACGCTCAAGAAGATAGCCTACCGCAAGTTGCGTAATAGCTTGCAGAACATCAGTATGGCCGTGATGATGATACTCATTCCACTGGAGTGATTGTGTTCTTCTTAGGATAAAAAGAAAACCCCGCCGCATCCAACGATGCAGCGGGGTTTTGCTTATCTGTTCGGAAGGAGTCTCTTCCTTATTTCTTCTCCGGTTTGGGGAGCAGCGCTTTGCGCGAGAGCTTGAACTTGCCGGTCTTCGGGTCGATTTCGAGCAGTTTCACTTCTATCTCGTCACCTTCGTGGATACCTGCATCTTCTACCTTCTCAAGGCGTTTCCAGTCTATCTCGGAGATGTGGAGCAAGCCATCCTTGCCGGGCAGGAACTCAACGAACGCCCCGTAAGGCATGATGGAACGTACCTTTCCTTTGTAGGTCTCGCCTACCTCGGGCACAGCTACGATAGCCTTAATCATGCCCATGGCATCGTCAATGCACTTCTTGTTGTTGCCCGATACTTCGATACGGCCTACACCGTCTATCTCTTCGATGGTGATGATAGCGCCGGTCTCTTCTTGCATACCCTGGATAATCTTTCCACCCGGGCCTATCACGGCACCGATGAACTCCTTGGGGATGACCATCGTCTCAATGCGCGGAGCGTGCGGCTTCAGGTCGGCACGTGGCTCTGCGATAGCGTCGGTAATCTTGCCGAGGATGTGCAGGCGGCCTTCCTTAGCTTGGTTCAAGGCACGTTCGAGGATTTCGTACGACAAGCCGTCTACCTTGATGTCCATCTGGGTAGCTGTGATACCGTCTTTCGTACCGGTCACCTTGAAGTCCATGTCGCCGAGGTGGTCCTCGTCACCAAGGATGTCGGACAGCACGGCATATTTCTCTTCGCCCGCGTTCTTGATAAGTCCCATAGCGATACCCGATACCGGTTTCTTGATTTTCACACCGGCATCCATCAGCGCCAGCGTGCCGGCACATACGGTGGCCATGGACGAAGAGCCGTTGGACTCGAGGATGTCCGACACGACACGTACTACGTAGGGGTAGTCGGCCGGAATCTGTCCTTTCAGTGCACGCCAAGCCAGATGGCCGTGGCCAATCTCACGACGGCCTACGCCGCGTTGTGCCTTGGCTTCACCCGTAGAGAAGGGGGGGAAGTTGTAGTGCAACAGGAAACGTTGCTTGCCGTGGTTCAGCACGTCGTCGATAATCTTCTCGTCGAGCTTCGTACCCAGCGTCACCGAGGTGAGCGACTGTGTCTCGCCGCGGGTGAAGATAGCCGATCCGTGAGGGCCGGGCAGGTAGCCTACCTCGCACCAGATGGGGCGAATCTCGGTGGTCTTGCGGCCGTCGAGGCGCTTGCCCTCGTCGAGGATGCAACGGCGCATGGCCTCTTTCTCCACGTCGTGGTAGTAGCGGTCGATGAGCGGAGCTTTCTCTTCCAGCTCTTCTTCTGTATATTGGGCTTTAAATTCGTCGCAGATGGCGTTGAACGCGTCTTCGCGCTCGTGCTTGTTCTTGTTGCCCGACTCGGCGATGGCGTAAGCCTTGGCATAGCAAGCTTCGTGCACGGCTTTGCGCAGGTCTTCGTCGTTCACCTCGTGATTGTATTCGCGCTTCACTGTCTTGCCTACCTCTTCGGCCAGCTCCATCTGTGCCTTGCACTGTACCTTGATGGCTTCGTGGGCGGCTTTCATGGCTTCCAGCAGTTCAGCTTCCGATACTTCGTTCATCTCGCCTTCCACCATCATGATGTTTTCGTAGGTGGCACCTACCATCAGGTCCATGTCGGCTTTTTCCAATTGTTCAAACGTGGGGTTGATGACGAACTTGCCATCGATACGAGCCACGCGCACTTCAGAGATAGGGCCGTTGAAAGGAATATCGGAAACGGACAGGGCAGCCGAAGCGGCGAAGCCTGCCAGCGCATCGGGGATGTCGATGCCATCGGCGGAGAAGAGGATGATGTTTACGTAAACCTCCGCGTGATAATTGTCGGGGAATAGGGGACGGAGCGCACGGTCAACCAGGCGGCAAGTAAGGATCTCATAGTCGGATGCCCGTCCCTCCCTCTTAGTGAAGCCACCGGGGAAGCGTCCGAAAGCGGCGAATTTTTCTTTGTACTCTACCTGCAAAGGCATGAAATCTGTTCCGGGAACTGCATCTTTAGCGGCACAAACAGTAGCCAACAACATGGTGTTCCCCATGCGTAGCATCACAGAACCGTCTGCCTGTTTTGCCAACTTTCCCGTTTCGAGCGTGATGGTTCTCCCATCAGGCAGCTCGACCGTCTTAACAATTGGGTTGATCATAAAAATTGTTTTAAATCTAAATCTTTTCTTCCAAAATTGGCGCAAAGATATACATTAATTGTTGTAATTGGGTGGAAATGAGGTAAAAACTTAGTGACTATATGTTTTTTTATTAAAAAGCTGCTAAGAAGCGGCCTAAATCCTTTGATGAATCTCGAAAAGGAGTATATTTGCAGCTCGTAAAATAATACTTTATATGAAAAAGATAACTGCCGCAGCGCTTGCCGCACTTACCATTACCGCTTGTAGCTCGGGTCCTGTCTTCCACATCGATGGAAAGGTGACGGGGGCCGAAGGAAAAATGCTTATCCTTGAGTCGTCGGGGTTGGAGGGCATCGTACCGCTCGATTCCGTGAAGCTCAAAAAGAACGGAACGTTCCGTTTCAAACAACCACAGCCTGAGGCTCCCGAGTTCTACCGCCTGCGGGTAGACGACAAGACCATCAGCCTTTCCATCGATTCTACCGAGACTGTCAAGATAGAAGCTCCCTACACCGACTTCTCCACCGCCTATACCGTGGAAGGGTCGGACAACTGCTCCAAGATAAAGGAATTGACCCTGAAGCAAGTGGAGTTGCAGAAGAGCGTGGACGACCTGCTGTCGGCCCAGCAAGCGGGTAAGGTAGGGCGTGTGCAGATGGAAGACAGCCTGGCCGCGCTCATCGGTCACTATAAGGACGACGTGAAGAGGAACTATATTTTTGCGGCGCCCAACACCTCGGCTGCCTACTTCGCCCTGTTCCAGAAACTCAACGGCTACCTCATCTTCGACCCGCTGAACAACAAAGACGACGTGAAGTGCTTTGCCGCCGTGGCCACCAGCCTGAACAACAGCTATCCTCATGCCGTGCGTTCGAAGAACCTCTACAACATCGTCATCAAAGGGATGAAGAATACCCGCCGCCCACAACAGAAGGTGCTCGACATACCTGAGGACAAGGTCGTTGAAACCGGTGTCATCGACATCGCCCTGCGCGACCTGAAAGGGAACATCCGCAAGCTGACAGACCTGAAGGGGAAAGTGGTGCTGCTGGACTTTACCGTTTTCCAGTCGCCCGCCGGCCCGCCGCACAACATGCTGCTGCGCGAACTCTATAACAAGTACGCCGCGCAAGGGTTGGAAATCTACCAAGTGTCGCTCGACGCCGACGAACATTTCTGGAAAACTTCCGCCGTCAACCTGCCGTGGATTTGCGTGCGCGATGCCGATGGTGTCTACTCCACCAACGTGGCGCTCTACAACGTGCAGAAGGTGCCGGCCATCTTCCTCATCAACCGCAACAACGAGCTGAAAATGCGCGGCGACGAGATAAAAGACTTGGAGACGGCCGTCAAGTCATTGCTATAAATCTTATGGAAAAAGAGGGGTGTAGCTTAAAAGATGTTACATAGCATCCCTTTTTGTTTGACACTTGTAGTTTAAATAGCTATCTTTGCCGAGAAATATGTAAAGAAGGGTTCCAGCATGTACATGTTGGAATTCTTTTTGTTTTTATATAGAGATAATCACTTAAACAATTTATAAGGAGGAAAGAACCATGGCTTACATGTCAGAAGACGGTTACAACAGACTGATGGCCGAGCTAAAAGAACTGGAGACAGTGGAACGGCCTAAGATATCGGCAGCCATCGCCGAAGCCAGAGACAAGGGCGACTTGTCCGAGAACGCTGAGTACGACGCCGCCAAGGAGGCGCAAGGGATGCTTGAGATGCGCATCAACAAACTAAAGGCAGTCATAGCCGAAGCCAAGATTATCGACGAGTCGAAGCTCAAGACAGATTCTGTACAGATACTCAACAAGGTGGAGCTGAAGAACGTGAAGAACGGCATGAAGATGACCTACACCATCGTGTCCGAAAGCGAAGCCAACCTCAAGGAAGGGAAAATCTCCGTCAACACCCCCATCGCCCAAGGTTTACTGGGCAAGAAGGTAGGCGAGATAGCCGAGATTACCGTGCCGCAAGGCAAAATATCGTTGGAAGTAGTCAACATATCATTTTAACGCAAAGGCAGGTCTCCCCGTGTGAGGCTTGCCTTTTTCAATATAGGAGAAAACAGCCATGGCAACTATTTTTAGCCGCATCATCGCGGGCGAGATACCCAGCTACAAGGTAGCCGAAGATGAAAAGTTCTACGCCTTTCTCGACATCAACCCGTTGGTGAAAGGGCATACGTTGGTAGTTCCCAAACAAGAGGTGGACTACCTGTTCGACTTGAGCGATGCCGACTTGGCCGCGATGCAAGTCTTTGCCAAGCACATAGCCCTTGCCATCAAGAAAGCCTTCCCTTGCCAAAAGGTAGGCCAGGCGGTGATAGGCTTGGAAGTGCCTCACGCGCATATCCATCTCATCCCCATCCAGCACGAGTCGGACATGCTCTTCTCCAACCCCAAGCTGAAGCTCACCCCCGAAGAGTTCCAGTCCATCGCCCAAGCCATCCGCGCCCACTTATAAATTTATTTTCCGAAAGCATTGCGGGAACCAAAAATATACCTATCTTTGCACCCGCAAATGCGTAAGGTGCCATAGCTCAGTTGGTAGAGCAAAGGACTGAAAATCCTTGTGTCCCCGGTTCGATTCCTGGTGGCACCACAAAGAAAGATAGCAAGACAACGCAAGTCCCTGAATTTCAAACGAAGTTCAGGGACTTTCTTTATTCATTTATTTATCACAAAATGAAACAGCCGATGTGCGCGGTGTAATTGTTTTCCATTATATTTGCGCCGGAAACAAGTCCCCTTTACAAATCAAACTAAATATTAACCCAAAACAATATCATGTATGCGACACAACAAACTTGTAATTCTCTTGCTTATGGCCCTGTCTCTGCTTCCCGCCACTGAACTGACCGCAATAGGCAACCCCTACCTGCCTCTGTGGGAACACTTGCCCGACGGCGAACCGCGCGTGTACGAAGACCCCGACAATCCCGGAAAATATCGTGCTTATATCATCGGATCACACGATGTGAGATTTAACAGCTATTGCGGACCCGACATCCGAATGTGGTCGGCACCCGTGGAAGATTTGACCGACTGGCGCGACGAAGGGCCTATCTTTACCTACCAAATTAGTGGACAATGGGACGTGATGTATGCTCCCGACCTTGTCGAGATAAGAAAGAAAGACGGCACGAAGGAGTACTCCCTCTATCCGCACAGCCGCGGCCGCAACCGCGAAGCGATGGTGGCCAAAGGCAGTCGTCCCGACGGCCCCTTTACGCCCGTCAACAT
>JAISIX010000068.1 GCA_031261805.1 Mediterranea sp. (in: CFB group bacteria)
AGCTGGCCACGTTGCGCGAGTTCTTGGAGAAACCCACGTAGTGGCCGTTTATCCAGAGGTAGAAGAAAGAGTCCACGCCGTCGAAGTTGACAAAGACCTCACGTCCGTCCCACGAGGCGGGGAGGGTGAAGTCGCGGCGGAAGGAGCCTACCTCGTTGCGCACTTTGTAGGTAGTCCAGTTGGTAGGTGGGGTGCGCATCACGCCGCCTCGCCAGTCGTCCACGGCTACCTTGTGCTGGAAGATGACGGGCTGGTTGACGTAGATGGGCGTTCCGTACTTCAGGGTTCCGTCTTTGCGGATGCCGTAGATGTTCCAGCTGGAGGGCACGGGGATGAGGTCCCAGGCGCTCACGTCGTAGCCGGGCCGGTAGAAGTCGGCCGGTCGGCTGGCCGGGTCGGGCGACCAATGGAAATGCCAGTCGCCATCCAGCGATTGCCAGTAGGTGCTGCCTGCGGGCAGTACGCCGCGAGCAGCTTCCACGTTCTGAAACGGGAAAAACCAAGCGTGAGGTTGCTCCTTGTTCAGCGCAAGGTTTTCGGGAGATTCCCACTCCTTTCCGGTAGGTGCCGCCTCCGTGGCGTACGTGTAACCGGTCAGTATCTGGGCTGTCAGCATAGGTAGTGAAAGCGCTCCACATAGCAATGCTGTAAGAAGTCTTTTGTTCATAATACAAATATGGGTTCGTAATACATGTTTGTTTCGGTACGATTCGGCTACAAAGATACGCAGCGACATCGGACTGCGCAAATAAAAAGGGGAAAGAGGGACTCTAACTTAGCTCCATATAAAGAAATAAAGAATAGGCGAGCGAGAGGGGCACACTAAAAGCGGCCGTGAACTGAGTGGTTCACGGCCGCTTTTTTATTTCACGCTACGCGCATGGGGGTTAATAACCGGGATTCTGCCCGAACTCACCCGGATTGGTGATGGCATCCAGGTACTTGGTGGGGATAGGACGGATGTAGTAGTCGGCATTGAAATATTGAGCGGCTACTTTGTTGTACTCGCCCAGACGAGTCTCGAAGGCATGGTTACGCTTCAGCAGGTACCAACGCCCACATTCACCGCACAGCTCGCGCGCATACTCATCGTAGATGTAATCCATGTTGACTTCCGACTGGCCAACCGACGCAGCACCCGCACGCGTACGCAATACATTGATATATTGGGCAGCGTCATCCTTGCCCAGCCTTACCGACGCCTCGGCGGCGATAAGGTAAACCTCGGCCATGCGCATAATCATCACATCAAGGGTCTTCTTCTGCACATTGCTACCCACAAAGTCGCTACCCGGCATGTTGAACTTAGAGAGCGCCGGATACATTCCCAACCACAAGGAGCTGCCCGCCGACGGTTTGTCGTAAATCTGCCGGGCCGAACCGGTAGCCGGGTCGTAGAGGTCGGACACGTTGAGCACCAAGCCCGGATATTGCGCCTTCTCTTCGGACGTCAACGTCGGCAACGAACAGTAGACGGCATACTGATGTCCCTCGCTTATCGGGAGCGGCATGGTGGGATGCAAGATGTTGCCCTCGTTTGATGCGTCGGTAGCCTTGGTGCCATCCACGTTCCACACGAATAGCTGGTCATAGTTGGTGGCACTCGTACTGTTGGCTTCCAACTCAAAGTGCGGATAGATGGTCTTCCCTATGTTGGAGGTGGGCAGGCCGAAGTACGTGCAGAGGTCAGCGTCGATGGTGATGGCGCAGGAGGAACCGTCATAGTTGTAGGTGTCGCCCCACCCTACGCTGGGATTGACGGAGTATGAGGACCAAGCGGAGATGAAGGAGTAGCGGTAACGCGTATCGTTCAGGTCGGCCGCAAAGCAATCCATCAAGTACTTGGAAGGCAAGAAAACAGTGCTATTGGGACGTCCGTACACAAAGTTGGATGTCTTGTCGACCAGACCCAGCTTGGTGTAGTCGCCCAGACTGGGCAAGAAGTGGCGGAACATCTCACTCTGCGAGTAGTTGCCATTGGTGTAGGCGTCCGAGTTGCGCGGTGCGCCAGCCGCAATGAAGAGCGCTTCTTTATTGTCGCGGTTGTTCTTCTCGTTGAAGACATCGGCAAACGAGTTCCACATCTGCCAGCCATACTCGCCTTGGTTGTCAATCATCTGCGTGGCCGTATCGTAAGCCTTCTCCAGATAGGAGGTGCCATCGGTGTCTTTCAGGTCGTAGCCCGATCCGTTGATATAGGCACGTGCCAAGAGTCCCATGGCAGTCTTCTTCGTCACCCGGGCATAGTTGTCGCTGAAGGTGAGTGGCAGGTGCTCGACCGCATATTGCAGGTCGGCCACTATCGCAGCATAGATGTCGGGGATGGTAGAACGATGCGCGTCGAAGGATAGGTTGTCGCTATCGGCCTCGTGCAGTTCCAGGTCAACATTGCCGAATTGCTCCACCAACGTCATGTAGTAGTAAGCACGCAGGCACCGGGCTTGGGCAATGCACTGCTCGATGTCGGTCTGCGAGCCTTCCACGTTTTGGGCCTCATCGACGACAATGTTGCAACTGTTGATGCATTGGTACGAGAACTGCCACACCTTATAATAGGAGTTATCATTAGTGCGCATACTCTCGTAATAATGGTAGCGGGCATAGCTGTCACTGGCTTTGGGCGCCTCCCATATATCGGTACCGGCCTCGGTGCACAGCAGGTAGTCGCTGCTTTGATAGATGTCGTTGACCAAAGCCGTGTAGCACGAGTTCACGAAGCCTTTGTAAGCCTCTATGGTGTAAGAGCCATTGGATTGCAGCCCGGAGCTATTCGGGTTGACTTCGTCGAGGCTGCACGCATAGAAGGCAATCGCCCCGGCAGCCATACAGAACAAACTGTATATCTTGTTCATATTCCTACTTTATTAGAAAGTTAAATTAACGCCGAAGGTGAAGTCGCGAGAGAGGGGGAAGTCGATGCTACCGTTCATCTCGGGGTCGTAGTTCTTCACGTACTTACTGGGCGAATAAGTAAACAGGTTGGTGACCGTAGCGTATAGCCGTAGGTGGCTGATGCCACTATGGCGCATCCATCGGTCGGGAAGCGTATAGCCCAAGGTGATGTTCTTGAGCTTCAGGAAGGAGCCGTCGACAAAATACATGGCATCGTAGCCGATGTAGGAAGCTTGGCTCTTCGACTTGTCAATGGCATAAAACAATACGTCTTGATCGGCCTCCTTGGTAGGGTCGTAATAGGTGAAATAGGTAGGGATGTTGTAGGCGCCCGGGTTGGGTTGGTACTTGCCTATCACACCCCCATAGTTCATCATCTGCCCCCAACGGGCGTACAGGAACACGGAGAGGTCGAAATCCTTGTATTTGAAGTCGTTCTTGAACCCCAGCGTCCAGTCGGGCGTGACGTGCCCGATGATTTGTTGGTCGTACGTGGCACGCACCGTGTACGGTTTATCTTTCGTGATGTCCACCCGGTTGTTGTCGTCGTCCATGTAGTAGTAGCCCGTGGCATCGTGCTTCACGCTGGGCATGTCCAGCTTGATGTCGCCCGGTTTGCAGTTGAACAGCGCGGCGGTTTCGCGTTCGCTATATTGCCAGATGCCCTGCACCTTGTAGTTGTAGTAGGACCCTACTGGCGAACCTACCTCGAAGGCCATGCTATTGTTCAGCGTGTTGAGTATCTGTTTTTGGTTGTCGACCAGCGACTTTATCTCCTCTTTGTTGGCGGTAAAGGTGACGTTCGAGTTCCATTGAAAGTCCTTCGTCACGATGTTCCGTGTCGACAAGGCCAGCTCGATGCCTTTGTTGACGGTCTTGGCAGCATTCACGTTCATCCGGAAAGCGCTGTCCCCGCTATAGGTCCCCATAATGGAGGTAGGCAACGAACGTGCGATGATGACACCGGTGGTACGGGTATTGTACCAATCGGCCGTCAGGTTGATGCGGCTATCCAGGAAAGCGGCGTCGATGCCGATGTTCAGGTCGTGCGTCTTCTCCCATGTCAAGTCACGGTTGGTGATGTACTGGGAGAACCGCGACGAGGGGACGGCCATACCTCCCAGCTGGGTCTTGGTGTTGCTCAGCGAAATCATGGAACTGTACGGGCTGATGCCAGCCGTAGTACCGGCCACACCATAGCCCACACGTAGTTTCAGGTTGTCCAGCCATCCGCGTGTGCGACTCATGAAAGGCTCGTCGGAGATGCGCCATCCTACGCTGACAGCGGGGAAGAGATTCCAACGGTTGTCTTTCGACAGGCGGGAACTCCCCTCGTAACGAGTGGAGGCCGACAGCAAATACTTGCCGGCATACGCATAGTTGACACGTCCGATGAAGGCCAAGCCCTTGCCCATGGAGTAGCTACTCGTCAGCGATTTGTTGTCGGCATTCTCCAACGCATACCACAGCATGTCGTTCGTAGCGGGGTTCTCGCCATAGATATAGTAGTTCTCACTTTGGCTATAGTCGTAGGAGGTCACACCGGTCAGCGTCAAGTCGTGCACTTTGTTGAAGAGCTGGTGATACGTCACGATGTTCTCCCATTTGTAGCTATAACCGGTACTATTGGTGGCCGAGCCACTGGGCACCGTCCGTCCGGTGAGCTGGTTGTAGGAACCGACGCCCGTCAGCCTCCCCGAACGAGAGTTGGAGTAGTTGCCTCCCAGCTGCGTACGGAGCGAAAGTGTTTTGAAGGGCTTCCACTCTATATATGCGTCGACGTAGGCCTTACCTGTCTTGTTGTTGTTCTTGTATACGCCGGGCTGCTCGTCGGCCAAGGGGTTTGGGTCGGACGAGGAACCTGCGATGGGATAATCGTTGATTGTTCCATCCTCGGCGTAAGGTTGCCCCAGCGGCGTGGCGAACAAGGCATGTTCCAACACACCGTTGCGTGCGTTCTTGTTGGTGAAGGCTCCTTGGAAGTTGATGCCGGCGTTGATCCAACGGTTTATCTGCTGGTCGACGCGGATGCGGCTGGAGTACACCTTATAATTATCGTTCTTGTACATGCTCCGTTCGTCGTTGTAGTTCAAGGAGAAGTAAATCTTCGTCTTGTCCGTGCCACCGGTTACCGAGAGGCTATAGTTCTGCTTCAGTCCCGAGTGCAGTACCAAGTCGCCCCAGTCCACCCATTGTCCGTTTTGGATGGCATCATACTTCTCGCCGAAGATTTCTTGGTCGGTAGGCAGGCTCCCCACAGCCTTGTAAGAGTCCTTGATGTACTGGATGTACGAATCGCCCGTACGCATCTTTGGGGTCTCGGCGCCCAACGAGGTACCCACGTAAGCGTCGAAGTTGACCGTAGGCTTGCCCGTCTTCGCTCCTTTGGTGGTGACGATAATCACGCCATTGGCACCACTCGAGCCGTAGATGGCAGTCGAAGCGGCATCTTTCAGCACCTCGATAGAGGCGATGTCGTTGGGGTTCAACGTGGAGATGTCTCCCGGCATCCCATCAATCAAGTAGGTAGGCTTGAAGGCGGACGAGGAGATGTTACCGTCGTCGTCCAACTGCAACGAACGAGTACCACGCAGCTGGATCGTGGGCGACGAACCGGCTTGGCCCGAAGGGTTCGTGATGTCCAACCCGGCTATCTTGCCTTGCAACGCGCTCATCGGATTGGAACCAGGGTTCAAGGTAAGGTCTTCGCCCTTCACGGAGGCGATGGAGCCTGTCAGGTCACGCTTCTTCATCGTACCATAACCAATGACGACCACCTCGTTCAGGTCTTGGGTGACAGGTAGCATCTTGACACTGACCGACGAATGTCCGGCACAATCGACACTTTGAACTTTGTAACCCACATAGGAGAGGCGAAGCATGGATTTACCGGCAGGCAGGTCGACGGTGAAGTGCCCGTCATTGTCGGTGATGGTACCCGTGGTGGTGCCTTCGACTTGTACGGCTACGCCGATAAGCGGCTGACCTGTTTCGTCGAGCACCGTCCCGGTGACACGCTTGGAAGATTGTAACACGGTCTGCACAGAGGAGGGAGCAGTATCTTGGCTGGTAGCGGCAAAAGTCGGGGCCGGGAAAGATAGAGACAAGGCAGACATTCCTAATATCATGCAAATACGACAAGAGGGCCGCTCCATGATTGGATTAAGGCATAATGTTCCCATTGTTTAGATTGAATTAAATAATTAGTATTGTTGCAACGCATCTTTCTCATTGCAAACGGTATATAAGACTCATCTATCGGGAACTTGTACCTACTTCATGCTACTTTTAACCTTAAACCTATTCCGTCCACGTTAGCTTTGTACCATGAATCTCACCCATAAACTTTTCTTTGATAATAAGGTATTCTTTATCTTTGTGACGTATAAACAACTACCTATTACCTACATGAGGCGAACGTTCATGGTTTTCGTATGCTGCCTGTCCGTATTGGCGGGCCATGCGCAGCTCACACTGAAGCAGTGCCAAGAGCTGGCGCAGCAGAACTATCCATTAGTCAAGCGGTACGACCTGATAGCCCAAGCGCGAGAGTACAACCTCTCCAACGCGTCCAAAGGCTACCTGCCACAATTCACGCTCTCGGGGAAAGCCACCTATCAGAGCGACGTGACCAAGCTACCCGTCGACTTCGACGCATTGGGGAAAAAGCTGGGGATGGCGATTGACGTACCCACCCTGAACAAAGGACAGTACAGTGTGGCGTTGGAAGTAGACCAAAACATCTACGACGGCGGCCACGTCCGAAGCCAACAAAAGCTGGCCCATGCCGAAGCCGACATAGACCAAGGGCGGCAGGAGGTGGACATGTATGCCCTCCGACGGCAAGTCAACCAGCTCTACTTCGGCATCCTGCTACTCGACGAACAGCTCCGGCAGAACACATTGCTGGCCGCCGACCTCGAACGTACACACCAACAAGTGTCGGCCTATATCAAGAATGGCATTGCCTCGCAGGCCGACATCGACGCCGTGAGCGTAGAGATACTCTCCACCCAACAGCAACGCGTCGGCTTGGAGGCCTCGCGCACAGCCTACCTGCAGATGCTTTCGCTATTCGTCGGCAAGGAGCTAAGCGGCAACACCCTGGAGATGCCTACCGACAGGCCTGTGGCCCATCCCTTCGACAACCATCGCCCCGAACTGAGACTCTTCGACGCGCAGGCCGCACAACTCGGCGCACAAAACGCGGCCCTCAACGCCCGCCTTCGTCCAAGCCTCGGAGCCTTTGTACAGGGTGCCTACGGCAATCCCGGGATAGACATGCTCAAAAGCAAACCCTCGGCCTACTACGTGGCAGGGCTGCGGCTGTCGTGGAACTTCGGCGCCCTGTACACCCGCCGCAACGACCTACGCCTGATAGACAACGCCCGGCAACAAATAGCCATCAGCCGCGATGTCTTCCTCTTCAACACCCGCCTACAGTCCACCCAAGAGCAGTCCACACTCGCCTCCCTCCGCAAGCAGATGCGAGATGACGACGAAGTGATCCGCCTGCGAGGCAACGTGCGCAAGGCCGCCGAAGCCAAGGTTGCCAACGGTACGATGACCGTCACCGACCTACTCCGCGACATCACCGCCGAGAACCTAGCACGCAACACTAAGGCCACGCACCGCGTCCAGCTGCTCAAACAACTGTACGACTGGAACGATACGATGGGCAACTAAAAGGAAACAATTCCTATATACACTATTATACATCATATCAATGAAAGCAATACGATTCGCCCCCGCACTATTACTCTTGGCTGCCTGCTCGGGCAGCGCACCCAAATACGACGCCACCGGCACCTTCGAGGCTACCGAGGTGCTGGTATCCGCCGAGGCCACCGGCAGGCTATGGCAGCTGGATGTAGAGGAAGGGATGACCTTCAGTGCCGGACAACAAGTGGGACTGATTGACACTGTCCAGCTCGGTCTGAAGAAGCGGCAACTCGAGGCAGGCGCACGCTCCGTCAGCGAGCAACGCCCCGACATCGGCACGCAGATGGCCGCCACACGCACGCAGATAGCTGCTGCCCAACGCGAGCTTCACCGCACGGAGAACCTCCTTGCTGCCGGCGCCGCCAACGCCAAACAGCTGGACGACGCACGCGACCGCCTCAACCTCCTGCAACGCCAGCTCGCCGCACAGCAGTCGTCGCTCGGCAACAGCGACCGTAGCCTCACCGCACAGACACAGGTGGCCGACGTACAAGTGGCGCAGGTGGCCGACCAGCTGCGCAAGTGCCACATCACCGCCCCCATAACCGGCACCGTGCTGGCCAAGTATGCCGAGGCGGGCGAATGGACAGTACCCGGCTCGCCCCTCTTCAAGATGGCAGACGTAGGGAAGATGTACCTGCGCGCCTACATCACCAGCCAACAGCTGGCAGAGGTGAGGCTGGGGCAACACGTCACCGTCTACTCGGACTACGGCGACGACCGGCGAAAAGCCTACCCAGGCACGATAACGTGGATTTCGGAGACCTCGGAGTTCACCCCCAAAACCATCCTGACCAAAGACGAACGCGCCGCCCTGGTATATGCCGTGAAGGTGCAGGTGAAGAACGACGGCCTGCTGAAGATAGGCATGTACGGCGGAATGACTTTACAGTGACTCCCCATGGAACAACCCATCATCATAGCGCGACACATCGGCAAGAGCTACGGCAAGCTCCAAGCCCTGCGCGACGTATCGTTCACCGTACGGCGGGGCGAGACCTTTGGTCTGATAGGCCCCGACGGCGCAGGCAAGACCTCACTCTTCCGCATCCTCGCCACCCTGACGCTACCCGACGATGGGCAAGCCACCCTACTGGACAAGGACACGCGGGCCGACTATGCCTCTATCCGCCGCCGCATCGGCTACATGCCCGGGCGCTTCTCGCTCTACCCAGACCTCACCGTAGAAGAAAACCTACGCTTCTACGCCACCCTCTTCGGCACCAGCATCGAAGAGAGTTACGACCTCATCCGCGACATCTACACGCAGATAGAACCATTCAGGAAAAGGCGGGCAGGCAAGCTGTCGGGCGGTATGAAGCAGAAGCTCGCCTTGTGCTGCGCGCTGGTTCACAAACCCGAGATACTACTGCTCGACGAACCCACCACGGGCGTCGACCCCGTCTCGCGCGGGGAGTTGTGGGAGATGCTCGGCAACCTCCGCCGGCAAGGAGTCACCATCGTAGCCAGCACCGCCTATATGGACGAGGCGCGAAGATGCGACCGCATTGCCTTCCTGATGCACGGCGAGGTGCAAGGCATAGATACGCCCGAGGCCATCCTGACCCGCTTTGCCGACATCCTCACGCCGCGAGGGCTGACTCCCAACCGGCCGATGGAGCAAGACAACCCGGCCATCGAAGTGACGGAGCTGACCAAGACATTCGGCAGCTTCACCGCCGTCGACCACCTCTCCTTCAGCGTCCGCCAAGGCGAGATATTCGGCTTCCTCGGGGCCAATGGGGCCGGCAAGACCACCGCCATGCGCATGCTCACCGGACTAAGCCTGCCCACTTCGGGCAAAGCCACCGTAGGCGGCTACGATGTCGGCACGCAGTCCGAAGAAATCAAACGGCACATCGGCTACATGAGCCAGAAGTTCTCGCTCTACGACGACCTCACCGTGGCGGAGAACATCCGCCTCTTTGCGGGCATATACGGCATGAAGCCCACCGACATCGCCCGCCACACCGACGAGGTGCTCGCCACGCTTGGCTTCACAGGCGAAAAACATTCGTTGGTCAGGAGCCTGCCCGCGGGGTGGAAGCAGAAACTCGCCTTCTCCGTCAGCATCTTCCACGAACCAAAGATTGTCTTCCTCGACGAACCGACAGGAGGTGTCGACCCAGCCACCCGCCGGCAGTTCTGGGAACTGATATACAAGGCCGCCGCACGAGGCATCACCATCTTCGTCACCACCCACTACATGGACGAAGCAGAGTATTGCGACCGCGTCTCCATGATGGTGGACGGCCAGATAAAGGCGCTCGACACACCCGCCGCCCTCAAGCGACGGTACCACGCCGCCAACATGGACGAGGTATTCCGAGAGATAGCGCGTGGTGCCACCCGTAAGTCCGACTGACATGAAACAGTTCATCGCTTTTGTACAAAAGGAGTTCTTCCACATCTTCCGCGACAGCCGGACGATGCTCATCCTGCTCGCCATGCCCGTGGTGCAGATGTTGCTCTTCGGCTTCGCCATCTCCACCGAGGTGCGCAATGCCAACGTGGCCGTGCTGGACTACGCCAAGAACGCAGAGAGTACACGCCTCGCCCACGAGCTGCAAGCCAGCGAGTACTTCACCGTAGTGCCGGTACGCAGCCCCGCCGAGATAGCCCGCCTCTTCAGGGGGAACAAAGCCGGGCTGGGCATCGTCGTCAAGCGGCGACAAGGGTCGGCCACGCAACCCCTCGACGTACAACTCATCGCCGACGCCTCCGACCCCAACCAAGCCACCCTGCTGACGGGCTATGCCTCGAGCATCATCGGCACCTACCCCACCCATATCACCACACAGGTCAAGATGCTGTACAACCCGCAGATGAAAGGCGCCTACAACTTCGTGCCGGGCGTGATGGGACTGATACTGATGCTCATCTGCGCCATGATGACCAGCATCTCCATCGTGCGCGAGAAGGAGACGGGTACCATGGAGGTGCTGCTCATCTCGCCCCTACGCCCCCTGTACATCACGTTGGCCAAGATTGTGCCCTACTTCGCCCTGTCGGTAGTCAACCTCACCACCATCCTCCTGCTCGCGTACTTCGTGCTGGGAGTACCCATCGCCGGCAGCCTCGGCCTGCTCATCCTCCTCTCGCTCCTGTACATCATGCTGTCGCTCTCCATCGGCATATTGGTATCCAACCTGGCAAGGACACAGGTGGCCGCCATGCTGATGTCGGGCATGGTGATGATGATACCCACCATGTTGCTCTCGGGCATGATCTTCCCCATCGAGAGCATGCCCCCGTTCTTTCAGTGGCTCTCCGCCATCCTGCCGCCCCGCTGGTTTATCGATGCCATCAAGAAGGTGATGATACAAGGTGCGGGAGTCGCCTTCGTATGGCACGACATCGCCATACTGGCCGGCTACACAGCCATTGTCCTCATCATCGCCCTCAAGAAATTCAATACACGATTGTCATGATACGGTTCTTATTGGAAAAAGAGTTCAAGCAGCTGTTCAGGAACCCGTTCCTGCCCAAGCTGATATTCATCCTGCCCGTTACCATCCTGCTGGTGCTGCCATGGGCGCTCAATCAAGAGGTGAAGAACGTGCGGATAGACATCGTGGACAGCGACCATAGTACCACCTCCCGCCTGCTTCGCGAAAAGGTCGTCGCCTCCCACTACTTCCATCTCAATGCCATGCCCGGCTCGGGCGAGGCCGCGCTGGTAGACATAGAAAGAGGTGACGCCGATGTGCTACTCGAAATCCTGCCCCACTTCGAGAAACAACTGACGCGGAAGGAGAACGCCCAAGTGCTCATCTCCTCCAACGCAGTGAACGGCACGAAAGGCGCGCTGGCCGCCTCCTACCTGGCAAGCATCGTACAAGCCTTCGCCCACGAGCAGAACCCGCGGTTGCCGTCGGCGGGCACGTCCATGCCGACGCTATCCACGCTGAACCTCTTCAACCCCCGCCTCGACAACAAAGTATTCATGATACCCGCCCTGATGGTGATGCTCCTCACCAT
>JAISIX010000249.1 GCA_031261805.1 Mediterranea sp. (in: CFB group bacteria)
TGCCCGCCACCGGCAACCAATGGTTGCTCACCGATGTGCTACGCGAAGAATGGGGCTTCCGGGGCTTCGTGGTGACCGACTATCCCGGCACCACCGAGATGACCGCCCACGGCATGGGCGACAGCCTGCAGGTGGCCGCGCTGGCAATGAACGCCGGGGTGGACATGGACATGGTGAGCGAAGCCTTCCTCACCCAACTGAAGACAGCCCTCAAAAAGAAGATGGTGACCCCGAACCAGATAGACAACGCCTGTCGACGCATACTCGAGGCGAAATATAAGCTCGGCCTCTTCGACAACCCCTATAAGTACTGCGACGCGGAACGCGCCAAGACGCAGATATTCACCCCCGAGCACCTCGCCGCCTGCCGACGCACCGCCGCCGAGAGCTTCGTGCTGCTGAAGAACGAAAAAGACCTCCTGCCATTGGCCAAGCGAGGTACCATCGCCGTCGTCGGTCCATTGGGCAACACCCACACCAATATGCCCGGCACCTGGAGCGTGGCAGGCAAGCTCCAGCAAGCCCCCACCCTCGTAGAAGGACTCCAAGAGGTGGTGGGCGACCAAGCCAAGATACTCTACGCCAAGGGCAGCAACCTGATGAGCGACTCGACCTACGAGGCCCGCGCCACCACCTTCGGACGTTCCCTGCACCGCGACAAGCGCACCGACGAGGCGTTGCTTCAGGAGGCACTCTCCACGGCAACCCGGGCCGATGTCATCGTGGCCGCCCTGGGCGAGTCGTCGGAGATGAGCGGAGAGTCGAGCAGCCGCGCCTGCCTTGACATGCCCGACACCCAGCACGCCCTGCTACAAGCGCTCCTCGGAACGGGCAAGCCCGTAGTGCTGGTACACTTTGCCGGACGTCCCACCGTGCTCACCTGGGAGGAGGCACACGTGCCGGCCATCCTCAACGTATGGTTTGGTGGCATTGAGGCCGGACCGGCCATTGCCGACGTGCTCTTTGGCGACGTCAACCCCAGCGGTAAGCTCACTACCACATTCCCCAAGTGCGTGGGGCAGATTCCACTCTTCTACAACCACAAGAACACCGGCCGGCCGCTGGCCGAGGGACAATGGTTCACCAAGTTCCGCAGCGAGTACTTAGACGTGGACAACGACCCTCTCTATCCCTTTGGCTACGGACTGAGTTACACCACCTATCAGTATAGCCCCATCACGCTCAGCCAGAGTACCATCAACCCCACCGACTCCCTCACCGCCACCGTGACAGTGACCAACACCGGAAAGCGCGACGGTACGGAGGTAGTGCAGATGTACATCCGCGACTTGGTAGGCAGCGTCACCCGCCCCGTGAAGGAGCTGAAAGGCTTCCAGCGCGTCGCCCTCAAGGCAGGCGAGTCTAAGCAAGTCTCCTTCTCCATCGGCGTAGACCTGCTAAAGTTCTACAACTACCGTCTCGACTACGTGTACGAGCCGGGCGACTTCCAAGTGATGATAGGCCCCAACAGCCGCGACGTACAGACGGCGGGCTTTAAGCTGATGGAAACAGAGGAATGAAATAAGTTATGAAGAGAAACACACTTTTCCATTGGATGGTGGGAGCGATGCTCTGCACGCTCCCCACCGCCACCCTACAAGCCGGCCGACTGACGCAGACGTGGAACGACGGCTGGCGCTTCAGCCCGTGCCCGGGCGACACCGTGGCAGTACAGCTGCCACATACCTGGAACCTCGACGCCTACTCCACCGCCCATTACTACCGAGGCGACGCTTGGTACCTCAAGTCCTTCCGCATGGACTCTGCCCAAGTGGCCGGACGACAGCTCTACCTCAAGTTCGATGCCGCCAACTCCTTGGCCGATGTCTACCTCAACGGCACGCGCCTCACCACCCATAGCGGAGGCTACACCGCCTTTATCGTCGACATCACTCCCTATCTGCGCCCCGGCGTGGAGAACCTCCTGCGGGTACGGGTGAACAACGAGAACAAAGACATCCCCCCACTGGCCGGCGACTTCACCATCTTCGGCGGCATCTACCGCGACGTATGGCTCATCAGCACCTCGCGACAACACCTCCACCTCACCGACGCGGCCTCGCCGGGCATCTATATCGACACCCCCGCCATCGACTCCACCCAAGCCCAGGTACGGATACGTGGCGCGGTGAAGAACGACGGCCCACGAGCCATGAAGGGGAAGCTACGCATCAGCCTGTGCGATGCCACCGGAAAGGTGGTGGCCAAGGCCGAAGAGCGTCTGCATATACCCACTGGTGCCGACTCCATCGCCTTCAGTCGCACCTTCCGTGTGGAGCGGCCCCACCTTTGGTCGCCTGCCGACCCCTATCTATATAAGGTAAGGGTGAGCCTTACCGATGCCGACGGAAAGACAGAGGATGATGCCGTGAGCCTGCCCTGCGGCCTGCGTTGGATGAGCGCCGATGCCACACAGGGCTTCCTCCTCAACGGCAAGCCCCTCAAGCTGATAGGCGTATCGTGCCACCAGGACCAATACCCCATGGGTATCGCCCTGACCGACGAGATGCACCGGCGCGACATGCGCCTCATCAAAGAGATGGGAGCCAACTTCGTGCGGCTGGCCCACTATCCGCAAGACGAGGCCGTGCTGCGCGCCTGCGACGAGCTGGGCCTGCTGGTATGGGAAGAAGTCCCCGTGGTAAACCGGGTAGAGCTGAACGACACCTTCCGGGCCAATTCACAGAGTGCCTTGCGCGAGATGATTCGCCAACACTACAACCACCCGAGCATAGCCTTCTGGGGCTTTATGAACGAGGTGCTCATGCAACTCCCCCAAGGGGTGAAAGGCAGCAAAGCCGTGGAGTATCATGAGCAACTCATCAACCAGGCCCGCCTGCTCCACGAAACACTGAAAGCCGAAGACCACTATCGGCTAAGCACCATGGCCTGTGCCGAGAGCCAACTCTACAACCGCCTCGGGCTGACGAACCTCACCGACGTGGTGGGGTGGAACCTCTACATGGGGTGGTACGGCAACCGCTTCGACGACTTCGAGAAGTTTGTGGACGAGGAGCACCGCAAGTATCCCGTTCGCCCGCTCATCATCAGCGAGTTTGGCGCTGGCTCCGACCGCCGTCTGCAGTCGCTCCATCCCGAGCGGTTCGACTTCTCCATGCAGTGGCAACAAGCTTACCTCGAGCACTATCTGCCCGTCATCCTGCAGCGACCCTTCCTCATTGGCGCCGCCGTGTGGAACTTCATCGACTTCAGCTCCGCCAGCCGGCAGGAATCCATGCCCCACATCAACAACAAAGGACTGGTGGACAACCAGCGACATCCCAAGGACGTGTACTACTACCTGCAAGCCCTCCTACGCGCCGACCGCCCCGTGCTGCACATAGCAGTGAGCGACTGGCCGGTACGCACGCTCGTGACCGACGGCTCACCTGTGCCCCAGCCCATCAAGGTGTACACCAACCTGCCCGACGTGGCACTCGCCCTCGACGGACATTCCTTGGGGCATCTACGCCCCGAAGGCTGTCACGCCGAATGGAACGCGCCGCTCCACGCAGGGCGCAACGAACTGAAGGTCACCGGTACCTACCAAGGCCAGTCCGTGGAGCAGACGACCTACATAGAGGTGGTCTATGTGCCCGAACACATCACCCCCGCCAACGTACGAGGGCTGGAGCTGGCCGTCAACGTGGGCAGCAACTGCTACTTCACCGACCCCGCCAGCCAACTCTGTTGGTTGCCCGACCGTCCTTACACACCTGGCAGTTGGGGCTATACCGGCGGTGAACCTTTGACACGCAGCGGCCATATAGGCACCACGCCCCAAATCATCGGTACCGCCAACGACCCCTTGCTGCAAACCGCCCGAGACGGCATTCGCCAATATCGTTTCGACCTGCCCAACGGCAGTTATGAACTGGAGTTGCTCTTTGCCGACATCAGCGCCACCAAGACCGACAATCCCAACACCCTCAACGTCGGCGTGAACGACGAACCGTGGCTCCTCCACTTCTGTCCCGCCACCGAGGCAGGCCGCCACACGCTGGTAGCCCGCAAACGGATGGTAGAGGTAACCGACGGCAAGCTCGAGGTAAGCTTCGAGGCTACCACAGGCCAAACGTACCTCAATACCATCAAGGTGCTGCGGATAGACCCGTAAGTTTTTGCTATGCAGCACACTCCTCCAGCACGTTTTTTTTTCGTGTTTTACCATCATACCCTCACTGTTTTCAGTCAACAGGCTATAAATTAGCAGATTACACCGTGAGGGGGCTGTGGTTAAAGATAGCGTTGCAAACTGTGACCTAAGAGAGATGTCCCTCGCAATCGGAAGACCTGTAAGGCCCAAAGTGGCTGAAAGCCTTTGCCTGAAAGGCTTCTATCCCATCGCAAAGCGAGGAACGAGCGACGCGTTGGGTTCTGGTCGGGGTGTGTGACAAATCGCCCTTTTAAGGGCAGCCTATTGTCTCATCTTTCCCACCGTGTTGGGAAAGAAGTCCCAAGGCCTTGGGAAGAAAGTCCCACGGTGTTGGGAAGAAAGTCCCAAGGCCTTGGGAAAAAAGTCCCACGGTGTTAGGAAGAAAGTCCCAACGAATGGGACAAGAAGGGTGCTTAGGGAGACGAAGCATCCATTCTCCAAAAGGTGAGAGTAACTTTGCCCTCACGGTTACCATCACAGTTACCATCACGGTGTAATCCTCTAATTTATAGCCTGTTGGTTGAAAATAGTGAGGGTATGATGGTAAAACGCGAAAAAAAACGTGCTGGGGGGCTGTACAAACTCCCGTAGGGATGGAAGCAGACAGAAACCCCTGCCTACCCATCTACATTCCACTCTACACAGAATCATGTAGCGTGAACTAAAAAAACACGGCCGTGAATGAATCGGTTCACGGCCGTGTTTGTATCAATTCACGGCCGTGTTTGTATTGGTTCACGGCCGTGTTTTTTCAGTCCATGCTGCGTGAAATCACTGATTATCGGCGTATGCTATTTAATGGCGCAGAAACTGATGAAGTCAGGGAATTGGAGCTTACTTAGTGATTAGCAGTGAGTGGTGATGTAGTTGCCCTGCCAGCACATACAAGGCTTACCTGCTTTTCTTTAGAATGCCCCCTCAAGCCTCAATACAAAGGCCACTCAGAGATTTAACACAATCGTAACAGGAAAAAGGGGCAAATTGTTTTGGATATAAGTTAAGTAAATATAACTTTGTCGACTTATTCGAGGATGAGATAAGAATCGAACAAATAAGTACTTTATATACAATTTAATTAACCCAGTTAGAAAGAACATGAAGCAACTAAAAATCTCTAAGTTACTCTACGTGCTAATGCTCGCAGTAACCAGTACTCTTTTAGTAAACTGTGTCGACGACAACGACGACAAGGAGGCTCCTTACTTTGAAGTCTCCCCCACTACGCTCAACTTTGACCTCAACGGCCAGCCGGCATCCGGCAGTCAAGCAACTTTTGATATTAAGACAAATCGCCCCTGGAAGATTACGGTGCCCGAAGAACTCACTACGTGGCTCTCCCTCTCGCAAACCGAAGGTGACGGCCCGGCCACGATAAAGGTGACCGTACCCGAGACGAGTACCGCCCGTACGGCCAACATCACGGTAGCCTTCTCCAATAAGGTAGGCGTGTTGAAGTCGCAAGTGGTGACCATCAACTGCGGAGCAGTTGCACCGACGGAGATAATATACAACGAGCCTTTTGGTAACGGAACTCTCTCAAGCCCTTACCCGTACATAGACCAGTACCAAGATTGGCAGAAGACGGGTACCGGAGCCAGCGAAGTGACGTATGCCGGCAATAGCACCAGCATACGCAGCAGCAACGCAAGCGGCGGTTACAATGGTGCCTCCGGTGGAAACAGCGTCTTCTTCGGAACGGCTCCCGCCGACTTCACGATACAGAAGATTGCGTTGACTTCATCGCAAACCAACTTGAGACTGACCTTCGGTGGGCAGCATCAGGTAACCTACCAACAGGATTATACCTTCGAGATTGACCAGTTCACCGTAGCGTTGAGCGCCGACGGGACAACGTGGTCGAATCCCATCACCTATACGAAAGCCGGCGACGAGACCGTGAAACCCAACTGGATACTCGCTACCGCCGACTTCACTCTGAAGCAACCCGTATCGTACCTCTATGTGAAGTTCAGCCTGCTGGATGCCCACAACACCCGCTTGGACGACATCACACTGGCTACCGGCAATGGCGGACAAGAGGTTGACTTGGAAGGAGGCGTTACACCTCAACCGCCCACAACAAACGCTATCTTCAGCGAAGACATGGGTGCCACAGCCGTGTCGGGCAACACCGACCTCAGCACCTTCAATGGCTGGTCGAAAGCCGGCTCGGGTGCAAGCGCAGTAACCTACGAAGGAACTTCGAAAGTCCAAATCCGGACAAGCAGCGCAAGCACAGATGGATACACTGGTGCATCGGGAGGCAACAATGTCTTCTTTGGCGCTGACGCTCCTTCCAGTTTCATCGTTAAAAACATCGCCCTCACCTCCGAACAGACCAAACTGAAGCTTACCTTTGGCGCTCTGTATGTGAAAGACTACGATGCCAAAGATTATACCTTCGACATGAGCAAGTTCGAGGTCAATGTCAGTGCAGATGGAACAAACTGGCAACCCCTTACTTATACAAAGAATAACGGGGACGCTAACAAGCCTAACTACATCTTCGCGACTGCCGACTTTACGCTAAAGGCTGCCGTAAGCTCTCTGTATATCAAGTTCACGGCTACCGAGGCTTCTAAGAACCGCCTCGACGACATCACTCTGGATACTGGCAACGGCGGCCAAGAGATTGACCTGAGCACAAGCAGCGGCCCCGTGACGACCACCGCCATCAGCATCCCCGACCTCATCGCCAAGATGACGGCAACCGCAACTTCGGTAGACGACAACTATATCCTGACAGGCGTTGTATGCGGTGACCCCGCCGGCCTGAACTACTCGTACGGCACGCTCTACCTCATGACCAAAGGCGCGACTACGGCCGGCAACGGTATCTCTCTTTACAACAGCAACATTGACATGACCCAATACAAGCTGGGACAGGAGATTGAAGTGACGCTGCTAAAGAGCAACGCCAGTATCAAAAAGAACTACGATGTACCACAAGTGTCTGGCTTTGCCGCTACGGACATCAAGGTATTGTCTGAGAACAATGCCGTAACCCCGATTACGGTAGCGCTGGCCGACTTGGCTTCGTACGTCTGCATGCCCGTGACGATAGAGAACGCTACCAGCCCCGCAGCCGGGACGTGGAAAGATGTTAATGCCTTAAAGAACCATACGTTCAATGTAAGCGGCACTGACTTCGTGATAAACATCAACAAGCAAGCCACTCCGTTCGACGGACAGACTTACGCTGCGAAGACTGCCTCCATCAGCGGTATCGCTTCTATCTACCAAAGCAAAGGCCAGCTGATGCCGCGCAACTTGGACGACGTGAAGAACTTCGCTTCTACCGACCCGATGGTTACAGCCATCACACCGGCCAGCTACACCTTCCCCGCTGCAGGTGGTACTTATGACTTTACGGCAGCAGTAGCTAACTCTGACGGAACAGGACTGAGTGTAAGCGGACTGAGCGCTCCTCTTTCGGCTACTATAAACGGGAAGACTATTACAGTAACAGCCTTGGCTAATACAACAGGAGCTGTCATCGAACAGACGATGACGGTAACACTGGGAACTACAAGCGTAACGGCGGCGGTGAAGATTGCGGCGCCGAGTACGGGGAATGACACGAAGGGTACGTACACTTCGATGCCACAGTTCCTCGCTGGAACCATCGGCACTACAAGTTCCTCTCCTGATAAGTTAAATACCGCAGGCTTGACAGACATAGATTGCGCAAAGTTAGGAACAAGTAAGTTGGCAGGAGTTTATACAACAGCAGCACTCGGTGTAACTGGTGATAAAAAACTATCGTTCTATGCTGCCGCTTGGAAAGGTAAAACAGCCACCAAGGTTTATATTCAAGTCAACAATGGCGGAAGCATCATTGGAGACAACAACGTTGCTGTTGCCGCCAATGATGGAGCCACTAACACCTCGCCATACACCATTACCTTCGCCGATAGTGATTATTATACTTTCAACCTGACAGGATTGACAGTAGATTCGACCATCACTATCTCTACCGATGCGAGCTTCAGTGCTGCAACCAACAGTAATGGTCGTGCCATAATGTGCGGATTCCAACTGTACTAATTTGAAAGCAGAAGCCTTTCACCTCTTGACAACCCCTTCGGTTGCCAAGAGGCGACTGTCTCTCTATACATTATATTATAACATAGCAATTCAATGAGATTTCGTAAATACACTACCCTCTCTTGCCTGTGGATGCTTTGCCTCCTCACGCTGACGTTTGCATCGTGCGGCGACAGCAACAAAGGCGGCGACGAGCCGACCGGAGGGGCGGGTGCCTACTGGAACACCTCGTCGACGGACAAAGCAACCGTACGGGCCGATCAGGACGTGACGTACTTGGTACTCCCCAACGCCATTGGGGCGAGCTGGAGCGCTACGCTGAGCGGCGGTTCGTGGTGTTCGTTCACTCTTAGTGGCGTACAGGCTGAGAAGTCGGGCGTGATAAGCGGTGCCAGAGACGTGCTGTACGTCTACTTCAACAAGAACACTGGTGAAGACGAACGTACGGCTACGCTCTCCATCACCATCGGTGGCGACGCTCCGCAAACGTTTAACATCACGCAGCTCTCGAGCACACAGCAAGCCCAACCCAGCTTTAGTGGGTGGGCGGAGATTCCAGAGGAGAAGGACAACTCCAACTACACGTACGTCACTCACACCATCACGCTGGACAACAAGAAGGTGCGCAACTACTCCATCTGTTTCGACAAGAGCGTAAAGGCATCCCTCTGGGTGGCTTACCCCTTACACTCGGCCTATATAGGCGGATTGGGGCGTACCGACGAATGGGCCTTCGACCCGCTGATAGCCGACACTTGGCAAGCCAACTGCGTGCATGGCTCCTACAAAGGGGCTTACGACCGTGGGCACCAGATTCCATCGGGCGACCGCACGGCTTCAAAGGAGATGAACGAACAGACGTTCTACATGTCCAACATGACCCCCCAAGCCAGCAACCTGAACCAGCAGATGTGGGCCAACTTGGAGTCGAAAATACGTAGCTACAGCTGCTCCGACACCCTCTACGTAGTGACCGGCGCTTACTTCGGGAAAGACGGAAAGGGAAGCGGCTCCACCACCGACGCCGCAGGCAACACCTGTCCTCTGCCCAGCTACTACTACAAGGTAGTGCTCCGCACCCGCAGCGGCAACACCGGCAAGACCATTAAGGAGTGCCAGGACAGCGAGCTGAAGTCCATCGGTTTCTGGGTGCAGCACAAGGCCGCGAGCGGACAGCCCACCAAGAGCATCTGCAAGTCGGTAAGCGACATTGAGAAGGAGACAGGCTTCACCTTCTTCCCCCAAGTGTCTGCCGCCGTGAAGAGCCAGAACGTACCCGCCGAATGGGGCATCAACAACTAAAAAGCTACACGTATAATGAGAAAACTGATACTGATAACCGCCTTCTTCGCCTTGCTCCTCACTACGGGCACGGCGCAGAAACCCTACAAGGTGGTGTTCTATAACA
>JAISIX010000078.1 GCA_031261805.1 Mediterranea sp. (in: CFB group bacteria)
ACCCAACGCGTCGCTCGTTCCTCGCTTTGCGATGGGCTGGGCTAAGAGCCTTTCAGGCAAAGGCTTTCAGCCACTTTGGGCCTTACAGGCCTTCCGATTGCGAGGGGCAATTTCTTTTAAGTCACATTTTGCAACGCTATCTTTAACTACAGCCCTTCTTTCCCAATACGGTGGAACTTCTTTTCCAACATGGTGAAACTTCTTTCCCAGCGCGTTGGGACTTCTTTCTCAAGGCGTTGGAACTTCTTTCCCAAGGCGGTGAGACTTTTTTCCCAAGGCCGTGGGACTTTTTTCCCAAGGCCGTGGAACTTTCTTCCCAACATGGTGGGAAAGATGAGACAATAGGGTGGGCCGGTCGAGATATATGCTTTCGCAGATTCGACAAAGCAGAGTGCGGGCAATGCCATATTACCTATATTCAACTTTTCGAGATGAGAAGGACCATGATAGTAGCTCCTAATATCATGCTAATATCATGGCTATTATCATGGTCTTAAAGCTTTGATTGCCAATAGGTAACGGATGGTAATGAGAGTAGTGAGAGTAGAAATGCAAAAAAACACGTAGGGGGGAGAGTTGAAATACACCCTAAAGTGTGTAAGAAGGGTCTCGTCAACAGTGGAAGATGAAGGTGGTTGCACCTATGGTGATGATGGCGCCGTCTTCGATGCGTACACGGTCTTTGTCGCCCAGTATCCTGTTCATCAGGAAGGTGCCGGTGAGGCTGGGGGCGTCGCGCAGTGTGCATACCAGTTCGCCTTGCTTGTTGCGTTTCACGTTGATGATACAGTGGCGGCGGTCCATACTCATGTCGCCACTTTCTATGGGGGTGTTGATGGTGGTCCCTACGCAGCGGCGGCCTATCACGTTGTCGCCTTCCTTGAGGGGGAGCACCTGCTTGAAGCCGAACACGTTCTCTATCACCGTGATGTAGCCGAACTCCTCTTTCCGGGCTTCTGCCTCCTCTTGTGCTGCCGTCTCCTCTTTTCGCAGAGGTTTCATCTTGCTCTTGCCAAGGCGTATGCTGAACTGCTTGCCGCAGTGGTCGCACACAAACACCAGCGACTGCCCGTCGCTATACTTCGTTTCATCAAAATAGAGGTAGTTCTCACATTTGGGGCATAGTACTCGTTTCATCGCTATATCTTCTTAGTCGGTCAGTAGCCAAGCGCTCTGGAAGTCGGCCTGTTTCCTTAGTTCCATCAAGGCTTTGATGGCCTCGTCACGGTCGGCAAAGGAGCGGATGGCGACGCGTATCTTCGTTTCGCTTTGCAGCACTTGGGCTTCGTCGTGCCCAGCTGCCTGGAGCTGGCTGGCCAATGCTTCGGCTTTCTGCTTGCCGATGCCTGCCGCTACTATGATGTGGTACGGCTTGGGGGCTACCACTTGCGTCGCCTGTACCGGTTGGGGGCGTGAGATTTGCGGACGTGGGTACTCCACCTCTGCCTGCTCTGCCTTTTCTGGTTGGGTGGCGCTCTCCACCTTCTTTTGTTGCGGCTGGGTGGTGGCGAAGAGTTCGCCGGGCAGTAGCTGTGCGTAGCTGTGCGGCTCTATCTGCGTATTCTGTATCCGGGTGGGGAAGGCGAAGAAGAGTAAGATGGCGGCTACGGCGGCCACGGTGCCTCGCAGCAGGGTGCGGTTGATGCGAATCTCATACGTCCTCTTCTGCCGGGTTGGCCGACTGTGGATGGGTGCGGCGGTATCTGCGGTGCGTTGCGGCAGTGCGCTCAGCTCCTTCATCTCAAAGGCATCGAGGCCATAGAGTGAGGGGGTGGTAAGCTTGTTCTCGTAAGCGCCGAAGGCGTAGTTGCCATGGATGTCGTAGTGTATCTCGCCGATGTTCTCCAGCGAGGCTTTGCCTTCGCGGTGTAGGAGCGCTATCAGCTCGTCCACCGCTTTGTCTATACGGTGGTTGGCATCGGCGAAGCTGGTGGCATAGGCCGACATGTACGACTGTGCGAGCACGCCGTCGTTCAGCTTGAGTTGCGGGTTGAAGCCTATCACACGGGTAGGGGGGAGAAAGAGGTTCTCTTCCTCTACGTGTGTAGCGGGGAGGTAGTGGGCGATGAACCCTCCGAAGCCGGGGACGATAACGCAGTCGTTCTCCAACAACAGGGTCTCTATATGGCGTGCCAAGTTTATCATGCCACAAAAGTAAGAGATAAATTGGATAAAACAGCACTTTTGGCCCGAAAAAGCAAACACTCGCGCTCTTTTTTTGTTTTTGGCTATTATTCCTTTATTTCACTGATTACATACCGTTCGTTCCCTCGTCTTACCTATATATCAGCTCGAAGGAGCTGTGAACGAGAGATATACCACTTTATCAATTTAAAGTAGCTCAACTTATGGAAAAGACGATCTCACCCAACGCTCACTACGCAGCGAGACCAGCCTTAGGCAAGCCCGACGGTTTGCCTCTCCCTTCGTATCTCCTGCACTCTTGGAGACTCACCCTTTTTAAAAGAATACAAGGCGACAAGTAGACAAGGTTCCGCTCTTGCCTTTTTTGCCGGCAGGTCCTGCTTGTCACCTTGCTTCCCCCATTCTGCATAGATAACAGAATCACCTATATTGTTCAATTAAAATTTAATGTATGAAACATCAATCCTTTCGTGAAAAGCTATTGGTTTTGTCGCTTGCGATAGCCATACCGCTTTTGAGTGGTTGCGCCATAGGCTACCACGACGATGCGACGTGGTCTTCATCGGTGAAGGGGGCGCAACTCGAATCGCCCTCGCCATCGGATGTCACTGTCGTAGATAACTTAGATGGTACTGCTACCATTAAATGGCCCGTAGTGCCTGGTGCAGGTGGATACGAATTTACCTTCTACAACGTCGACGACCCTGAAAACCCCGTGGCAGTAGGCGAAGCCAATGAGGTGGTGGATGGCTGCAAAGTGAGCCGCGACATTACCGACGATACGAAGTATATGATCAGTATCCGTACGCTGGGCAATGCCGAGTGGGATAACAAGGATGCCACGACGGCGTGCGAGGCCGATTATGCCACGTTGGTGCCTACTACCGGTACTATCCCTTCGGGGACGGATATCTTCGCCTGGTTCGAGGCCAACCCAATCACTCCTACCGAGGCGGAACAAGCCTTTGTGCTTGAGCCGGGGGGTGAGTACACCATCAGTGACGTACTCAACTTCGGAGGGCAGCTGGTAACGTTCCGTGGCGACAAGATAAACCATGCCAAAGTGACGATGCTCGATGGTTCGCGTATCTCTACCTGCACCGGACTGAAGGTGAAGTTCATCGATTTCGACTGTAGCGCCAGTGTAAGCAGTTCCTCCTCCAATGCTTTAATCCTGTTGGGCAACAATCCTGCCGATTACAACATCTTTACCTCCGGTGGTTGGAACGTGATAGCCGACCCGATTGTCCTCCAAGAATGCAATATCACGGGCATCAACCGTTACCTGATTGCTCCCAACGCTACGCAGTGGTGCGTGAAGACGTTCATGGTGCGCGACTGCGTTGTCGGCATTAACCAGTCTACCGACATTATCTATATGAACCAAAACAACTCGTTCATTGCCCATCTGCAGCTGATGAACAGCACGTTCTATAGTACGGTATCCAATGGTAACCGCTTTATCCGCTACTCTTCTCGTGGGCCAAGGAATATATATAGTGATGGTACGGGTTGGACAGGAGTACCTGCCTTGTACAATGGCGTATCTTATTTGGGTGGAGTGATTGTGCAGAGCTGCACGTTCTACAACATTGCCAAAACTTCCGAGATGGCCAACTACAGCGGTATGAACCAAACCACCACGTTCTTCAACATACAGAACAGCATCTTCGTGGACTCGGGCAACAACCAGGTTATTCGCCGTTTCATCCCCAGCAGTGGCCGGCCGATGTTGGTTACTAACAACGCTTATTGGTTCAATGGAGCTTTTACTACGGATAGTAGTCTGAGTTACGATACGGCTCCTATTGAGACCGACCCGCAACTGGCCGACCCCGCCAATGGAGACTTTACCCCCAGTGGTGATGCTTTGGCACGTCGTGCGGGCGATCCCCGTTGGCTCCCCGAACTCCCCGAATGAGAACTCTATATGGATAGTATAAAGCAAAAACGAGATACTTATGAGTAAAAGATATGTTATAATCAACCTATGTTTGTGCCTTTTGTTGGCGCTCGCCTTGCCAGGCTATGCCCAAACGGCACGAACCGTGACCGGTACGGTGGTCGATGAGACCGGCGAACCCATCATCGGTGCTGCCGTCAAGGTAGCCAACTCTACGGTCGGTACAGTTTCCGACATCAATGGTAGCTTTACCATCCCCGTACCGGCGGGAGGCAAGCTTGAGGTCTCCTACTTGGGATACACCACGCAGACTGTCACCAACCTCAACCATCCCCGTATCGTCATGCGCGAAGACGTAGCCAAGCTCGATGAGGTGGTGGTGATGGGCTATGGCTCGCAGAAGATGAAGAACATCACCGGCTCGGTGGAGACCATCACTCCCAACGAGATAAAAGACCTCTCGGTAGGTAGCCTCGGCGATGCACTGACAGGCATGATGAGCGGCTTGCGCGTCAGCTCGGGCGGCGGACGCCCTGGTAGCACGCCCAGCCTGCAGATACGCCAGAGCAACGTGAGCACCAGCATCACGCCGGGATCGACGGATGGAGGTGATGCCAACTCGTCGCCACTCTATGTCATCGATGATTTTATCTCTACGCAAGATGCCTTCAACAACCTCGACATGAATGAGGTGGAGAGCATCACTGTGCTGAAGGATGCTTCGGCGGCAGTCTATGGGGCGCGTGCCGCTTACGGCGTTGTGCTGGTCAAGACTAAAAGAGGTAAGGTAGGTGCCCCTTCTATCTCCTACAACGGCCAGTTTGGATTTACGGATGCCGTCTACAAGCCTAAGATGCTAAGCGCTTACGACTACGGACGTATCTATAACGCGGCTCGTGCGGCCGGCACCTCGACGGGTGAGTCCGAATCGGATAACGTGCGTATGCAGTACTTCCAAGCCGACGAATTGGAAGCGATGAAGAGCCTGAATTATAATCTGCTCGACCAGGAGTGGAGCGCCGCCTTTACGCAACGCCACAGCTTGAACATCAGTGGTGGCACCGAACGGGCCACCTATTTCGCCGGTGCTTCTTACTATACCCAGGAAGGCAACATCGGGCGCTTGGATTATGACCGTTGGAACTTCCGTGCGGGGGTGAGCGCTAATATAGGTAAGTGGGTGAAAGCCTCTCTCCAAATCTCGGGAGATATAGGTGAGCAGAATCGTGCCCAAAACGGCGTTTCGGGTGGAGGCACCGATGCCGACTTCAAGTCATTGGCCACCCACCTCCCGTTTGTCCCCACTTATATAGGCGACCGCCCTATGGTGTGGACCGGCATGGAAAATCAGCAAGCGGGCCTCAGCGCTGTAAACCTCTACAACTTCGAGGCTGTACAGAACTCTCCCGACAATGTACAGAGCCAGACCAACAATCTGGGTATTAATGCGTCGTTGGAATACGACTTTGGATGGATTAAACCCTTGAAGGGACTGACGGTGAAAGGCTCCTATTCACGTAGCGTCAACAATACGAAAGACAACTTGGTGGGAACAAATATCAACGTGTACAGCCTATTGGCACGTGGGGGGAGTGGTAGCCACCTTTATACAGGTTCCGACATGGACTACAGCGATGCCAATTTCGGGACGTTTGTGCTGAATAACGGCAATTTGCTGCGTCGCAATATGGGTAAGACGGACAATTACCAGATGAACTTTTCTGTCAACTATGCCCGTCAGTTCGGTTCGCACAGCGTCAATGCCCTCTTCTCTATTGAGAAAGCAGAGTCTGCTTATGAGTATGTGCAGGGTGACCGTACCGATCCGTTCAGCTTCACCGATGGTTCGTCCAACTCGGTAGCCTCTACCTCTACGCAGACGGCCACCTTCAGCCGTACTGAGTCGGGGATGCTTTCGTACATTGGCCGTTTGAACTACTCCTATGCCGACAAGTACCTGTTTGAGTTCCTGCTCCGTTCCGATGCTTCCACCAAGTTCGCTCCCGAAAACTATTGGGGCATGTTCCCCTCGTGGTCGGCTGGCTGGGTGCTGTCGGAGGAGAAGTGGTTCAATAAGGAGAAGCTGGGTATTGACTTCTTTAAGATTCGCGGTTCGTTCGGTATCCTCGGACGTGACAACATACAGCCTTGGCGGTGGACGCAACTCTATGCCCGTAATCCCGACGGCGGTGCTGTGTTTGGCACTAATCCCGGTACCTATCGAGGTTCTACTTTCCAAATGCCGGTGGCGGGTGTGAACCGCGACGTGCATTGGGATAAGACTTACAAGATGAACTTCGGTCTCGACCTGCGCCTGCTCAACAGTCGTTTGGGCATTACACTCGATGCTTATTACGATATGGGTCGTGACCTCTTTACCACCTTTACCGGAACCTCGTTCTATCCGGCTACGGTAGGCACACGTCCCGCTCCCGAAAACTATGGCTCCATCAATACGTATGGTGTGGAATTGGCACTGAATTGGAAGGATAAGATTGGGAAGGACTTCTCCTATTGGGTGAAGGTCACCACGGGCTGGAGTGACAACCGAATCAAGAAAGCGGCTTTTGCTTCGCAACCGTTCTTCGACGACATCATCCCCAACCACCGTTCCGACCGTGGTGTATGGGGGTTGGAATGCCTGGGCATGTTCCGTAGCTATCAGGATATAGAAGAGTACTTCAAGGTGAACAACATCACTACTTACTTGGGCAATACCATCGACAATGTGCATCCGGGTACACTGATCTACCGTGACGTGCGTGGACAGCAAAATGCCGATGGCTCGTTCGACCCCAAACCCGATGGCATCATCGACCGTAACGACTACATAGAGATTTCTCACCGGTCCAGCAACCCTTACGGTTTCACGATGAACTTTGGAGGTTCCTGGAAATCCCTGTCCGTCAATGCACAGTTTGCTGCCGCTTGGGGTGCTTACGGCTTGGTACAGACCGACCTTCGCCAAGAAAGCTACAGCAACTTGGAGTTCAACAATGTGTCGGCGATGTGGAGCGATATGTTTGTGTACGAAGACGTGTACGACGCTTCGGGCAATGTGACGGTGAAAGCCAATCGCGGAGGTAAATACCCCAACCTGAAGTACAGCGGCATTAACAGCTATGCATCGACCTATTGGATGATGAGCGCCGCTACCGTACGTTTGCGTACCCTGACGGTAGCCTATACGCTGCCCAAGGCTTGGACGCAGAAGGTCGGCATTAGTGGTTGCCGCCTGAACCTCACAGCCGAGAATCTGCTCGACTTCTACAATCCTTACCCTGAAAAGGCTTGGAGTTCATTTGGTGGTACGTACGAGCGATACCCCAACCTGCGCAAGTTTACGGTGGGTGTCAATGTCTCCTTCTAACTATAAGCAATGACGATTATGAAAGGAAAAAGAAACATATCCTATTTGGCGCTGCTGGTGTCGGTGACGCTGGCTACCGCCCTTTCGGGATGCAGCGATGAGTTCCTGAAAGAGAAGAAAGTGTATGGCAGTTACGATGCCAATACCGTGTACGAGAATTATGATGCCGCCAAGAGCCGCATAGACTATCTCTACACCGTACTTCTTCCGGCTACGCCGGGTAGTTCCAATGCCATCACCGACCTCAATAGTGGCGGTGGTGCCGACGACTTCTCGCGTACGACCGAAGAATATGGCGGTTTCAGCGTATGGAACGATGCCACCGTGCCCATCATTCCCGCCGAGATGCCCGACTATTTCTTTGTGCGTAACGACCCTGCCAGCCCTTGGGGACGCATTCGTGAGTGCAACGATGTGATTGCCGGCCTGCGGGGGAGTGTCTCCATCCCCGAGGAAGATAAAAACCTGTTGCTGGGGCAAGCGCTTTTCTTTAGGGCATGGCGCTACTACTTGTTGGTGAAACTTTATGGTGGAGTACCTATCATTACCGAAGTACAGAATCCCGTGATTGGCAGTGGCGATGGCTCTGAGAAAGTGGTGCCTCGCTCCTCTACCAAAGCTTGTGTGGATTTCATCTGCCAAGACCTCTCGGAGGCTGCCCGACTATTACCTTTCAATTGGGCAGGAGGCGACTATGGACGTATCACAGCAGGCGCGGCACTTGCCTTGAAAGGCCGCATGTTGCTGCTTTACGCCAGTCCTTTGTTCAATCGGGCCGACGAGGAAGCTCGTTGGCAAGCGGCTTACCAAGCCAACAAGAATGCGGTCGATACCTTGCAAGCCGGAGGATTCGGGTCTACCGACGCCTTGGCCAACACAGGTAATAACGCTGAAGGATGGGCTAAGATGTTCGCCAATTATACAGGTGGGTCGGAAGCTGTCTTCGTTACGTTATACAATAATGTGACAGAGGTGACGGCGCAAAACGTGCATAAGAATAACCTCTGGGAGCAGAACATACGGCCGCAAAACATCAACGGCGCAGCTTCCCTGCGTCCCACTTCGGAGATGGTCGACCTCTTCCCGATGTCCGATGGGTTACGTCCGGGTGTTTCGTCTATCCCGTACGACACACGGCTCTTCTTTATGAACCGCGACCCTCGCTTCTACCGTACCTTCTCTTTCCCTGGCGTAGAATGGAAGTTCAATAGTGGCACCATCTCCTCTTTCGCCAGCAGCGCACGCATGAGCAGCCTCTGCCCGCCTCGCTATGACAATGGCGGAGCTTATCAGCTGTGGAGCTACAATTGGTACGATACGGCCGACAATAGGGAGGACGAGACCAAGAGTGGCTATGCGGCCGATTGGTTGGGGAACTCCAACTACTCTGTTTACCTGCGCAAACGCAGTGACGACGCTACCGACAGCCAGTTACTACGCTTTAACGACCTTGCCAGTGGCAATCAGTATGGATTCCGTACGTCGGCCGCTCCCTTCATGGAGATACGCTATGGTGAAGTGTTGCTTAACTTGGCCGAGGCGGCTTGCGGTGCCAATCATTTCGACGAAGCGTTGGCTGCCTTGCAGGAAGTACGCGAACGGGTCGGATATACGGCCGAGAACAACTATGGGCTTGACCCTGCCATCAATAGCAATCGTGCCGCCCTCTTCTCGGCCATCCTCTACGAGCGCCAAGTGGAACTGGCTTACGAAGGCAAGCGTGCTTACGACATGCGTCGCTGGATGCTTTACGACGGTGGGGAAGGGCAAGGTGCTATTAACCCCAGTTGGGAGCTGACGGGCTTTGGCCGTAATACTTGCGATTACTTGGGCGTTACCCCCATGAACAATTTAGGCAAGCGCCACCGCATCGAGGTGTACGTAGAGCAAACCGCTGCACTGAACAACAACAGCGACCCCATTGTAGGCAATACTGACATGCCTCGTCCGGCTGCGTTGACGCTGACCGAACCCATTGTCTCGACTACGGATGGAGAAGGGAATGTCGTTGTGGAGAATGCCCGCGTGAAGGGAGTGTACGATTACTACAATACGTATTTCAAGCGCAAGGATATCAGACTCGACGGAAATAACGTTGAAATCAACCCCTAATTCGCCCCGCGCTATTACTTCCCCGGCTTGCGCCAGAGTGCACAGACCAATAACCAAACGCTGCTCCAAACCATCGGTTGGGCCGACTTCACCCACAGTGGAATGGGTACCTTCGACCCCTTGGCCGAATAGTCCCACCCCTGCACGTAGCATAAACGAATGAAAGTCGGTGGTGAACGAACCCGTTCACCACCGACTTTCTCTTTTGTGGGCTGTGCCTTCGCAAATACTCCCCATGGAACTCGTCCTTTCCGGGAAATGACAATTTAGGGAGCTACCATTTCTTCCGCCCAGTTCAATTCGTATTGCAAGGGTTTATCTTGGGTGGGTATTGGCAGGGTTACGTCAAAATTGCAAACTAACGCTTCCACTACGGCTCGCCTGTTTTCAATGTGCGCCCCATTGTGGTAGAAATGGTCTTTGGTGAGAATGTTGAAGCAACCCCAATATTTGTCTATCATCTCATTGGTGCGCCAGTCGTTGTGATGCCAAGTAGAGAGGATGAACTTGGCTTTTGTATCCTTCAGCAACTGAAATAAAAGGCGTTCATCATCTTCGGTCCAGCCATTGTAATAGTCAACGTGGCGGCCATAGTAGGGAGGGTCGCAATAGATGAGGTCACCTTCGGTAGCCATGGGTATGATTTCTTTGAACGGTTTATTGTAGAATGTCCATGCCGGTTCTGGTTGGATGACTTCTGATACAAGGCGAACTTGATTGGTGATTTTTGTAACGTATGCCTGTGCGAACCGGTCCGGTTTCTTGCAGAAGGGTATGTTCCAGTTCCCTTTTCGTCCGAAGCGCATCATGCCATTGAACCCAGCCCTTGACAGGAAGATGAAGTCGTAAGGCGAGAACTCCCCGCTGTTAAAGCGTGTACGGACATCCAAATAATGGTCGTAGCCGTCATTGCCTGCGTTGCGCAGTTTTTTCCCCTCTTCCTCCAAGTAACGTTTCATGAGTGGAGCCGTGATTTGATGCGACTGTACGCCTTTGTAGAAGTTGATAATATGCGGGTTCGTGTCGCTCAATATGGCTTGCTTGAACTCTGAGTTGAATGCGACGACGCCTGTTCCCAGGAATGGCTCAATCCAGCGACCTTCCACGTCGTTAGGAACGACTTCGGCAATCCAAGGAACCAGTTTCGTCTTGATGCCTTGGCTCTTGATGGGGGGGATGATAAGCTTGTTCTTTCTCATAATGTTTCATCATCGTTGGAGGTGAGTATCTCGTCTCTATGTTTGAGTAAGGTCTCGTTGCCCCTTTGCTTATACTCATAATAGGACTTCAGGTTGGTATAAGGCCTCTGTTCACCTCGCTCTTTAGCCATGTCGTTGGTGAGGTAGTGCATCCAATAGTCATCATATATTTCTTCTCCTAACGTAGCGAAAGGACCTTGCCCACTTATCAACTTGGCTATGTTTGTGACAGCTCCAATGTTTTTTGTATTCCCACTGCCTGGAGAGGTTGACGCAATCTTGTATTTGGGCTGGACGAAAAACTGAAAATCCTTGATGACGGAGACAATCTGGCTCAAGTCTTCTATAGTATAGATATTCTTCTCATTCGGTCGGCCTTCTGTCTGCGAGTAGACAATGCCCAGTATCAAATGCGCCGAGTAGTCGTTATATGGATACGTTGTGTTTTTAGTGCTATCCCTGTTCCTGAAGTAGCCAGTGAAGGCTCCTAAGGTCATGGGTTTGATAGCATCGTTGCTGTCTTTGTACGTACTCTTGATGTCGAGGGCAAACTTCTCTTTTGTAGTCTTGGAGATGAAGGTCAAATCGGGGTAGAAGTTCTGTTGCTGTGGTAACTCCAAGGTCAAATCATTCGCTTTGGCAAAATTCTCAAGAGCAGGAATTAGCAGCAACTCCATCACTTTCGATATGACTTTAGTATCTAAAGAGATGGTATATACGTTCTTGAACACGTCAATGAACCCTTTTACTATCCAGTCACCATTTTCGGTGGCCATCAACTGATTGTAACTTTCTGCTTCTTTCTGAAGCGCTATGAGTATTTCGTCCTTGTTCATTATTCTTTTAAGTGAGTTATGGTTTGCAAAGTTAATGATTTTATGCAAAAGACCTGCCTGATACGACATTTAAACGAAAGATAGTCTGCATAACTTTCAGTGAGATTCTCTCACTTGAACTCTGATTGAATCCCAATGCTACTATAGATGCCTCATTTTTTTGCTCTCCAGCCTCTCTTATTTGATATAAAATGGTTTACTTTGTGGCGTTCTTTGCGCAACCTAAGACCGTGTATGAGGAAGAAATGGATGAAACGACTGTGGTGGGTGCTGCTCACCCCCGTCGCACTCTTTGTAGTGCTGATGGCGCTGCTCTACGTACCACCCGTGCAGGATTGGTTGCGACGGGAGGCCACTGCCTACGCCTCCCGGGCCACCGGCATGGAGATACAGGTGCGGCGCATCGACCTGCGCTTCCCCCTCAACCTGCTGGTGCGAGGGGTAGAGGTGGTGCAGCGACCCGACACCGTGCAGTCTGCCGACACCTTGCTTCGCCTCGACCGCCTCAACCTGCGTGTGCAGGTATGGCCGTTGCTCCGAGGGAAGGTAGCCCTCGACGAGGTGGCCCTCGACGGCGTGACGATGAACTCCGCCCACCTGATAGACGGCATGAGGATAGAAGGTACGCTGGGGCGCTTCCTGCTGCATAGCCGCGAGATAGACCCCGGTGCCGAGACGGCCGACATCAGCCGTGCCGAACTGGCCGACACACACATCCGGCTACTGCTCACCGATACCACCACAGTGGCCGACACCACTGCCTCCGCCCCCCTCCGTTGGGTGGCGGGTCTCCGACAGCTGAAACTTTCCAACGTCTCCTTCGCTATGCAGATGCCGGCCGATAGCGTGGCACTTTCGGCCCGTATAGGTGAGGCCACGGCCACCGGGATACAAGTGGACCTGGGGCGGCAACGCTATGGGCTGCGGCAGCTGGCGCTCTCGGCCTCCTCGGCCTCCTACAACGTAGGGACGGCGCCCCCCGCCACGGGGTTCGACGCCTCGCACATCGGAGTGCGGGGATTGAGCTTCGAGGCCGACTCACTGCTCTATGCCGGACAGACGATGAACGCCGTGATACGCCAGCTGGCTTTCGACGAACGGTCGGGGCTGGGTGTCACCTCCCTCACCGGACGGCTCACAGCTAACGACTCCCTTCTCAACATCCCCCGCCTCGACCTGCGCACCAACCACTCCCAACTCTCCCTCTCGGCTTCCACCGAGTGGCGTACGTTGCTTTCCCAGTCCGACGAAGGGCGGCTGGACGCCTGGCTACGTGCCTACATCGGCAAGGAGGACGTGATGCTTTGGGCCGGAGCGTTGCCACCGGCCTTCAAAGAGAGCTATCCCTACCGCCCGTTGGTGCTCCGCCTTGATGCTGCCGGCACGTTGGGGAGCCTGGATATCTCACAGCTCTCGGCCGACCTGCCGGGCGCCTTCTCACTGAAGGGTGAGGGAGCCTTCCACCAGCTGGGCGACAACCAGCGGCGCACCGGCACGCTGGACCTGCGGATGGGTACGCGAGACCTCCGCTTCCTCTCCACCCTCACCGGCACCTCGGCCGACAGCTCTTCCCTGGCCATGCCCGACAGCATGAGCCTCACCACGAAGCTGGAGCTGAACGGACCACAGTACACTACCCGTACATCGTTGCACGAAGGGAGTGGAAGCGTGACCCTGAATGCCAAGCTCAACAGCGCCACCGAAGAATACGAGGTGCGATTCAACGTAGATACCCTCCAGCTACACCACTTCCTGCCGCACGACTCCATCTACGAGCTATCCCTCGCCGCCGTGGCCCGGGGCAAGGGGCTGGACATCCTGTCGCCCTCCTCCACCGCTTGGCTGGGCTTGCAGCTGGGACAGCTGCACTACGCCCGCTACCGGCTCTCCAACCTACGGCTGCGGGGACGGTTGCACGGCGCACGCCTCACCGCCATGCTGCACAGCGACAACCCCCTGCTGAAAATGCAGGCCGAAGGCGAGTACAACCTGGCCAGTAGCTACCCCGACGGCAAGCTGAAGATGCAGGCCGAACACTTGGACCTGCGCGAGCTGGGCCTGATAAAAGAAGAAATAAAGCGTCCTCTGGCCTTCGACCTCACCGCCGAGGCCAGACGCGACTCCGTGGATGTGCGTTTCACCTCGGGCGACATCGCCCTCCGCCTACGGGCACGCTCGGGGGTGCCTGCGCTCGTGGAGCACTCCACCCATTTCGTTGAGGTACTCAGCAGGCAGATTGATGAGAAGCTCCTCGACCACGCCGAGCTGCGGCGTGCCTTGCCTACGGCCGTCTTCGCCTTCAGCATGGGGCAGGACAACTGGGTGGCCGACTACCTGGCTGCCGCACAGCAGGTGCGGATGAAGGATGCCAAGGTGCAGTTTGGCGCGGCTCCCAACTGGGGCATCAACGGCCGCGCGGTGGTACACGCCTTGCGGGTGGACACGCTCCTGCTCGATACCATCGCCTTCGGCGTGCACCAGGACACCACGCTTATGAAGGTACGTGCCATCGTGGTGAACGGGAAGAAGAACCCACAACATGTCTTCGCCCTCAACCTCACGGGCGACATACGCAGCAAGGATGCCGACCTGATGGTGAACTACACCAACGACCGGGGCGAGACGGGCGTGTTGCTGGGCATCAACGCACGCCCCATCACCGCCGGAAGGCGCGACGGGGTGGCCTTTCGCATCCTGCCCGAAGAACCCATCATCGCCTTCCGGAAGTTCCACTTCAACGAACGGCACAACTGGATATACCTGCGCAGCAACATGCGGGTGTACGCCAACGTCGACCTGCTGGACAAGGATGGCATGGGCTTCCGTATACACTCCGTGCGGGGCGACACCGTCTCCCTGCAGAACATCGACGTGGAGATACGACGCATACAGCTGGGCGACGTGGCACGGGCCATGCCTTACCTGCCACGCCTCACTGGCCTCTTCTCTGCCGAGGCCAACTACGTGCAGACGGAGCAGTCGCAACAGCTCTCCTTCGAGAGCACCGTGGACGAGCTGACCTACGAGCGCCAGCGAGTGGGCAACGTGGGGCTGGGTGCCACCTGGCTGCCGGGCGACCGTGGTGAGCAGTACGTGGACGGATACCTCACCCACGAGGGAGCGGAGGTCGTGCGGGCCGATGGCAAGCTGCTGCCCACCCCCGGGGGAGGCGAGAGCCGCATGGAGGTGAACGCCACGATGGAACATTTCCCCTTGCGGCTGGCCAACCTCTTCGTGCCGCCGGGCCTGGCACGCCTTGCGGGCGACATGGACGGCCACGTGAGCCTGACGGGGACAGCCGCCAAACCGACGCTCAACGGCCAGCTGACGCTCGACAGCACCACGGTGGAGTCGCCTCTGTACAACGCACGCTTCCGCCTCGACGAACGCCCCGTACAGCTCAAGGACAACCGTCTCACGTTCGATAAGTTCGCCATCTACACCACCGGCAAGACGCCCTTCACCATCGACGGCTACGTGGACCTCAAGGAGATGAGCCGCCCCACGGCCAACCTCAGCCTGCTGGCCAACAACTATACCCTGCTCAACGCCAAACGTACCCGCGAGAGCGTGGTGTACGGCAAGGTGTTCGCCGACTTCCGCGCCACCCTGCGCGGACCGGTGGACGGGCTGACGATGCGCGGCAACATGAGCCTGCTGGGAAGCACCGACGTGTCGTACGTCCTCACCGACTCGCCCCTCACCGTACAGGACAGGTTGGGTAGCCTCGTCACGTTCACCTCCTTCCGCGACACCACCACTGCCTTAAAGGCCACCATACCCACCGTCTCCCTCGGGGGGCTGGACATGGTGATGGCCGTGCACATCGACCCTGCCGTACGCCTCAAGGTAGACCTCGACGCTGCCAACGACAACCGGGTGGAGCTGGAGGGTGGGGGCGACCTCTCGATGAAATACACCCCGCAAGGCGACCTCACGCTCACCGGGCGCTATACCCTCACCGGCGGGCTGATGAAGTACGCCCTGCCCGTCATCTCCACCAAGGAGTTTGCCATACAGAACGGCAGCTACGTGGAGTGGACGGGAAAAGCCATGGACCCCACGCTCAACTTCAAGGCCACCGACCAGGTACGCGCCTCTGTGCCCGAAGGCGAAGGTGGTGGTAGCCGGATGGTGGAGTTCGACATCTCCGTCATCGTGAAGAACAAACTGAACAACCTCTCCTTCGCCTTCGACGTGGACGCTCCCTCCGACGGCACTATACAGAACGAGCTGGCCGCCATGGGCCCCGAGGAACGGGGCAAGCAGGCGCTCTACATCATGGTGGCGAAGACCTACCTCGGCACGGGAGCCATAGGGGCGGGCAGTGGGGGAGGCTTCAACATGGGGTCGGCCCTCAACTCCGTGCTCAGCAGCCAAATCAACTCGCTGATGGGCAACCTGAAGAACGCCAGTGTGTCGGTAGGCATCGACGACTACGACGACTCCGATGCCGGCGGACGGCGGACGGACTATAGCTTCCGCTACTCGCAACGCTTCTTCAACAACCGGGTACAAATCGTCATCGGCGGGAAGGTGTCTACCGGGCAGAACGCCACCAACAGTGCCGAGTCGTTCATCGACAACATCTCGCTGGAGTACCGGCTCGACCAGTCGGGCACCCGCTACGTGCGCCTGTTCCACGATAAGAACTACGACAGCATATTGGATGGCGAGATTACCGAGACAGGCGTCGGCATCGTGTTGCGCAAGAAGCTCGACCGGCTGAGCGAGCTGTTTATATTCAAAAGGAGGAAGAAGGAATGAAGAAGCTGGTTCTCTTGGCGGCCCTGTGCCTGCTGGCGGCCTGCACGGTGACGAAGCACCTGCCCAAGGACGAGGTGCTCTATACCGGCAGCGAGATAGTGTGGCACGACAAGTCGACCACCCGCGTGGGGCAGACAGCCCTCACGGAGGTGGAGGCGGCGCTCGACAAGACACCCAGTACGAAGATGCTGGACGGGCTGCTACCCATCCCCTTCAAGATGTGGGCCTACAACAACTTCGCCCGTTACCAGAAAGGCTTCGGACGATGGATGTTCCGGCGCTTCGCCGCCGACCCGCCCGTGTTTATCTCCGCCCTCGCGCCCGACATACGGGCCAAGGCAGCCACCAACCTGCTGCACGACTACGGCTACTTCAACGGACGGGTGGACTATGAGCTGCTGCCCGACAAGCGCGACACACTGAAGGCCGGCGTGCGCTATACCGTGAAGATGTACAACCCCTACGTGGTGGACACCGTGTACTACCAACGCTTCAAGGCCCCGATGCTACAAACCCTGGAACGAGGCCGACGCATGGCTTACGTACGCCCCGGCGACCAGTTCAGCGTAGTGGAACTCGACGAGGAACGAACCCGTATCAGCGGCTTGCTGCGCAACCGTGGGTACTTCTATTTCCGGCCCGACTACCTGACGTACCAGGCCGACACCACGCTGGTGCCCGGCGGACACATCAGCTTGAGGCTCATACCCGTGGCCGGACTGCCCGAAGCGGCCGAAAGGCCTTATTACCTGGGTCGGCAGTCGGTCTACCTCTTCGGCAAGAATGGCGAAAGGCCTACCGACAGCCTCGCCTATCGCGACATGACCATCCATTACCCCGGCAAGCTGAAGGTGCGTCCTAACATGCTCTACCGGTGGCTCAACTACCAGCAGTTCGTGCCCAACGCACAGATGCGGCGTTCCAACCGCACACGCCTCTACAGCCAGCACCGCCAGGAGCAGGTGCAGGAGAAGTTGGGCCAGCTGGGCATCTTCGGCTACATGGACATGCAGTACCAGCCGCGCGACACCACCGCCACCTGCGACACGCTCGACATCAAGATACAGGCCGCCTTCGCCAAGCCGCTCGACGCGGAGCTGGAACTCAACGTGGTGACGAAGAGCAACGACCAGACGGGGCCGGGAGCCGCCTTCGGGGTGACGAAGAACAACGTCTTCGGAGGAGGCGAGAGCTGGAACGTGAAGCTGAAAGGCTCCTACGAGTGGCAGACGGGGAGGGGAGAGAAAAGCTCGTTGATGAACAGCTGGGAGATGGGCGTGTCGACAGCCCTCACCTTCCCGCGCGTTGTCTTCCCAAAGATGGGAAAGAAGGAGTTCGACTTCCCGGCCACCACCACCTTCCGCCTGAACGTCGACCAACTCAACCGGGCGAAGTACTACAAGCTGCTCTCCTTCGGCGG